>DASUIM010000328.1:0-1740 GCA_036279775.1 Fluviicoccus sp. | reverse complement strand
CGGCAGTTCCTGTTCAATGATGATGCGCAGCAGGCCGATGGCGGCGCGGCGCAGCGCGAACGGGTCCTTGGAGCCGGTGGGCGGCTGGTTGATGCCGAAGATGCCGACCAGCGTGTCCAGCTTGTCGGCCAGCGCGACGCTGAGACCTGCCTTGGTGGTCGGCAGGCTGTCGCCCGCGAATTTCGGCAGGTACTGTTCATTCAGCGCCAGCGCCACTTCCTCGCCTTCGCCGTCGTGCAGCGCGTAGTGATAACCGGCAATGCCCTGCAGTTCCGGGAACTCACCGACCATTTCCGAGGCCAGGTCGCACTTCGACAGGATGCCGGCGCGCTGCGCCAGCGCTACGTCGCCGCCGATCTGCGCGGCGATGAAGGCGGCCAGTTCGCTGATGCGTTCGGCCTTCTCGTAGACCGTGCCGAGCTGGGCCTGGAAGACCACCGTCTTCAGACGCTCGTTGCGGCTTTCCAGCTTGACCTTCTTGTCCTGCTTGAAGAAGAACTCGGCGTCGGTGAGGCGCGGGCGCACCACCTTCTCGTTACCGGCGATGATGAATTCCGGGTTCGGGCTCTTGACGTTGGCGACGGTGATGAAGCGCGGCAGCAGCTTGCCGTTGCCGTCGACCAGACAGAAATACTTCTGGTTGTCCTGCATGGTGGAAATCAGGGCTTCCTGCGGCACGTGCAGGAAACGCTCTTCGAAAGAGCAGACCAGCGGCACCGGGTATTCCACCAGCGCGGTCACTTCGTCCAGCAAGGCCTCGGGAATCACGGCCTGGCCGCCTTCCTGCGCGGCCAGCGCCTGCACCTTTTCCAGGATGGCGGCGCGGCGCTTGGCGAAGCAGGGCATCACGTACAGGGTTTCCAGCGCGGTTTCGTAGCCGTGTTCCAGCCCGGCGGGATAATTGCCGAGGTTCTTGACGGTGAAAATTTCGTTGTTGGTCATGAAGCGGTGGCCGCGACTCTCGTTGCCAGCGGTTTGACCAAGAATGGTGCAGGGCACCACCGAGTTGCCGAGTAGCATCACCAGCCACTGCGTCGGGCGCACGAATTCCACCTTGGAAGCCGCCCAGCGCATGCGCTTGGCGATCGGCAGCGCGTCGAGCGCGGCCTGGACGATGCCGGGCAGCAGCGTCACCGCGTCGGCACCGGCGATGGACTTGCTGTAGCGCAGCTTCTCGCCGCTGCGGTCGATCTCGCTGATGTCGACGCCGTTCTTCTTGGCGAAGCCCAGCGCGGCTTGCGTCGGATTGCCGTTGGCGTCAAACGCGGCCTTCACGGGCGGGCCGTCCACGTTCAGCGTGCGGTCGGGCTGGCGGGTTTCCAGGCCCTGGATGCTCACCGCCAATCGGCGCGGTGCGGCGAAGTGGCGTGCGTGGGTGTAGTTCAGACCGGCCTGCTTCAGGCCGTTTTCGATTCCGGCCAGGAAGTTGTCGGCCAGCGTCTTCAGGGATTTCGGGGGCAGTTCTTCGCAGCCCAGTTCCACCAGGAACGGTTGAGTGGTCATTGTGCAGCCTCCGCGGCCAGTTTCGCCAATACTTCATCCCGCAGCTCGGCGGGGGCCATCGGGAAGCCCAGGCGGGCGCGGGCGTGCAGGTAGCTCTGCGCCACGGCGCGCGCCAGTTGCCGCACGCGCAGGATGTACTGCTGGCGGGCGGTGACGGAGATGGCGCGGCGGGCGTCCAGCAGGTTGAAGCTGTGCGAGGCCTTGATCACCATTTCGTAGGCGGGCAGCGGCAGCGGT
>DASUIM010000327.1:0-2046 GCA_036279775.1 Fluviicoccus sp. | reverse complement strand
TTCGGCGCGCTGCACGGCCGCTTCGGTCAGGGCGGTGACGCCGACATTGCTGCTGGGTGCGGTCAGGGTGAAGGCGGCGCGCAACTGGGTGCCCGCGGGCAGGGGCTGGTTGCTGCCGGTGCCTTCGTCGAAATAGGTGGCGCCGGTTTCGGGGACCACTTCCGCCAGCACGGCGTTGACCGAGGCCGGCACCTGGAAGGTGGCCTGGCCGTTGATCAGGGCCTGGCTGCCGATTTCAGCGTGGGTGACGGAGTTGCGCAGCACGACCCGGGCGTTGGATATGCGGCCCAGCGACGGTGTGACAATCAGGGTTTTGCTGGTGACGGCCGCTTCGTCATTATCGTTGCCGTTACAAGCCGTAAGGCCGAGAGTGACGGCCATGATGGCCAGAGGGAGTGCAAGCGAGCGTGTTTTCAGCATGTCCATATTCATCCTCGGGATGCTTGTTTGAGATTCCCGGGACTTTTCCCGGAACTGACGGTTATCGGATTCTAATGCCGGGATCAGGTTTCCGGATTCCCCACCGTGGGGGGGGTATCTGAACGTTAGCGAATTCTGATGGGTTTGTGCATGGGGATGCGGTTGATCGATGAGCAAATCCCACAATCAGAGTGTGACAAATAATGTCGGCGGGGAGCTGAAAAAAAAGGCGGCCCGAAGGCCGCCCGGATTTTCCGGCATCTGTCAGGGTTTGGTGACGGATTTGGTTGCACCGATAGCAACGATGCCGGTGGACGAGGCGGCAACGCCCGAAAGGTCGCCCATCCCGGTTACCGAGGATTGATGTTCCAGAACCCAGGTAGCTCCGTCCGTGGACGACATGATCATGCGGCTGGACTGCCCGTTACCACCCACGGCATACAGTTTTGTGCCGTCCCAGACGACAGACCGGAAGACAAACCCGGCGGGCGCTGTTGCAACCGCATGCCGGGTCCATGTGGCTCCATCGGGCGAAGTCATGGTCATGGCATTGGCGCCGAAGTTGCCGCTATCGCCACCCACGGCCACGAACTGCGTGCCGGTCCAGATGACGTCCCGGGGCAGGAAGTCGGTCAGGTCACTCAGCTGGGGTGCCCAGCCCGTGCCGTCATTGCGGATGATGCCGCCATGGAAAGCGCTGTTGCGCCCGACAGCCACACTGACCGTTCCGTTGGAGGCCACGCCGTTAAACTGGCTGATATAGGTCGTGTTGTTATTTGGCTGGGTTTCGCCTGTCCAGGTCAAACCGCCATCGGTGGAGACAATAATTGTGCCATTGGCTCCGACCGCCGTCAGCTTTCCGCCCGCGGCGGTGATGTCGTTCAGGCGGGTTTCAGGAATGGTCGGAGAAGGTGTCCAGCTGCGGGTTGTCCAGGTCGCGCCATCCGGCGACGTGGCAATCAGCGGTGGCGTCGATGGGTGCAGGAAATCGTAGCTGCCGACCATCACGAATTGTGAGCCGTCATAGGTCACCGACATGATTTCCGGCAGGTCGGCATTGGCGGTGTTGCGGGTTGTCCAGGAAACCCCATCCGTTGAACTCAAGATGCCCTTTCCGGAACCGACGGCCACAAAGGTGCCGTTGCCGAAGGCAACCGAATTGTAGACAAAGTCACCGGGCAAGGTGCGTTGCGTCCAGTCACTGCCGCCGCCTGTCGAAGGCTGTACCGTAAAGCTGTTGGTGGAGGCCTGGGTGGAATTGGTCATGCTGTTGGTCACGGTAATGGGACCGGAGACCGCGCCTGCGGGTACCTTGACCACCAGTTGCGTCGCCGAGCTGCTGACAATTTCCGCTGCAACATTGACATCAAATTTGACAACCATGTGGAACATGTCGGCATCAAAGCCGGAACCGTTGATGGTTACCGTGGCGCCGGCCGCGCCGCTGGTTGGTGTAAAACCGCTGACCGTGACCGGGCCGGTGTTGCCGCCACTGCCCTGCTTGGTGCCATAGAAGCTGGTCTGGGTGGCGCCGCTGATGTTCAGCCCCTCGATGGAGAGCGTGCCGTCGTTCGCCTTGTAGAGGTTGAACATGGCCAGCTCGTTGCCGCCCGCCGCCTTGGTGTT
>DASUIM010000326.1:0-1450 GCA_036279775.1 Fluviicoccus sp. | reverse complement strand
GGATGTTGTTCTTGTCATAGAACGCGGCAGGCCGGATATACAGGTCTTCCACGGTCTTGTCGCCCGACAGGAATGTCTTGGACAGCGGCGGATGCTGGTACGGCAGATAGCCCTCGTCACCCACCACCACAATCTCCCCGTCCCAGCCTTCCTGACGGAGGCTGGCGGTCAGCTGGGCGGCGGCATGACTGGCGCCAATGATCACGGCGGTTTTCGGGGTCATGGCAAATCAGCCTGCAGTCTTGGGGGTGAGCTTGACCATCATCTTGCCGTAGCCCCTCACAAAGTTGGACTGCACGATTTCCGGTTCGCCCAGCACTTCGATGTTCTCGAAACGGGCCAGCAGTTCTTCCCACAGGATTTTCAACTGCAGTTCCGCCAGGCGATTGCCCATGCAGCGATGCACGCCAAAGCCGAAGGACAGGTGGTTGCGCGCGCCCTTGCGGTCAATGATGAATTCATCCGGCTGCTCAATGGCGCGTTCATCGCGGTTGCCCGAGACATACCACATCACCACCTTGTCGCCCTTTTTGATCAGCTGGCCGTTCAATTCGACGTCCTGCTTGGCAATGCGGCGCATGTACGCCAGCGGAGTCTGCCAGCGGATGATCTCGGAGACCATGTTGGGAATCAGGCTGGGCTTTTCCTTCAGCTTGATGAACTCGTTGGGGAACAGGTTCAGCGCATACACGCCGCCGGACATGGAGTTACGGGTGGTGTCGTTGCCGCCGACAATCAGCAAGGCCAGGTTGCCCATGAATTCCATGGGTTTCTTGATCAGGTCCTCGGTGTCCTTGGAATAGACCAGCATGCTCATCACGTCGTAGCCCATCGGCACGCCCGCGGCTTTCTGCGCGGCCTTCTGGTGCCACAGCTCCGAGAACTGCTTGGTCATGTCGATCGCGGCGCGATAGAACTCGTCGTTGCTGTTACCCGGACCGCCGGTCGCCTGCGGGCTGCCGGCAATGATGTCGGACCAGTAGACCAGCTTGTGGCGCTGCTCATAGGGGAAATCGAACAGGGTGGCCAGCATGCG
Organism: Fluviicoccus sp.; assembly: GCA_036279775.1. GTDB lineage: Bacteria > Pseudomonadota > Gammaproteobacteria > Pseudomonadales > Moraxellaceae > Fluviicoccus. The sequence goes on along the minus strand of DASUIM010000326.1, from coordinate 414 downwards.
CGTGGTCAGTTCGATGGACACGTTCTGCACCCAGTCGAAGGGCTTATCGAGCGGCAGTTCGTCCAGCACGTTCTGGGTGCGGGAGCGGATCAGCGATTCCAGTTCCTTCAGGTTCTTGGGCGCCACCACGTCCTGCACGGCCTGCCGTTGCTTGTCGTGCTTGGGCGGGTCCATGGCGATGAACATTTCCGCCGGCAAGCCTTCAGGAGGCTGGCCTATGATGATGGCCGGTTCGGCCGAGAACAGCTCGTGGTTCTTGTCGACAAACACAATGTCTTCATAGCGGGTGACGGACCAGAAGGGGCCGAAGGGGCTGCTCTTCTGGTAATGCACCGGGCATTCATCCCGCAGGCGCTTGAAGTAGGACTGCCACTTCTTTTGCTTGTACAGGAAGGGATTGCTGACATCGATGTC
>DASUIM010000325.1:0-6203 GCA_036279775.1 Fluviicoccus sp. | reverse complement strand
GGCGGCGGCAGGTGCAGGTGGTTGGCGACGGTCTGGGCGTAGCTGTCGGCCTTGTAGGGATTGCGGCCGGTCAGCAGCTCCAGCAGGATCACCCCCAGGCTGTAGAGGTCGGTGCGGCGGTCCACCGGCAGGCATTGCGCCTGTTCCGGGCTGCTGTAGGCCGGGCTGCCGACGGCGACCCCGGCCTGGGTCAGTTCGCTGTCCACGCGCAGGTCCTTGGCGATGCCGAAGTCGCTGATCACCACCTGATCGGCGTCGCGGCAGAGCAGGTTGGCGGGCTTGATGTCGCGGTGGATCAGGCCGCGGTCGTGCACCACCGCCAATCCTTCCGCGACCTGCCGCAGGATGGCCAGCGCCCGTTCCGGCGGCAGCGGATGGCCGCGAAACTGGGTGAGGTCGCCGCCGCCGACAAATTCCATGGCCAGATAGGGGCGGCCGTCGGGCAGGCGGTCGATGTCGTGGATGGTGATGATGGCCGGGTGGCGCAGCGAGGCGACGGTGTGCGCCTCACGGATGAAGCGCCGGGTGAAGCTGTCGTCGGCGTCGTCGAGCAGCAGCTTCACCGCCACCTTGCGCTGCAGTGAGTCCTGCGTGGCCAGCCAGACCTCGGCCATGCCGCCGCGGCCGAGCAGGCCGTGCACGGTGTAGCCGGGAATGACGGGCCGCGTCGGGGTCATGGCGCTCATTCCGTGACCCGGCCGCGCAGCGCCTTGACCTGGCCGCGCTGCACCTTGCCGTCCACCCGCCGCCGTTGCGAGCCGCGCGTGGGCCGGGTGGGCGTACGCGGCGGCAGCACGTGCGTGGCCAGCGTCAGCAGCTCCTTCAGGCGTTCGACGGCATCGTCGCGGTTCTGTTCCAGGCTGCGGAAGCGTTGCGCCTTGATGACGATGACGCCGTCGGCGCTGATGCGGTGGTCGCGGTACTGGCGCAGCATCAGCTTGATGCTGTCCGGCAGTGACGAGGCGTTGATGTCGAAACGCAGGTGCACGGCGTTGGACACCTTGTTGACGTTCTGCCCGCCCGCGCCCTGGGCGCGGATGGCGACGAATTCCAGCTCATCGGGGTTGAGCAGTTCGGCGGCGGGTCGGATCGGGGGCATGAACACGGAGTCTCGACAGGGATGCGGGCATGATGACTGCTCGGGCGCGCGATGACAAATGCTAATGCCGGACTGACGGCGCGATCGACGCGGCCGATGGCCGAAGTTGACGGTTATTCAGAACCCGGTGATCATCAACCCATCGCCAACCGCTGTCTTGACGGATCGCCATGCCCCGAGTCAAACGCACGATCGAGCGCTCGCAGCCGCCGCAACAACGGGTGATGCCGGTGCAGGCCCGTTCGCGGCTGAAGATCGACGCCATCCTCGACGCCACCGCCGCGCTGTTGCAGGAGCAGGGCGTTGATGCCGTGACCATCCTGGCCATCGCCGCCCGCGCCGGGATGCCGCCCGCCACGGTCTATCACTATTTCGAGAACCGGCTGGCCATCTTCGCCGCGCTGGCCAAGCGCATCATGGATGCCGTGGACGCCGAACTGCTGGCGGTGCTGGCCGAAAAGCTGGAGGACGCCGCGCCGGATTTCCGCGCCATCCTGCAAGGCCTGTTCAAGGCCTATGCGCAAGCGCCGGGGTACGTGCCGGTGCTGAGCGCGATGCGCGCTGAACCGGCGCTGCGCGAGCTGGTGCGCGAGTCGAACCGCCGTTCGGCGGTGTTCATCGCCGCCCTGCTGCAACAGCGCACGCGCCTGGATGCCGACCGGGCGCAGCGCATCAGCTGGATCATCAGTGAGAGTTGCGAACTGGTGCTGGAAGAGGCGCTGACCTCGCCGCCCGGCGAGGCGCAGGCCTTGCTGGACGAACAGGCGCACATCGTCGGCGTGCTGTTCCTGCACTACGCGCAGGCCTAGGCCGGCTCCGCCGCCGCCCGCGCGCTGTTGTTGGCGGAGGATGCCGACCGGTACAGCCAGACCCAGCCCAGCAGGGTCACCCCGCTCGCCATCGCGAAGACCGCTTGCGGACCGAGCACCGACCAGGCCTCCCCGGCGGCCCATGCGCCCAGTGATGTCCCCAGCCCCCACAGCATGCCGTAGAGCGCCTGACCCCGCCCGCGCCGTCCTTCCCCGAAATACTGCGCCAGCAATTGCACGCTGGCGGCATGCACCGCCGCAAAACTGGCCGCTTGCAACAGCTGCATCCCGGCCAGCACGCCGGGATGTTCCACCCCCCGGCCGATACCCCACCAGCGCAGCGCGGCCAGCAGCATCGCCGCCAGCAGCAACGGCCGCGCGCCCCAGCGTTCCAGCAGGCGGTGCAGCTGCGTGAAGGCCAGCACCTCCGCCGCCATGCCCAGCGCCCACAGCGCGCCGATAACCCGGTGCGGATAGTGGTGCGACTCCAGGAACAGGCTGTAGAAAGCGTAGTACGGGGCGTTGGCCATTTGCAGCAGCAAACCCGCGCCGAGGAAGGCCGCGACCTCCGGACGGCGCAGCACCGGCCACAGCGAGTCCGCCGCCGCCCGCGTCCGTGGCGCGGGCGCTTCCGGCACGCTCAGGCTGACCAGCCACACCGCCAGCGCCGTTCCGGCCAGGATCAGCGGCAGCCAGCGCAGCGGCAGCCAGTCGAACAGCCCGCCCAGCCCCGCTACCGTCGCCATGAAACCCAGCGAGCCCCACAGGCGGATGCGGCCATAGTGCTGCCGATGCTCTGCCAGATGCGCCAGGGTCACGGCCTCGAACGGCGCCATCACCGCGTTCTGGAAGAAGGTGCAGGCCAGCAGCAGCAGCGCCAGCGTCGGAAAATCACGGGTGAAGGCCAGCGCCAGCCACAGCAGCATCAGCATGAACGCGCCCAGCCGCACCACCGCCAGCCGTTGGCCGGAGCGGTCGGCCAGATGACCCCAGATGCCGGGGGCCAGCAGGCGCGGGATCAGGGTCAGCGCCATCAGCTGGCCGATCAGCGCCGGGGAGAAATGCAGCTCGCGCGCCAGATAGAGGTTCCAGTAGGGAATGAAGCCGCCGAGCAGGGCGAGATAGCTCAGGTAGAACGCGGAGAGTCGCCAGTAGGGCACGGTTTGCGGCATCGGTCGCCTCCTCTTCTGCGGGGGAGTTGCGCGGGGCAATAGATGAACAATGATCATATTGTAGCAGGAATTTTCGCCAATGGCAGCCTGTCAGGTCTTCGTCTGACGGATGGCGGGCCGAGGGAAGTTCAGGCAGCGGTAAGGATGCGGTTGCGTCCGGCCGCCTTGGCGGCATAGACGGCCTGGTCGGCGGCGGCGATCAGCTCGCCGCAGGCGCTGTCGGGGGACGGCACGGTTGCCGCCACGCCCATGCTGACGGTGATATGCGGCGACACCGGCGATTTGCCGTGCGTCATCGCCAGCGCGGCGATGGCGGCGGCGATACGTTCGGCGATGGCGCGGGCGCCGTGGAGATCGGTTTCCGGCAGCAGGACCACGAATTCCTCGCCGCCGTAGCGCGCCGCCAGGTCGGCGGGCCGCCGCACGACACCGGCCAGCGCCATGCCCACCTGTTGCAGCACCGCGTCGCCCGCCGGATGGCCGTAGGTGTCGTTATACGGCTTGAAGAAGTCGACATCGAGGAAAATGATGGCGATCGACTCCTGGCGGCGGCAGGCCAGTCCCCATTCGCGGGTGACGGTTTCGTCGAAATGACGGCGGTTGGCCAGCCCGGTCAGCGCGTCCTGCCGCGACAGCTGCTCGACCTCGGCGGCGTATTCGTCCAGCCGGTCCTTTTCCAGCGCCAGCAGCTGCGATTGCAGGAAGGTGACGCGGTCGCGCGACTCCAGCAGGAATGACAGCAGGATGCCGATGGCATTGGCGAGGCCGCCGTAGGCGAGCAGGTAACCCAGGTCCAGCCACAGCCCCTGCGACCGGATCGCCGCGATGGCCAGCAGCACCGCCGCCAGACAGGCGACGGCGGTGTGCCGTGTCACCAGCCCCGCGACGCCATAGGTGACGACGGTGGCGAGGATGACCACATAGCTGATGAAGACGTTGAAGTAGGGTTCCGGAAACAGTGACGCGCCGTAGAACAGCGCGCCGACCGCGCCGCCGCTGCTGAACGAGGCATACAGCCGGTAGAAGCGCTCCCGGCCGGGCAGGTAGGGAATGCTGAGCACGAAGGCCATGATGAGGCCTTCCGCCCCCAGCAGCCAGGCCATGGCCGCCAGGTTGCCGTCGCGGTGGACCGGATCGGAGAAGCGCTCCACCTGCCACATCCCCAAGGCGGCGGTGACCAGGTACATGACAATCGTGATCCACAGGCTGTCGCGCGACAGGCGCTGGGCGCGGTCGCGGACATGGGCGATGAAGTCCGCCTCCAGTTCCGGCCGGAAGCGGCGAAACTGGAGGTTGGTGGCCAGCAGCGACTGGATGTCCCGGATCCGGGACTCGCGGTCGCCGCCGGGTGGCGGGGGGCTCATGGCGTGGTTTGCCTGAAGGCGGGAGTCATGCAGGCAGGTTAGCGGAGGCGGCGGCGGTCTGCAACGCGCACCGGACCGGACGCGGCCCCGGCGTGACCGCCATGGCGCTCACGCCGGGGTGCGGCGGGGGCGGCGAACGGGCAGCGGCAGGCTGGTGCGCAGGGCCAGCTCGGCGGGCGGCGCGGGCTGCGGCCGGGTCATCCGGTCATGGCTGCGTTGCTCCGCCGGGCGCGCCAGTTGCCGCGCCAGCGCCGCGAATTCGGTCTGGAAGGCCGCGCCGGTCCACTGTCCGAAGATGGTGTGTCCGCCTTCGTAGGCCTGTTCCTGATATTCCTCGTTCGTGGTGACGTAGCCCATGTAGTCGTTGCAGTAGGTGCAGATCAGCACCTGTTCCACCCCGGCGGGTTGCAGCGCTTCCTGCACGGCCTGCACCACGCGCCGTCCGGCCATGGTGGTGAATTCGCCCGGACAGCAGACCAGCGCCAGCGGTCCCAGCCGCACGATCTGCAGGGGCAGCACCGTCGGCACCATGGCGCTGAGGGTCATCGCGCCCTTTTGCGCCTGCCGCTTCATTTCCGCCACCAGCGGGTCGGCGAAGCCCGGCACCATCAGTTTGGCGATCGGCTGGCCCAGCACCTGCTTGCGTCCGGCTTCCAGCAGGATGTCCTTCGGCCCCTGCGCAGCGTACAGCCGCTGGTAATAATCGCGGTCGGCGGCGCTTTGCCCGGCGGGGTGTCCCAGCCGGTTGCGCTTCACCCAGCGCGCCACCTTTTTCGCCACCGCGCCCAGCGGCTGCGGCATGCCGGGACCGTCGACACGGGTACCGGTGAAGAAGGCGACACCGTGGCAGGGGTCGCTGGTGCAGGCGTCGTCTTGGCCGTTGGCGAAGCGCGGGTCGGCCTTGCGCGCGGTGAAGTCGAGGTAGGTGAGCACCGCGTCGATACCACCCTCGACCGGCAGGCCGCTTCCGGCGGCCAGGATATCCAGCGCCTGCGTGCTCTGGGCGCGGCCGTTGCGCTCGGCGTAGGCGTGTTCCTCGTCGCCGGTGATGCGGGCGCGGCGGGCAATGTCCCCCGGACCCTGATAGTGCGGGGACACGTCCCCGGCGGTGGCCTGCGCGAACAGCGCCACCGGGCCGATTGCGCCGTTGGCGGCCAGTTGTGCTTCCGCCGCCAGCGCCGCGTGGCCCTTGTTGTCGCCGGAATAGCGGGTGTTGGTGTTGCCGATGCAGGTGGCGTGTACCCCGAACAGCGACAGCAGCGCCTGCACCCGGCCGTCGCGGCGGAAGGCCAGCACCTGCATCTCGCGGTCCAGCGCCAGATGCGTCTCGCGTTCGGTGCGCGGGGTGACATCGGGGTTGCGGTTATAGGCGGCCAGCGAGCGGTTCCACGCCACCGGCACCGGTTCGTCGAAGCCGCCGCGCGCCAGCGTCAGTTCAGTGGGGGCGGCGCTTTGCCAGGCGGCGGTGACGGCGTCGACGGTGGCGCTGACAATCGCCTCCACATGCTCGGGCACGAAACCGGGGGTGACGACGTTGTACATGGCGTCGTGGCTGCAGCCGCCGGGACCGGAATGGGTGTGGGTGCAGGTCAGCACCAGCGTCTCCTCATGGAAGGCCTCGCCCATCAGCGGCCGCAGCCGTTCCACCACGCCGCCGCGCATGGCATGGGTGATGTAGCCGAGGTCGAGCAGCACGAAGATGAGGCCGCGCCCGCCGCCGTCCCGCAGGTAGAGGGCGCGGGCGTACAGCGCCGTCGCC
>DASUIM010000324.1:0-2873 GCA_036279775.1 Fluviicoccus sp. | reverse complement strand
CAGCCCGGAAATCCGCGGGCAGCTGAACGGGCAGTCGGTGCTGTTGCCGCAGCCGCGCGGGAAGATGCAGCTGACGCTGGATTTCCTGGAGTAAGCGGGGAGCGGTGAAAGGGAGGGGCGGCCGGGAGGTCGCCCCTTTTTCGTTTCCGTCTCGGCTACAATCCTTTCGATTCATCCCAACGGATTCCCCCCATGCCCCGTAAAACCCTCCTTTCCTGGAGCAGCGGCAAGGACAGCGCTTGGGCGCTGCACCTCCTGCGCCAGAATCCCGATTTCACCGTCACCGGCCTGTTCTGCACTGTCAACGCCGCCTTCGACCGCGTGGCCATGCACGGCGTGCGCCGCGAACTGCTGCAACGCCAGGCCGAGGCCGTCGGCTTGCCGGTAAACGTGCTGGAAATCCCGTACCCGTGCAGCAACGAGGACTACGCCGCCGTCATGTCCGCTTTTGTCGACCAGGCGCGACGTGACGGCGTCGAGAGCTTCGCCTTCGGCGACCTGTTCCTGGAAGACATCCGCCGTTACCGCGAGGAGCGGCTGGCCGGAACCGGCATTGAGCCGGTGTTCCCGCTGTGGGGCATTCCTACCGCCGAACTGGCGCAAACGATGGTGGGCAGCGGCCTTCAAGCCCGCGTGACCTGCCTGGACCCCCGGCAACTGCCGTCGTCCTTCGCAGGGCGCGCCTTCAATGCGGAATTCCTGCGCGAGCTGCCGCCCGGTGTCGATCCCTGCGGCGAGAACGGCGAGTTTCACACCTTCGCCCACGACGGCCCCATGTTTCTCCATGCGGTGCCGCTGACGGTGGGTGAGACGGTGGAGCGGGACGGGTTCGTGTTCACGGATTTACGCCCGTAACCGTCCTGACCGGCTCCGGTGCGCCCGGGGGCGGCGGCTGTCAGCAAACGGTCAGCCATCTGTCACAAACGGGACATCTCCGCTGTCTATGGTGCCTGTCATGAGGCCGGGTAAACCCGCTGTAAGGCGGGCCTTGGCCCACGTCACCATTATTGACGGAGAAAGCCCATGATCGTCTGGTTCAAGTGTTATCTGGCGTGGTTCGTGCTCACCGCCATCTGTTACTGGATCTTTGAAGCGGTGCTGGAGCACCGCGAGCGCGCGGCGGTTCGGCCGCCTCACGCAAAGCCGTTCTACCAATTGCCCGGTCAGGTGCTGCGGGTGATCGCGGCGCGCCGGAAGCCGATCCGGCCCTATCGGACGGGGGCGGCCTGATCCCGCCCCCGTGTCTTTGCCTTCGTTTACAGCACAATGACCAGCAGTAACATCACCCACGCCATCAGCCCGGCGCTGATCACCGCGTGCACCACGCTGGCGGCCACCACCTGTTCCCGCGTGTGGCACAGCCCGGCGATGCCGTTGTAGATAATGCCGCACGACAGCGCAAACGCCGTCACCGACAATGCCGCGTTGAACATCAGGTTGGGCACCAGCAGCCCCAGTGATGACAGCCATAAGGGAATCGGGGCGATGGATGCCAGCAGATAGGCGTCGTGGTCGGTGATCGACAGTTCGTCCATCTCCGCCGCCGTACGGATGAACCAGCCCATGATGATCAGCGTCACCATTTCCGTGAGGAAGAAGGCCGCGCCCAGCACTACCCAGTCCTTGGTGGCAGCCTCTGGAAGCCATTGCCCGAAGAAGGCCGCGCCTTTCAGGTACAGCATCACCGGCGGCAGCAGCGACAGCGGCAGGATGATCCCGGCAAACAGCGGCAGCAGCCGCGGATGGGTCTGTTCGATTTCGCTCCAGCCCGGTGCGGCCGCGAACGGCAGGCTGGAAAGGGCAGTCAGTTTCATGATCGTTCTCCATGCAGGGGCAACCCGGACCGACCGGCCCGGCGTCACACCACCATATATATCATGATGTGATATATATGGTATAGAAAATGATCATGTAAAATGCAAGTCCCGGTTTTGCCATCGGGGCGGTTTTCAGCGAGCCCGGCTGGCGTTGTCCACCCGCGCCATCCATGCCTGCACCCCGGCATGGCGTTGCAGCAGGTCCTGGCCTTCCAGCGCCCCGGCAATGCAAAACAGTTGCGCGTACACCGCCAGATCCGCCAGCGTCAGCCGGTCGCCCACCAGCCATTCCCGCCCGTCCAGCCATTGCTCCAGCATTTGCAGGTGGCGGTCCAGGTCGTGCAGCAGCGCCGCCAGCGGCTTGCGGCCGGTGCCCTGCGCCTCGGTGGTCTTGCGCATGGTGAGCGGCACCGCCACCTTGGCGATGTTCTGGATAATCAGGTTATCGTGCGCGGTCACTTCCGCCACCCAGCGCTTGGCGTTGTGCGGCAGGGTGAAGCGCAGGTGCATTTCGTGGAAGTACAGCGATTCGTCAGCCCAGTCCTCCAGGAAATGCACCAGCGCCTGTTCCTTGGCGTTGGCGGGAATCAGCCGGGGTTCGGGATAGCGCGCTTCCAGCCAGTGGATGATGTCGGTGGAATCGGACAGCGTTTCGCCGTCGATCACCAGCACCGGCACCTTGGCGGCGGGCGACAGCTGTTTCAGGCGGCCGCGCAGGGTGTCCAGCACGCTGATCTCTTCGGTGCTGTAGGCAATGCCTTTCAGGTTGAGGGCGCGGCGCACCTTGTCGCAGAAAGGGGAAAGTTCGTACTGGTAGAGAATGGCGGTCATGGCGGACTCCGGATAGAAGGGATTTCAGGGAACGATGTCGATCACGGGCTCGCCCGCCGTCAGGCGGCCGACGACGCGGGCGGCGGTAAAGCCTTCCACCTGCATTACCGCCAGCACGGCGGCGACGGCTTCCGGCGCGCAGGCAACCAGCAGGCCGCCGCTGGTTTGCGGGTCCAGCATCAGCCGCACCTGCCAGTCGGGCACCTCGGCCGCGACGTTGACCGA
>DASUIM010000323.1:0-21160 GCA_036279775.1 Fluviicoccus sp. | reverse complement strand
CCCTTCAGGACCTTGATGCTGGAGGAATCGTAATTGCTGCCATCACTCATGTTGTTTCCTCGGGTGTATAACGGGCGGGCGAAATCTTGCCCTGTTCCACGTGGAACAATTTCGCCTGCGAATCCAACTGTTGCAACAACGGCCAAAGCTGATCCGCCTCGACGGACGTGATCAGCACCTGGGCCTGAAGATCGAATAAGGTCGCCAGCAGGCGCTGCCGCGCCCCGGCATCCAGTTCGGATGCCAGGTCATCCAGCAACACCACGCAACGGCGATCTTGTGCGTGCAGGAAGGCCACCTGCGCCAGTTTCAGGGCGCATATCAGGAGTTTCTTCTGTCCCCTCGACAGGACCGCTTCCACCTGCCCCAAATCGCATCTAAGACGCAAATCGGCGCGGTGCGGCCCCAGTTGGGTATGCCCTCGTTCCCGGTCGCGGAAGCGCGTTTCACGCCATTGCTCCGCCAGTTCCCGGTCTGCAGCGAACCCCGCATTATACTCCATTCTCAGGGCAATATCAGGCAGAAGCACCGGCAATACCCGCCCCAGGTGTTGCCGCCAGATTTCCACCGTGCGTGCCCGCATGCCGTCAATCAGCGCCGCTGTGCGCGCCATCTCGGCCTCCCAGACCTGGAATTCAGCGTCATTGACGGCGGGCAGCTTCAGCAGCGCATTCCGCTGCGCCAGGGCTTTCTGGTAGCGGATCCACAAGGCGTAAAAGGAATGTTCCACGTGGAACACCAGCCAGTCGAGCAACTGGCGGCGCGGGCGGCTGCCGCCATCGAGCAGGTCCATGCCGTCGGGATGAATCAGCTGTACCGGCAGGTCAAATGCGAACTCGGCCAGCTGGTTGATGCTGACGCCGTTACGACGTAACTGGTGCGTGCCGTCCATCAGCTTGGCGATGCCCAAGGCGTGACCCGCATCGAGTTCGGCGTAGACGGTACAGGAAGGCTGACCGTCCTGGATATAGTGGCGGGCTTGCGGAGAACGGAAGGACCGGCCGAGTCCGAGGATATGCACGGCTTCGAGCAAGGAGCTCTTGCCACTGCCGTTAAGGCCATAGAAGAGGTTCAGGCGCGCCAGGGACAGGGAATCCGCCGCCGTCAGGTTGCGGACCCCGTGGATGTCCAGACGCGTGATCACCGGTGCTTAATCAGAGGCGCATCGGCATCACGACGTACAGCGCATCCTGATTGTCGGATTCCTGCACCAGCGCCGAGGCATTGCCGTCGCTGAGCACCAGCTTGGCGTTGGCGCCTTGCAGCACTGCCAGCACATCCAGCAGGTACTGGACGTTGAAGGCAATTTCCAGCGCATCACCCTGATATTCGGCCTGCAGTTCCTCGCGAGCCTCTTCCTGCTCGGGGTTGTTGGCCTGGATGTGCAGTTCGTTGTCTTTCAGGAACAGGCGCACGCCGCGATATTTTTCGTTGGTCAGGATCGATGCCCGTTGCAGGGCCTGACGGAATTCATCGTGGTTGACCAGCACGACCTTATCGCCGCCCTTCGGCAGCACGCGGTTGTAATCCGGGAACTTGCCGTCAATCAGCTTCGAGGTAAAAGCGACATAGCCTTCATGACCATCCTCGCCCTCCTTCGCCTTCGGGTTCAGCACCGGCACCGTCACCTGCATGTGGCTGGCGCCGAAGGTCAGGTGCAGCAGCGAATCATCCTCCGATACCAGACGCTGCAATTCCTGCACGCCCTTGCGCGGCAGGATCACCTGGATGCGCTCGGTCGGCGTCGCTTCGGCGGCGGCGTCAAACAGCGCCAAGCGGTGGCCGTCGGTGGTGACGGCGCGCAACTGGTTGTGGTTGACCTCGAACAGCATGCCGGTCAAGTAGTAACGCACGTCCTGCAGGGCCATGGCGAAGGCGGTGCGGTCCATAAGGTGCTTGAGGTTGCCCTGGCTGATCTTCAGCGAGAACGCGCCTTCATCGTCCTCCAGACTGGGATAATCCGCCGCCGGCAAGGTGGTCAGCGTGAAACGGCTGCGTCCGGAACGCAGCTGCAGCTTCTGGTCTTCCAGGCTGAGGTCGATACGGGCGTTGGCGGGCAGGGATTTGCAGATATCCAGCAGCTTGCGGCACGGCACGGTGATTTCACCGGCTTCCAGCACTTGCCCGGCATCCAGACGCTGGGTCGCCACCAGTTCCACTTCCAGGTCGGTGCCGGTGCAGGACAATTCATTGTCATGAATGCGGATCAGCACATTGGCCAGGATCGGCATGGTGTGCTTGCGCTCGACGACACCGGCAACTTGTTGCAGGCACTTCAGTAATGTTTCACGGGTAATTGAAAGTTTCATCATTTATTCCTTGGAGTTCTAAACCTGGAGTGAGCGCAGCAGATTGTGGTAATCCTGCGCCACCTCCTTGTCGAGTTTGCGTAATTCTTCAATCTTGTCGCAGGCGTGCATGACCGTGGAATGATCCCGGCCGCCAAAAGCACCGCCGATATCGGGGAAGCTTTCATCCGTCAGCTCGCGGGACAACGCCATCGCCATCTGCCGGGGCCGGGCGTAAATGCGCAGCCGGCTTTTGCCGGTCAGTTCCCGCGGCGGAATACGATAATACTCCGCGACCAGCTTGAGAATGCTGTCCACGTTCACTTTTCGCGACCGGATGGCCAGCATGTCCTTCAGCGCGTCTTTCACCACATCAATATCAATCGGCCGGCCGCGGAATTTGGCGGTGGCGATGACCTTGTTCAACGCTCCTTCCAGCTCGCGGACATTGGCCTGGATATGCTGGGCAATAAAGACGGCGGCCGCTTTCGGCAATTCCACCTTCTGGTTCTCGGCCTTCTTGCGCAGGATGTTGACACGCAATTCCAGTTCCGGCGGTTCCAGCTCCACCGCCAGCCCCCAGGAAAACCGCGATTTCAGCTGGTCATCCAGATCGGGAATTTCCTTTGGATGATACAGCGAGGTCAGGATCATTTGCCCGCCGGTTTCCAGCAAGCTGTTGAAGGTATAAAAGAATTCTTCCAGCGTCGCCTTTTTGCCCGCCAACTGGTGGATATCGTCGATCAGCAGCAGGTCCAGCTCGCGGCAGGACTGCTTGAATTCCTCGGTCGCGCCGCGCTGCACCGCCGACACGAAGCCGCCAACGAATTTGTCGGCGGGCAGGTACAGGATCCGCGCATCCGGCTTGGCTTCCAGCAGGGCATGGCCCACCGCCTGCATCAAGTGCGTTTTACCCAGACCGGTGGCGCCATACAGGAACAAGGGGTTGTAACCGCCCTGCCCCGGATGCTGCACCACTTCCATGCACGCCGCATGCGCCATCTGCGTGGATTTGCCCTGGACGAAATTCGCCATGGTGTACATCGGGTTCAACGACGGCCGCGGCTTGCGGGCGGTCGGCGAGGTCATCGCCACCGCCAGCTGCATGTCATCGGCGCGCACCGGCCGGGTGCCCACTTCCAGCATCACGTCCAGAATCTTGCCGCCGCTGCGTTCCAGCACCAGCTCGCGGATGCGGCCCAGGTATTCCTTGGCGATGTGCTTCTGGAAAATCGGGTTCGGGGCGAACAGCCGCAAGGTCGTCCCGGACTCCTCGGCCTGCAGCGGCCGGATCCACATGCCGTACAGGCGGACCTGCATCTCGTCCTTCAGGATTTCCGTGCATTGTTCCCAAATCATCGGCCGTCTCCCGGCATTCCGGCCCGGCAAACCGCATCAAGCCGGGCATTTCCGTGATGTTTCAAGGCGTTTCGCATACAAACCTGTGGATAACTATGTGGATATGTCTTGTGGGTAACCCTGTGGATAACTTCCCTGGAGAAATTCAGCGGAAATTTATCCACATCCTCTCCCCAGGGTTATCCACAGCAAATTCTCAATGCCCTGCGTTGTGCCCCGCATTTGTCCACAGAATTTGCCATATCCCAGTATAAATTCCAAATTCAAATTTGAATTTAAATTTATAAATTCTTGTAGTAAGCTTCGCCTCGTTCTGGGGATAAGCCGAATTTCGAATTTCGTGGCCCGCCCCGCCACCTTGAAATTCACGGCGAATCCATTTGACACACCCTTTAGTCGCGCCTAAAATGGCGGGCTTTTGTATATCCGGCCTTTTTTTGCGGCCCTATTTTTGAGTGAAAAATCATGAAGCGTACCTTCCAGCCCAGCGTGATCAAGCGCAAACGGACTCACGGTTTCCGCGCTCGGATGGCCGACAAGAATGGCCGTCAGGTCCTGGCACGTCGTCGCGCCAAGGGTCGCAAGCGTCTGACCGTGTGAGCGCCGTTGAACGTTGTCTCTTCCGGCCTGAACATCGCCTGCTAACGCCGCGTGATTTTCAGGCTGTATTTGACAGCCCGCAGTGCAAGGTGGTTCAACCCGCCTTTTTGATGTTGATTCGCGCCAATACCGGTGATGTCCCGCGTCTGGGTCTGGTGTTTGCACGAAAGAAAGTACGATTCGCAGTTGAACGCAATCGTCTGAAACGTCTGGTCAGAACAAGTTTCCGTCTGCACCAGCACGAGCTGCCCGCCGCCGATGTGGTGTTCGTGGCGCGGCAAGGTCTGGACCAGCTGGACAACGCCGCCTTTCTGGCCCTGCTTGAAAAGGCCTGGCAACAGCTGAACCGGCGTTTTCGCGCTTCACCCAAGCCAGTGGCCAGCCATGAAAATTCTGCTGCTCCTGCCGATCCGGGCTTACCAGTACGCCCTTAGCCCCCTGATGGGCGCCAACTGCCGTTTTTATCCAACCTGTTCCGCTTACGCTGAAGAAGCTGTCCGCACCCATGGTGCATTAAAGGGCGGTTATCTGGCATCGCGCCGCATTCTGCGCTGTCATCCCTGGGGAGGCAGCGGCTACGACCCTGTCCCTGAAACCTTTTCCTGGTCTCGTTTGGAATCTTGAATATGCAATGGGTTCGCAACCTGATATTGGTGGGCCTGGCGATTGTCAGCTATTTGCTGATCCTCGCCTGGCAAAAAGACTATGGCACCCCGGCTCCGGTGGCGGTTTCCGCCCCGGCGGCGGTTCCGGCGACGGCGGATCTTCCGGCGGCTCCGGCTACGCCCGTTGCCGCCAACGGTGACATCCCCCCCGCCCCGGTGACCGCCGCCACGGCGCAGCTGCCGTCCCAACCGGCCTCTACCGGTCTGGTGCAGGTAAAGACGGATGTGCTCGACATCGCCATTGATCCGCAAGGCGGGGATATCGTCAATGTCGCACTGCCGGCCTATACCCGCACCGTCGCCAGCCAGGAGCCGTTCCATCTGCTGGAAAACAGCCCGCAGCGGGTGTTCGTCGCCCAGTCCGGCCTGATCGGCGTCAACGGTCCGGATGCCCGTGCCGAAGGCCGCCCGTTGTACCAGTCGGAAAAGAATTCCTGGCAGATGCAGCCTGGCCAGCAGGAAATGAAGGTGGTGCTGAAATTTTCCGATGCCGCCGGCGTTGAAATTCAGAAAATTTACACCTTTACCGCCGGGCATTACGACGTCCGCGTCGCCTACGAGATCATCAACCGATCCAGCCAGCCGTGGCGCGGCTCCATGTACGGCCAGTTGAAGCGCGACAACACCGAAGATCCGAGCAAGAACCATCAGGGCATGATGGGCATGTCCACCTATCTGGGCGCCGCCTGGGGAACGCCGGACAAGACCTATAACAAGCTGCAATTCAAGGATTTCGCCGAGGAACCGCTGAACCAGACCGTCAAGGGCGGCTGGACCGCGATTGTGCAGCATTATTTCGTGACGGCCTGGGTGCCGGACGCCGCGTCGGCCAACCAGCTGACCAGCCGCCAGTCACCGGACCAGCGTTTTCATTTTGTCGGTTTCGCCACTCCGGAAATCGTGGTGCCGGCCGGTCAGCAGCAACAGGTGGCCGCGACGTTCTATGCCGGTCCCAAGGTGCAGGACAAGCTGAAGCATCTGGCTCCCGGCCTGGAACTGACGGTGGATTACAGCTGGCTGTGGTTCATCGGCCAGATCCTGTTCTGGCTGCTGAAAGCCATTCACGGCCTGATCGGCAACTGGGGCTGGGCCATCATGGGCCTGACGCTGGTGGTGAAGGCGGTGTTCTTCCCGTTGTCGGCGAAGAGCTACAAGTCGATGGCGAACATGCGCCGCGTGACGCCGGAACTGCAACGGATCAAGGAACAGTTCGGCGCCGACCGCCAGAAGATGTCGATGGAAATGATGGCGCTGTACAAGCGTGAGAATATCAATCCGGTGGCGGGCTGCCTGCCGATCCTGATCCAGATGCCGGTGTTCCTGGCGCTGTACTGGGTGCTGATGGAAAGCGTGGAACTGCGTCATGCGCCGTGGCTGTTGTGGATCAACGACCTGGCGGCGATGGACCCGTACTTTGTGCTGCCGTTGCTGATGGGCGCCACCATGTACATTCAGCAGATGCTGAACCCGCAACCGACCGATCCGATGCAGGCCAAGGTGCTGAAGATGATGCCGATCATCTTCACCGTCTTCATGCTGTGGTTCCCGTCGGGCCTGGTGCTGTACTGGGTGGTCAACAACACCCTGTCCATCATCCAGCAGGCGATCATCACCCGCCAGATCGAGGGCGCGGCCAAAAAGGCCTGATCCTTGCCGAGTTGATCCCTGAAAAAGGCCGTTCTCCGAACGGCCTTTTTTTATTAGGGTAGAAGCCCCGATAAGCCGCCTGACCGGAATTGCCGCCCATGAAACCGCTGCTCCGAAACGATACCATCGCCGCCATCGCCACGCCCGCCGGTCGCGGCGGCGTCGGCATCATCCGCCTGTCCGGTCCGGATGCGCTGGCGCTGGCGCTGCGGATCACCGGCGGCCATTCGCTGCAACCGCGCCATGCGCATTTCCGCCGCTTCCGTGATGCAGCCGGCGATGTGCTGGACGAAGGTATCGCGCTCTATTTCCCCGGACCGAATTCCTTTACCGGCGAGGATGTCGTGGAGCTGCAGGGGCATGGCGGTCTGGTGCTGATGGACATGCTGTTGAAACGGACGCTTGAACTGGGCGCCCGCCTGGCCCAGCCGGGAGAATTCTCGCAGCGCGCCTTCCTCAACGACAAGCTGGACCTGACCCAGGCCGAAGCCATTGCCGACCTGATCGACGCCGCTTCGCAAGCCGCCGTGAAATCGGCGACCCGTTCCTTGCAGGGCGCTTTTTCACAGCGTATCCAGACCCTGCTCGACAGCCTGATCGAGCTGCGTCTGTACGTGGAGGCGGCCATTGATTTCCCCGATGAGGAAATCGATTTCCTGAGTGACGGGGTCGTGGCCGCCAAGTTACAGGCAGTAACCGCCAACCTCGATCAAGTGATGCAGGAAGCGAAGCAGGGCAGCCTGTTGCGGGAAGGCGTGCGGGTGGTGATTGCGGGTAAGCCCAACGCCGGCAAGTCCAGTTTGCTGAATGCACTGGCGGGCTATGAGGCCGCGATTGTCACGGATATCGCCGGGACGACGCGCGATGTGCTGCGTGAGCAGATCCATCTGGACGGTTTGCCCTTGCACATCATCGATACCGCCGGGCTGCGCGACACCGAAGACCGGGTGGAACAGGAGGGAATTCGCCGCGCTTACCGCGAAATTGATCAAGCCGACGGAATTCTGCTGGTTTATGACTTATCCACAGAATTATCCACAGGCGGGTCGCCGCTGGCGCTGGCACAGTGCTTTTTTGATCCCTTGCCGCCGCCGGAAATTCTCTGCTTTGTCGCCAACAAGTGTGATCTGGCCGGCTCGCCGCCGGGGGTAACGGAGGTGGCGGGCTACCGTCATTTGACCCTGTCAGCGCGCAGCGGCGAGGGCATGCCGGCGCTGCGTGAGCACCTGAAGGCGCTGGTGGGCTATCAGGATGCCGAACACAGCCCGTTCATTGCCCGGCGGCGGCATCTGGACGCCCTGCAACGCACGCGGCAGGCCCTGCAGGAGGCCGATGCGCAGCTGCACGGTCTGGCGCTGGGGGAACTGATGGCAGAGGATTTGCGGGCCGCCCAGCAGGCGCTGGGTGAGATTACCGGCGAATTCACGGCGGATGATCTGCTGGGGAAAATTTTCGGGTCGTTTTGTATTGGCAAGTAGCGGAAATTTTCCGAATTTCCACCGGGCGTGGCCGGTGGAATTCTAGCGGCTCAGGCAGTTCACCATCGTTGCGCCCAGACCGGTCAGGCCGCTGACAAAACTGCCGGCTTGCCGCAATCCTTCATCCAGCACCGCCACCCGTGTGTCCGCCGTGGCGATTTGCTGCAACAACGCGGCCCCCGAGGCCGGTTCCCGCACCAGGCAGCCGATGCCGCGTTCCCGTACCCGCTGTTTCATCAACAACAAATGCCGCGCGCCCGGACGGCTTTCACTTTCGCGGCTGAGGCTGCCCGCCAGATGCAGGCCAAGGCTGCCTTCCAGATACTGGTAGGCGTCGTGATAGGCGACATATTCATGGCGGGGCAGGGCGGCGATCCGCTGTTGCAGCGGCTGCCAGGCCCGTTTCAGGGTCAGGGCGAAACGCTCGCTGTTGGCGCGGTAACGCTCGGCGCGGGCGGGTTGCTGCCGGGCAAGGGCTTCGGCGATGGCGCGGGCGATGAGCACCGCGTTGTCCGGATCGAGCCAGACATGGGTATCGAGTGTGCCGGGCAGGGCGGCGCCATCTTCCGGGTGGCGGCGCGGCAGCCGCTTCAGGCCCGGCAAGGCGGTCACGGTCAATACCGCCGGACCGGACTTGATCAGCCCGGCGAGAAAGCGTTCATGCGCCGGTCCGATCCAGATGGTCAGCCCGGCGCGGTTCAGCCGCTGGCGGTCGGAGGGGCGCAGGCTGTAATCATGGGCCGACAGGCCGTCCGGCAGCAGTTGCACCGGCTGTTCAATGCCATCGGTGACGGCGGCGGCGATCAGCGTCAGCGGCTTGATGGTGGTGACAACCTCGGCGCGGACCACGGCGGGCCACACGGCCAGCAGCGCCAGCGACAGCAGGCCGTTCAGGATTTTCATCATGCGGGGGCGGGCAACCGTGTGCTAGAATCAGGATGTTATATTGTTGCATTTATTGGCGGGATTACCAACCCATGAAAACTGACGCTTTTGTGCCGCACGCCCACGAGCATTGCATCCACGATGCCATGCACGCCGCCGAACACCTGTGCGCCGAGCGCGGCGTGCGGTTGACCGATATCCGCCGCCGGGTGCTGGAACTGGTCTGGGAAAGCCATCAGCCGCTGGGGGCTTACGGCATTCTTGACCGCCTGACCGCCGAAGGCCACAAGCCCGCGCCGCCGACCGTGTACCGCGCCCTCGATTTCCTGCTGGAACAGGGACTGGTGCACCGCATTGCCTCGCTGAACGCCTACATGGGCTGCGCCGATCCTGCCCATCAGCATCTGGCCTGCTTTTTCCTGTGCGAAGTGTGCGGGAACGCCGAGGAGCTGGAAGACAGCATTCCGCTGATGCAGGCCCTGCAGGCCAGCGCCGAGAAGCGCGGATTCCGCATCCGCCAGCCGATGCTGGAGATTGGCGGCCTGTGCCGGGGTTGCCGCGCGGCCGGAGCGGCGGAATCGTGACGGAGACGCTGCTGGAACTGGGCGGCATCAGCTGGGGGCGGGAAGGCCGCCTGATCCTGAACCGGGTGGACCTGACGGTGCAGCGCGGTGAGATCGTCACCTTGATCGGCCCCAACGGCGCCGGAAAATCGACGCTGGTGCAGATCGCCGTCGGCCTGCTGAAACCGGATGCCGGGCATTGCCGTCGTCGGCCGGGTTTGCGCATCGGTTATGTGCCGCAGGCCATGCAGCTTGACCCGTCCATGCCGCTGACGGTAGGCGGCTTCATGCGCCTGCAGGCGCGGCGGCCGGACCCGGCCGCCGTGCGGCGGACGCTGGCGGAAACCGGCGTTGCCGACCTGCACGACCGCTCGGTGCACGCCTTGTCCGGCGGCGAATGGCAGCGGGTGTTGCTGGCGCGGGCGCTGTTGCAGCAACCCGACCTGCTGGTGCTGGACGAGCCGATGCAGGGCGTCGACCTGACCGGCCAGGAAGAATTGTACCGGCTGCTGGCGGACATTCCCGGTCGTTATCACTGCGGCATCCTGATGGTCTCGCACGACCTGCATCTGGTGATGGCCGCCACCGACCGTGTCATTTGCCTGAACGGCCATGTCTGCTGTGCGGGTCACCCCGAATCGGTCAGCAGCCATCCGGAATACCTGAAGTTGTTCGGCTGGCAGGGCAGCCAGGGGCTGGCGGTCTACAGTCACCATCATGATCACCGGCACGACGCCCACGGCTGCGTGCTGCATCCGCCGGCTTCCGGCCCGGGTACGGGGAACTAGGCGATGTGGGAAATACTCTGGCCCGCCTGGGTGGGCGGCTCGCTGGCGGCGCTGATGGCCGCACCGCTGGGCTGCCTGCTGGTCTGGCGTCGGCTGTCCTTTTTCGGTGATAGCCTGGCGCACGCCACGCTGCTGGGCGCGGCGCTGTCGCTGTTGTTCCACATTCCGGTCTGGGGCGGCATCCTCGGTGTCTGCGTATTGCTGGCGCTGCTGCTGGCGTCGTTGCTGGACCGGGCGCGCCTGCCGTCCGACGCGGTGCTGTCCTTGCTGTCCGCCACCCTGCTCAGCGCCGGTCTGATCGTCCTCCGTTTCAATCCGGGCGCGCCGGTGGACCTGCAGGCCTGGCTGTTCGGCGACCTGCTGGCGCTGACCCCGGCTGACCTGCCGCTGCTGGCGGGCGGATCGGCGCTGATTCTGGGTACGGTGACGGCCCTGTGGCGGCCGCTGGTGCTGGCCACCCTGGATGAGCGGCTGGCGGCGGTGGAGGGCGCGCCGGTGTTGCGGCTGCGCATGCTGTTGCTGTTATTGCTGGCGCTGGCGGTATCGCTGGCGATGAAGGTGGCGGGCAGCCTGCTGATCACCGCGCTGCTGGTGATTCCGCCTTTGGCGGTGCGGCCCCTGGCCCGCCAGCCGGGCGCCATGGCGCTGCTGGCGGCGCTGGCGGGAGTGGCGGCGGTTTCCGGCGGCCTGGCGGCCAGTTTCTACTGGGATACGCCGGTGGGGCCGAGCATCGTGCTGAGCGCGGCGCTGCTGTTCCTGCTGGGTCGGGCGGCGGCCATGAAAACGAATCATTAACCTTGTTAAGCATATTGTCTCTGTCAGGAGAGGCGACTGGTCAACGGGCGGCTAAAATGTTAAAACGATCACAGTTTGCCTGTGCCAATCCTCCTACGCTCTCCGGGTTGAATACTCGGGGATTTGCGCCGAAAGACGGATCCATTCCCGCAACCGGGCCATGCAAGGTTTTGATTTGACATGACGACAACATCTGGGCTGAACATTCCGGAGAAACAACTGTCCCGCCTGTCGCAGGTCGGCCACGGCCGCGGCGAGATGCAGGCCTGGGTCAATAACCTGCCGATCATGAACACGGCGGAAACCGGAAAGAAGCTGTACCAGACCCTGGGTGAACTGGCGACGCTGCACATCGATGATGATGACCGCTATGAGTTGCTGGAAATCCTGGAACCCGCCGTTACCAACCTGATCCGCGCCCTGAGCCACGGCCTGCAGAACCAGCCGGTGAAACTGCCGCACGCCGCGCGCCGCGCAGCCGTGCTCAGCCAGGCGTTGCACCTGCAGCTGACCCTCAATTACAAGGCGATTGCCGTGGGCACCCTGCAACGGCTGGAAGGCGGCAAGGTCGGTTTCATGAACCTGGGCAAGCGCAGCGCCCAGCAACTGGCGGCGAACGCCGTGCAGCGCTGCCTGGGTGAATATGTCCGGCTGCTGCGCCATGTCTCGCTGCTCTATTTTCCGGTGCCGGACAGCGCTTGGCTGGACATTCACACACTGTTCCGCATGGCCTGGAGCCATGACCTGATCGACGTGCCGGTCAAGGACCGCCACAGCGTGCTGCTGGCGGAGACCAGCGTCCGCCACGCCTATCTGCGCGCGGTCATGCTCGGCGCCAGCCAGACCAACAAGCTGCGTCCTTCCGAACTGGAAATCCTCTACGCCGAAAGCGAGTCCTGGGCGACGGCGCTGAAGCTGGAGACCTCACCCGCGCAGGCGTTGCTGGTCTGTGACGCCGACGACCGTCCCCCCGCGTTCCGCCATCGCGCCGCACCGCGGCCCGGCAGCTGGTTCATCCGCAGCGAGGCGCTGCTGCCGCTGTTGCAGGACGCCGCCATTCCCGCCAGCCTGCAAGACCACCTGCTGGCCGTCTGGCGCAGGGGTCGGGACCGCATGTTTGAACGCCGCCCCTGCGAAAAGCCGGTACTGATCAGCCTTGGCCTGTCGGCCGCCCATTATTTCCTGGCGGGGCAGCGCGAGTTCCGGGTGGTGGTGAAGGGCAACGAGGAAAAGAAGACGGCGGCGCAACCGGCGTTCCTGTTCGGGCTGGAAGAGGAGACCGTGGTTGAGCAGCCGGATGCCTGGCAAATCAGCTATGCCACGGTTTCAACCATTGATGATGACGCCGAGCGTGAAAAGGAAGAAGAAGACAAGGGGCCGGCCGTGACCTACCAGGCGTATCAGGTGGAGGCGCTGAACCTGTCGCCCGGAGGTTACGGCATCCGTTGGTCCGGCAATCCCCCGTCATTGCTGCGGCCCGGCGAGATCATCGCCATCAGTGAGGAACGCGGCCGGGGCTGGAATATCGGCCTGCTGCACTGGTTGCGGGTGACATCCGAGTACCAGGTGGAAGCGGGGCTGGAACTGCTCTCGGCCCAGGCCAAGCCCTGCGGCATCTGCCGCATCCGCAACCTGCGCGAGGACAGCGACTACCTGCGCGGCTTCCTGATTCCGGAAATGAAATCGCTGGATCAACCGGCAACGCTGGTGACATCGGGCACCACCTTTGCCGTCGGTTCGGATGTCAAGATCAGCCTGGCCGGTCAGACCGTGCTGGCGCAGCTGACGAAGCTGGTACTGGCCACGGCCAGCATCAACCAGTACGAATTCGCGGTGTTGAACACCGCCGCGCCGGTGAAGACCGTCGACCCCGATGCCACCCTCGATTCCAACATCGACGCCATGTGGGAACAGCTGAAAAGCTGAATCCTCAGGCATCCGCCGCCTGTTGCCGTGATTGCTCGCGGTACTGGCGCGGCGTGACGCCGCTCCATTTGCGGAAGGCCCGCGTGAAATTGGCCGGATCGCTGTAGCCCAGCCGCGTCGCCACCTGTTCCACGCTCAGCCCCGAATTCGCCAGCAGGCGCATGGCGTCGCGCCGCCGTGATTCGTCCAGCAGCGCCTGGAAGGTGGTGCCATGCTGCTGCAGGCGGCGCTTCAGGGTGCGGGTGGACATGAACAGCTTTTCCGCCGCCGTATCGAGGTTGGGGTAGACCCCGTCCGTCGCACCGAACAGCGCCCGCAGCCGCCCCGGCAGATCTCCGGCGCTTTCATTCAGCAACGCCATTTCCCGCTCGCATTGCTCCACCGCCAACCGCGCCGCCACCGGATCGGCCATGACCAGCGGCTGGTCGAGCAGGGCGCGCGGAAAACGCAGTTGGTTCGCCGAACGATTGAATTTCATGGGCGGCAAACGGTGCTTGTTGGCGGCGTAATAATCCGGCTCGGGATAATCAAAATGGATTTCGCCGTTCTGGAGGTGGGTGCCGCTGATAAAGGTGCCCGCCCGCGCCAGGCTCAGCAGCAGGCTTTCGAAAACAAACTGGCGCAGTGGTCCGACCGGGTAGTTGGCGTTGGCCTCGACCACCGCCTCATCGCCGTCCTCGTAAAGCCGGAACGTCATCAGGATAGTGCGCAGACGGACGTATTTCGAGGCCAGCTCGATGGCGTCGCGCAGGGTTTGGCAGCTCATGACGCCATAGCCGAGGAAACCGTGCGAGGTGACCGGCGTGCGCAAGCCCAGTTCATAGCCCAGCGCCGGGTTCTTGCCGTAGTAGAAAGCATTCAGCACCAGGTGCAGGAACTGCGCCGGGGTCAGCCGGTTCTCGGGACTCTCGAAAATGCCGGGGGAAATGCCGGTGCCGGCCAGCAGCGTCTCGCGATCCGTGCCCCAATCGTTCAGGATTTCCACCAGCAGGCGGGGATAGGCGATCGGCACCGCCGGTCGCGAGGGATCAAAATCGGGTTTCATGGGACGACCGTGCAAGATTTGACGAAAATCTAGCATTATTGGCCTGAATTGACAACAAAGATCCGTGACAAGCGTCCAACAGCCCGCACATAATGAATGAACGATCATTCATTATCGCCGGAGTTACCCCATGACTGCTGCTGTTTCCCGCCCGACACCTGAATTCGACGTGCTGGTGATTGGCTGCGGTTTTGCCGGGATCGGCGCCGGTATCGCCCTGAAACAGCAGGGATTCCATCACTTTGCCATTCTGGAAAAGGCGGACGATCTGGGCGGCACCTGGCGCGACAACCACTATCCCGGCATCGCCGTCGATATTCCGTCGCTGACCTATTCCTTTTCCTTTGAACAGAATCCGGGCTGGTCGCGCTTGTTTGCCCCCGGTCATGAGTTGCAGGCCTACGCCCATCATTGCGCCGAGAAGTACGGCTTGCGCCCGCACCTGCGCTTTAACCACGGCGTGCAAAAAACAGTGTTTGACTCCGCCCGCGACAGCTGGGAGGTGCATCTGGAAGACGGCCGCGTGCTGACCAGCCGCTTCGTGATCAGCGCCACCGGCTTCCTGACCCAGCCGAAAACCCCGGACATACCCGGCATCGATTCCTTCGGCGGCAAGCTGTTGCATACGGCGCGCTGGGATCATGCGCTGGACCTGAACGGCCGGCGCGTGGCGGTGATCGGCACCGGCGCGACGGCGGTGCAGGTGGTGCCGAGCATTGCGCCGCAAGTTAAGCAGCTGCATGTGTTCCAGCGCACGCCGATCTGGATTTTCCCCAAGCCCGACGCCGCCGTGCCGGGGCCGTTGCAGGCGCTGTACCGGCGGCTGCCGCTGACGCAGGGCTCGGCGCGTCTGGCCACCAACCTTTCCACCGAGATGATCATGGTGCTGGGCGTGGTCTACAACAAGCAGATGAAGCCGCTGATCAAGGCGGTGGAAGGCATCTGCCGCAAGCATCTGGAGCAGCAGGTGCAGGACCCGGAAATCCGCCGCCGGCTGACCCCGGACTACGGTTTCGGTTGCAAGCGCCCCAGCTTTTCCAGCGAATACCTGAAGACCTTCAACCGCAGCAATGTTGAATTGGTGACGGACGGTATCGCGCGCATTACGCCCACCGGCATTGTCACCCGCGACGGCCGCGAGCGCGCGGTGGACGTGCTGGTCTGCGCCACCGGCTTCAAGGTGTTCGAGAAAGGCAATACGCCCACCTATGAGGTGTGGGGTCCCGAGGGAACCGAGCTGGGCGCGTTCTGGGACGAGCACCGCTATCAGGCCTATCAGGGCGCCAGCATCCCCGGCTTTCCCAACTACTTCATCATCATGGGGCCGTACGCCACCACCGGCGCGTCGTGGTTCTCGATGATCGAGTCGCAGATGGCGCACATCATGCGCTGCCTGGTGCAGGCGCGCAAAACCGGGGCGACGCGGGTGGAAGTGCGGCGCGAGGTGCATGAGGCCTATTTCCGCGAGACGCTGCGCCGCCAGCAGAACACGGTGTTCTACAACAACCACTGCGGGGCGTCGCACAGTTATTACTTCGACAAGCACGGCGATGCGCCGTTCATCCGTCCGTCCTCGGGCGTGGAGCTGTGGCTGCGCAGCCGCTATTTTCCGATCAGCAACTACGCCTTCCGCTGATTTGACTTGCCCGCACCCCCGGCCTAGAGTGAATCTGTAAAAACAGCAAAATCCCGGAGGCCGGGCATGTACGGATTGGTCAACAACCTGCTGGCGGGCACCCTGCAGCGCCAGTACGGCGAGGCTGTCTGGCGCGACATCGCGGCGCGGCTGCCGTTTGACGCCTCGTTTTTTGTCAGCATGAAACCGTATCCGGATGAATGGTCTTACGCCATGGTCGGGACCGCGTGCGAGCTGACCGGCGATACCCCGGAAAACCTGCTGCGTTGTGTCGGCCACCGCTGGGTCAGCGAGAATTCGGCCGGGGAATACAAGGATCTTTTCACGATCAACGGCCCGGACATCTTCACCTTCCTCTCCAATCTCAACAGCATGCATGCCGCCCTGGGCAACCAGATGCCCGGCCTGCGTCCGCCGTCATTTCTGGTGCGGCGTGACGGTGAGGCGATAATTCTGGTCCGTTATTACTCCACCCGCGCCGGGTTGGCGCCGCTGGTCACCGGCTTGCTGGAAGGATTGTGTGATTTCTTTGGCGAACCGGGAACGGTCAGCCACATCCGGCAACGCGCCGATGAGCGAGACTATGATGAATTCCGGATCGAGCGGACTGCCGCCTGAGACGTCTCCACCGGCGCTGATCCAGCTGGATGAAGCGCTGTTTGCCCGCACCCATCCCTTTCACCTGCGCATGGATGGCCAGTTGCGCCTGTGCGGCTGGGGACCGGCCATCGGCGTGCTGGCGCCGGGCCTGTCGGCGGGGGAGGCGGTGGCCGGTCGATTCCGTCTGGCCAGCCCGCCGTTGCCACTGGACCGCGAAATGGTGGTGCAGACGCTGGAACAGGCGGTGGTGCTGGAACTGGAACATGCCAAAGCCCCGCGCCTGGGCGGCAGCTTTTACCGGTTGCCGGAGGGCGGATTCCTGTTTCTGGGCTATCCGCAGTTCGGCGATATCCGGCAACTGCTGGATTCGGGCCTGAAGCTGTCGGTGTTTCCCCGTTCCGACGCCATGCATTTTTATGTGGCGGCGCTGTCGATCAAGAATACCGCCCTGCATGAACTGGAAAACCTGACGCGGACGCTGGAGTCCCGGGTGGCGGAGCGCACCGCCGCCTTGCAACAGGCCAACGCCGAGCTGGATCTGGCCCGGCGGGTGGCCGAATCCGCAAGTCTGGCGAAATCGGAATTCCTGGCCACGGTCAGCCACGAAATCCGCACGCCGATGAACGGGGTGCTGGGCATGACCGAGTTGCTGATGGATACGCCGCTGGACCCGGTGCAGCAGCGCATGGCGAAAACCGTTTATACCTCCGGCGAGTCGTTGCTGCGGATCATCAATGACATTCTCGACTTCTCGAAGATGGAATCGGGCAAGCTGCAGCTCAGCCCGGAAGACTTCAGCCTGAAGGCGTTGATGCAGGAAGTAACCGATCTCTACAGTTCACGCGCGTCGATCAAGGGGTTGTTGTTGCATACACGGATTGACGCGGCGGTGCCGGATACCCTGCATGGCGATGCCCTGCGCCTGAAGCAGATTCTGGGCAATCTGGTCAGCAACGCCATCAAATTCACCGAGCGCGGCGAGGTGCGGGTGACGGTGTCCCTGGTTGGATCAGACGCGGAACGCTTGCCGGGCAAGGTTCCGCTGCAATTTGAAGTCCATGACACCGGCATTGGTTTTGATGAGCAGACCCGTGCCCGGTTGTTTCAGCCGTTCAGCCAGGCTGACGGCTCCATGGCACGGCGATTTGGCGGCACCGGCCTGGGACTGGCGATTTGCCGGCAACTGCTGGATTTGATGGGCGGCGGCATTCTGGCCGAAAACCTGCCGGAAACAGGCTCGGTGTTTCGCTTCCGGTTACTGTTGCCGGTCGCGGCCGGTACGCCCGCCGCGCCGGTGATGCGCCGCAATTTGCCGCTGTTGAGTCTGGACGGCCATGTCTTGCTGGCCGAGGACAACCAGGTCAATGCCGAGCTGGCCACCGCCATGCTGCTGCGCATGGGGTTGACGGTTACGCGCACCGCCAATGGCCGCGAGGCGCTGGAACAATTCCGGCTACGGGATTATGACCTGGTGCTGATGGATTGCCAGATGCCGGAAATGGACGGTTTTGAAGCGGTGCGGCGGATTCGTGAATGGGAGGCGGAGCAGGATCTTCAGTCCGGCATTCCCTATCGGCGGACGCCGGTGGTAGCCGTGACGGCCAATGCCATGTCCGGCGACCGTGAGCACTGCCTGGCGGCGGGCATGGACGGATACCTGTCGAAACCGTTCCGCCGCGATGAGCTCTACCAGACCCTGCGACGATGGCTGAGGCAGGACAGCGAGCTGTGATGAGAGGAAATTCTGTTGTTTTTCAAGGCTTTTTTGGGGAAAGCCATGACTCATCTGACCAAAACCTGGCAAGGTACGTGGAATGCGCTCGGGGCCAGTCCGCCCCGCGGCTGGATGCAGCAGGTGCTGGAGGCTTGGGACGAGCCGCACCGGCATTATCATAACCGCCAACATCTGGAAGACTGTCTGGAGACTTTTGATACGGTGCGAAGCCATTGCCGCCATCCGGCCGAGGTGGCGCTGGCGCTCTGGTTTCACGACATGGTCTATGACACGCATTCCTCTACCAATGAAGCCGACAGCGCCGACCTGGCGGAGCGGGCGCTGTTCGAGGCGGGGATAACCGGCCCGGCCATGGGCCGGGTGCGCAGCCTGATCCTGGCGTCCGGTCACGTGGGTGGTCCGATGACTCCGGATGAAGCGGTATTGCGGGACGTGGATATCCGGATACTGGGAGCGGATCCGAAGCGTTATGCGGAGTACGAACGCGGTATTCGCGCTGAATATGCGTGGGTGCCGGAGGACGTGTTCAAGGAAGGCCGCTGCAAGGTGTTGGACAGCTTCCTGACGCAAGCGCGCATCTATCAGCTGCCGGAATTCCGGGATCGCTACGAAGCGGCGGCGCGGCGCAATTTGCAACGGGAGTTGAAAACCCTGCAAAAGGGTAAAAGCTGGTTGACCGCTTTCATGGGCAGTTTCATGTAATGTTCCACGTGGAACATGGCGGCTGTTATGATGTGGTGACTCTTCAAGGCGGACGGCGCACAACAACATGCACGCACTGGTGAAACTGCTGATGTGGTCCGGCCTGCTGTTGCTGGTGCTGGGCCTCTGGAAACAGAATGATCTGCCCGACGCCATCAACTACGCCCGGGATTTGTTGCAGGAGCCGGAGCAGGTGGCGGTGCAGCAGGCACCCTTTCAAAAGACCGTCGGCGGCATCACCTATACCATTTATCCGCGTTACCGCTATACCCTGAACGGCATGGTGGTCAGCCTGCACGATACCGGCTCCTGGCAGGATTATCTGCATCAGCAATGGAATGACCGACTGAACGTGATGGACCTGTGCGTGATCTGGGGCAAAAATGTCAGCGGCTCGGCTTGGCGTGATATTGAGTTTTCCAGCGGACAGTTTACCTGCAATTTCTTTACGCGTTCCCACGCCGCTTTTGTCGGTTTTGATCAAACCGGGATTTCCAACAATCATTTGCTGACGGCGAATGCCGGTCTGGCGAAGCAGTTGCGCGAAGTCCGGATTGGCGACCAGGTGCAGTTGCGCGGTTATCTGGCGGAATATGCGCATAATCACGGTTTTCCCTTCCGGCGCGGCACCAGCACGGTCCGCACCGATACCGGCAACGGCGCATGCGAAACCATCTATGTAGAAGAGATGGCGGTGCTGCGCCCTTATCATTCGACTTGGCGGCTGGCAAAACAGCTGGGCCTGATGCTGCTGGTTGTGGGCGTGCTGGGCTGGTTGGCGCTGCCGGTGCGGATTCGCTGAAGTCGGGGTCGGACGTGGTGGCGACATGAATTGTCGTGATGACCATGACACGGGCTTGCGAGTCCGGTGATTGTTTTTTACGCTATCGGCTCGTTTTCTCACGCTCATTTCCGGAAAGCCCCATGTCACCGCCGGAGTCGTCCGTTTACCAGCGCCGCATCGCCCATCTCGACATGGACGCCTTTTTCGCGTCCGTGGAACTGCTGCGCTACCCGCAGTTGCAGGGGCAACCGGTGGTGATTGGCGGTTCGCGGCGCGGTCCCGACCATGTCTTGTTACAGGCGGCCCGTGAACGCGGTCATGCCGCGCTGGCCCTGCACGAGTTTCCTCGGCTGCGCGAATACGCCGGGCGAGGGGTGATTACCACGGCGACCTATGCGGCCCGCCAGTTCGGCGTCGGCTCGGCGATGGGCATGATGAAGGCGGCGAAGCTCTGTCCGGATGCGATCATGCTGCCGGTCGATTTCGACGAATATCGCCGATATTCACGACTTTTCAAGGCAGAAATCAGGAAGATCGCGCCAGTCATGGAAGATCGCGGCATTGACGAGGTCTACATCGACCTGACGGATTTGCCGGGTGTGCAGGCGGACGGTGGAAGGAGCAAGGCGCTGGAAATTCAGGCCGCCATTTTCGCCGCCACCGGCCTGACCTGTTCGGTCGGCGTCGCCCCGAACAAGTTGCTGGCGAAAATGGCCAGCGAATTCCGCAAGCCCAACGGCGTCTCGCTGGTGTTCCCCGACGACCTGCCAAGCATGATCTGGCCCTTGCCCTGCCGCCAGATCAACGGTATCGGCCCCAAGACCGACCAGCGGCTGCAAGCCCTGGGCATCCGCACCATTGCCGAGCTGGCGGCCCGCGATGAAGCCTGGCTGGTGGAGCGTTTCGGCCGAAGCTACGGCGCTTGGCTGCATGCCGCCGCGCAGGGCCGTGACGACCGGCCGTTGGTGACCGCCAGTGAACCGGTGTCGATGAGCCGCGAAACCACTTTCGGCCGCGACCTGCATGCAATGCAGGACCGCGCCGAGCTGGGGGCGGTGTTTACGCGGTTGTGCGAGCAGGTGGCGGCGGACCTGCAGCGCAAGGGCTATGTCGGCCGCACCATTGGCATCAAGCTGCGCTATGACGATTTCCGCGCCGTGACCCGCGACCATACCGTCGAGGAATTCACGGCTGATGCGCGGCTGATCCGGCGGCTGGCGGGAGAGTGCCTGAAGCGGGTGCCGCTGGACCGCCGCCTGCGGCTGCTGGGCGTACGGGTGGGATCGCTGGTGAAAGCCGGCGCGGAGCCTGAGCTGACGCCATCCGCCCCGGCGCGCGGCGTCACCCTGCCGCTGTTTTGAGACGCGTCGCTTCCCGGCGGTAAGCATCGAGCATCGTGGGTCGTTGAACGGCGCCGTATGGCTGCTGTTGCCGGAAATTTCCGCAATCCGGCCGGAAATGACCGGTTAATGGCAAATAGAAGCGGTTCCGGTCAGAAAAGGTTTGACGCGGAGCCATATTCAGCGTATTTCTATGTCCCTGCAATATCTTCAAGTTTGTGTAGCCTTCGTTTGTTGCTTGTCACTTTACAGTACTTCGTCATTCAGCTCGCCTCCTTTGATTTTCATTGCTTCCCTGAGCATGGCTCATCATTTTTAAAAGGT
>DASUIM010000322.1:0-9800 GCA_036279775.1 Fluviicoccus sp. | reverse complement strand
CCAACCATGACCGTTTTCAGCGTTTACGGACATCCGGCACCCGCTACAGGAGATCTCTATTCATATATTCTCGCGCGCGTCTTGTGCGGAAACAGCGCCTCTGCTAGAACTCGGGAAAAACCAAGCAGGGCATGCTATGCGTAAAATATCTTTCTCCTGGAAGAGCGACTGGGTCTTCGGCCTCGCCATCACCGTACTGATGGCCGCGTCGGCCTCCACTTCCCTCATGGACAATATTGAACGCTATGCCTATGACCTCGGCGTGCGCTCCAGCAACCACGCGCCCGGCGACAAGGTGGCGGTGATCGCCATCGACGACGAGAGCATCAGCAATATCGGGCGATGGCCGTGGCCGCGTTCGTATCTCGCCCAGATGGTCAGCGCCCTGCATCAGGGCGGCGCCAAGGCGGTGGGATTGCCGATCTTCCTGTCCGAGCCGCAAGTCGATCCCGGGCTCAAGTACATCCGTGAAATCACCGAACTGTTCAACCAGAAGCTTACCCCGCTGGCCGAGAGCAACGCCGATGTGGGCGAGCTGGGCGCCAAGCTGGCCGAGGCCGAAGCCAACCTGAACAACGACCAGCAGCTCGCCGAGAGCATGGTTACCGCCGGCAACGTGGTCCTGCCGATCCAGTTCGTGCTCGGTGAAATGCAGGGTCATCCGGACAAGGCGCTGCCGGATTTCGTGCAGAAAAACCAGATCACGGCAATCAAGGACAATGTCGATGCGGCGAACACCGGCCGCCTGCCGCCGGAAACCAATCAGGCCGTGCCGCCGATCGACGAGATCGGCCAGAGCGCGGCAATGCTCGGCCACCTGAGCATCAATCCCGATGCCGACGGCGGCATCCGCACCGAGGCTCTCGCGGTCCGCTTTGACGGCCAGTACTATCCCTCGCTCTCGCTGATGCTGGCCGCCAAAAGCCTCAACCTCAAGCCAGAGGACATCCAGCTCAATCTGGGTGAAAGCGTGCGCCTGGGGAAGCTGAGCATCAAGACTGATGAATTCTCCCAGATGCGCACCTATTACTACCGGGACGTGAATGACCGTCCGGCCTTCCCGGTGGATTCATTCTTCGATGTCGCGTCGGGCAAGATCCCGGTCAGCAAATACAAGGACAAGGTGGTGATCATCGGCCCGACCGCTTACGGTCTCGGGTCGCCGCAAGTCACCCCGATTTCAGCGGGCATGCCGCCGGTTCTCATCCTCGCCCACAACGTGGCCAGCATCCTCAACCAGAACTTCTTCCTGGTGCCGGAATGGAGCGCGGCCTTGCGCTGGGGCCTATTTGTCGCAGCGGCGCTGTACCTGATGCTGCTCCTGCCCCGGCTCAAGGCCGGACAGGCGGCGGCGACCTCCGTGGGCTTCGTGATCGCCGTCATAATCACCCACTTCGTGCTGATGACCGACTCCGGCGCCTGGGTGCCCCTGATGCTGCCGGTCATGCTGGTGGTCGTCGGGCATGTGCTGCTGACCACCAAACATTATCTGGTCACCGAGAAGGCCAAATTCCATTCCGACTTCCAGTCGGCGGAGTCGAACCGCATGCTTGGTCTGGCCCTGCAGCAACAAGGCCAGCTCGACATGGCTTTCGAGAAGTTCCGCAAATGCCCGCGCGAGGAATCGCTGCTGGACGTGCTCTACAACCTTGCGCTGGACTACGAGCGCAAGCGCCAGTTCAACAAGGCGGTTTCCGTCTACCAGTATGCGGCCGAAATCAATCCGGACTTCCGCGACCTCAAGCAGAAACTGGCCCGCGCGCAGAAACTGGAAGAAACCGTCATTTTCGGCGGCAGCTCTTCCAGCGCCAGCAACGCCACCATGATCATGGATCCCAACAGCGACGAAAAACCGATGCTGGGCCGCTATCAGGTGGAAAAGGAATTGGGCAAGGGCGCCATGGGCGTGGTCTATCTGGGCAAGGACCCGAAAATCAACCGTGTGGTCGCCATCAAGACCATGGCGCTGAAGGACGAGTTCGAGGACGACGAACTGGCCGAAGTCAAGGAGCGCTTCTTCCGCGAAGCCGAAACCGCAGGCCGCCTGAACCATCCCAACATCGTCACCATCTACGATGCGGGCGAGGAGCACGACCTCTGCTATATCGCCATGGAATTCCTGAAAGGCCATGACCTGGCGCGCTACGTCAAGCCCGACACGCTGCTGCCGGTGCCAAAGGTGATCAACATCATCCACAAGGCCGCGCTGGCGCTGGACTATGCCCACGAGTTCCACATCGTGCATCGCGACATCAAGCCCGCCAACATCATGTTCAATCCGGAAAACAGCGAGATCAAGATCACCGACTTCGGCATCGCCCGCATCACCGACTCCAGCAAGACCAAGACCGGCACCGTACTGGGCACCCCCACCTACATGTCGCCGGAGCAACTGGCGGGCAAGAAGGTGGACGGCCGTTCCGACCTGTACAGCCTGGGCGTGATGTTCTACCAGATGCTGACCGGTACCGCGCCCTTCCGCGCGGACTCCATGGCGGCGCTGATGTTCAAGATCACCAACGAACCGCACCCGCCCCTGTTCAGCAAGCGGCCGGAACTGGAAGCCCAGCTGCCCTGCATGTCGGCCGTTATCGACAAGGCGCTGGCCAAGGACCCGGACGAGCGTTACCAGAACGGCCGGGAGTTTGCCCGCGCCATCAAGAATTGCGTGGAATCGTGCTCCGGGCACGCACAGGAATCCTGACGTGATGGCTGATGGGACATTGGCTGGCGGCAAGTGGGTAAGGGGCTAACCTTGAATACAATCAAGATCTACGGCTTTACTGATACCGGCAAGACCCGGACCAGTAACGAGGACTGCATCCTGTGCCTGCCCGAGATCCCGGCCGCCATTCTGGCCGATGGCATGGGCGGGCACAGCGCCGGTGAAGTCGCCAGCCGTACGGCGGTCGAAACCATTGCCGCCATCCTCCGGCAAACCATGCGCGGTATCTCCGCCCATGAACGGCTGGATTCCTCGGTTCAGGCCGCCCACTCCGTCATTCGCGAAAAAAGCCGGCAGTCGATCCGCTGTCGCGGCATGGGCACCACCGTTGTCGTCGCACTGGTTGACGGCAATGTCCTGCACCACGCTCATGTCGGCGACTCCCGCCTCTATCTGCTGAGGCAAGGCGAGTTTGTCGCCCTGACCAAGGATCACTCCCTGCTGCAGGAATTTATCGACCAAGGGCTGTACACCCCCGAGGAAGCCCGGGAAAAAGTATCACGCAATATCCTGACCCGCGCCCTGGGTCTTGAACCGCAAATCACCATGGACTATGGCCAGGTATCCGTGCAAAGCGGCGACCGCTTCCTGATTTGCAGCGACGGCCTCTACGACATGTTGTCCGAAACGGAAATGGCCGCCTTGCTGGGCCGCCCCCACGCCATCGATGAAGTGGGACTGGACATGGTGGAGCTAGCCAATGCGCGCGGCAGCAAGGATAATGTGTCCGTCATCATCCTAGCCGGTTTCTAGACCCACCATGCGCAAATTCGGTTTTCTTGCTGTTCCTCTGATTGCCTCGCTCAGCCATGCGGAAGTCCCCGTAGACGAAAAGCCCCTGAGCGGCTCTGTCCAGACCCGTCCGGTTGCCGCCGCCCAGCCGCTGCAAAGCCAAAGCATGGACAGCGCCCCCTCCGTGCAATGGGACTTGTATCAGCAGGTCCAGCAATTGCAACAGGAAGTCCGCCAGCTTCGCGGGCAACTCGAAGTCCAGTCCAACCAGATTGAACGGTTGAAACAGGATGGCCGCAGCCGCTATCTGGACCTTGACCAGCGCATTACCCAGTTGGGCGTCAAGATGACGACCCAGGCGCCCGCACCAAACACCGTCGAAACCACGCCTCCGGCAGCCGTGGCCGCCACGCCCGCCGCGGCTCCCGCCGAAGCGGTCAAGCCTGCGCCATCGGCTGAAGATGAGAAGCGCGCCTATTTCTCGGCCTATGAAGTCTTTCGCAGCGGCGGTCCGAACAAGGCCATCAACCCCATGCGCGAGTTCATTAAGACCTACCCGCAAAGCAGCTATATTCCCGGCGCCTATTACTGGCTGGGCGAGTTCTATCTCGCCGCCTCCCCCGCCGATGTCAACAACGCCCGCAAGAGCTTCCGCATTCTGGTGGAACAATTCCCCGATGCACCAAAGGTGCCTTCCGCGCTGCTGAAACTGGCCAGCCTCGCCGATGTTGACGGCAAGACCGCCGACGCCACGCGTTTCCTGGGTGATATTCTCAAGCGGTTCCCGTCCAGCCCGGAAGCCGCCTCGGCCAAACAGTGGCTGAAGGACCACAACCTGCCGGTCCCGAAGCCGGAGACCAAGTCCAAGGCCGCTGATGACGCCAAGCCTGCCGCCAAAGCGACGACACCGTCGACCGGTAAACCCGAGGGCAAGGCCAAGGACATCACCCCGGCCGCCAAGCCCGCCGATAAGGCGGACAAGGCAGAAAAGCCCAAGCCCGCCCATTAAGTTTGCTACAATTGCGTTTTTCCCTGATCCCGGACCGGCTGACGCTGGTCCGGGCATCCCGACTGGTATGCCTGCTGCCCGATGTTGACCGACGTTCTCCAGCGCGAATTGCGCATTACGGAAATTTTCCATTCGCTTCAGGGAGAAGCCCGCAGCGTCGGCCTGCCGACCGTCTTTGTCCGCCTGACCGGATGCCCGTTGCGCTGCACCTATTGCGACACCACCTACTCCTTCACCGGGGGTGAGAAATACACCCTGGGTCAACTGCTGGACAGCATCCGCAGCTGGAAAACGCCGCGGGTCTGCGTCACCGGCGGCGAACCGCTGGCCCAGCCCAACTGCCTGCCGCTGCTGACCCTGCTCTGCGATGAAGGTTTTGATGTGTCACTTGAAACCAGCGGCGCTCTGGATGTCAGCCATGTCGATACCCGTGTCAGCCGGGTGGTCGACCTGAAGACTCCGGATTCGGGCGAAATGCACCGCAACCTCTATGACAACATGGCGCACCTCACCCGCCATGACCAGATCAAATTTGTCATCGGCAGCCGCAAGGATTACGACTGGTCCCGCTTCAAGATGGACGAATACCGGCTGGCTGACCAGGTCGGCGATGTCCTGTTCTCCCCCAGCCACGGTCTGCTGGAAGCCCGCGAGCTGGCGGAATGGATTCTGGCCGACCGCCTGCCGGTGCGACTGCAACTGCAACTGCACAAATATCTCTGGAACAACGAACCGGGACACTGAACATGTCTGCCACGCAACGTCCTCGCGCCGTCGTCCTGCTGTCCGGCGGCCTCGACTCCGCCACCTGCCTCGCCATGGCGGCCCGGCAATACGATTGCTATGCCCTGAGCTTTGCCTACGGCCAGCGCCACAGCAGCGAACTGCTGGCGGCCGCCCGGATCGCAACGGCGCTGGGCGCGACCGAACACCGGATCATCCGCCTGGATCTGGGCATGATCGGCGGCTCGGCGCTGACCGACAGTTCCATTGCTGTCCCCGAAATCGAAACCACCGGTATCCCGGTTACCTATGTTCCGGCCCGCAATACTGTGTTTCTGGCATTTGCGCTGGGATATGCCGAAGTGGTCAACGCCGATGCGATTGTCATCGGTGTGAACGCCGTCGATTATTCGGGATATCCGGACTGCCGCCCTGAATTCATCGAGGCCTTCGCCCGTCTGGCGGCGCTGGCCACCAAAGGCGGCGTCGAAGGACACCCGGTAAGGATTGAAGCCCCCTTGCTGCATCTGACCAAGGCAGGCATCATTCAGGCGGGTCTGGCGCAGGGTCTGGACTATGGCATGACCGTGTCCTGTTACCAGGCCGATGCCGAAGGCCGCGCCTGCGGCAAATGCGACAGTTGCCGGCTGCGTTCCGCCGGCTTCCGGGCTGCGGGTGTCACCGACCCGACCGTCTACATGACGGTGCCATGACAAGCCTTCAAGATGGTTGCACCGCGCGGAATAACTCTGCTACAACGTTTACCAGAAAACTGATTACCGGAAGCCCTTATGGAAAACCATCTCGTCCTTGCCGCCCTGGGTGAAGACCGTACCGGCATCGTCGACGCCATTGCCGGCGCCGCCAGCGAGACCCGCTGCAACATCGCCGACAGCCGCATGGTTGTCATGGGCCAGGAATTCGCCATCATCATGATGGTTTCCGGCTCCTGGGATGCCGTCGCCAAGTTCGAGACCCTGATTCCTTCGCTGGAAAGCCGCCTGAAACTGTCCATCGTCGTCAAGCGCACCAATCGCCGCGAACCGCAGAAGGAAGCCCTGCCTTATAACGTCAACGTCATCGCCCTCGACAACCCCGGCATCGTTCACGAAATCGCGAACTTCTTTGCGGTGCAGGGCATCAACATCGAGTCACTGGAAACCAGCACCTACGCCGCGCCGCACACCGGATCGCCCATGTTCGCCCTGAACATGATCATCAATATTCCGGCGCGCATGCACATTGGCGCACTGCGTGAAAACTTCATGCTTTTCTGCGATGACCGCAATCTTGACGCCATCATCGAACCCTACAAAAACTAAGTGAGAACCAGCATGAGCCTTGCCATTGGCGACACCCTGCCAACCCTGACCGTCGCCGCCACCGGAGGTCAGACCGTCGGGCTTGCCGCCCTCAAGGGAGCTCCCGTGGTTTTCTATTTCTACCCGCGCGATGCGACTCCCGGCTGCACCACGGAAGCCCAGCAATTCCGCGACCTGATGCCCGAGTACGAAAAACTGGGCTGCCGTGTTTTCGGAATCTCGCGCGACACCATGACCTCGCATGAGCGCTTCAAGGCCAATGAATGCCTGCCGTTCGACCTGCTCAGCGATCACGATGAAATCCTCTGCCAGGCGTTCGACGTCATCCGCATGAAGAATATGTATGGCAAGCAAGTGCTGGGACTGGAGCGCAGTACATTCCTGTTCGACCGCAATGGCGTGCTGGTGAAGGAATGGCGCAAGGTCAAGGCACCGGGCCATGCAGCGGAAGTGCTGCAAGCTGTTCAAGCCCTGTCCTGACGTAGACGGCGGATCAGAAACGGTCCGCCCCGAACTTTCGGATCTCGAACCGGAATTCGCCCTCTGCCGCCTCCTGGCTGACCAGCGTATGCCCCCCCTGCCGCAGGAATGCGGGAAAATCCCGTTGTGACCCCGGGTCCGTCGTCAGGACTGTCAGATCAGCCCCCGGCGGCAGTCCGTGCAGGGCTTGCTTCAGCTTCAACAGCGGCATCGGACAACGCAGTCCTCGGGCATCCAGCAACATGACCACTCCGTTTCATTGCAAAAAAAGTACAGGCTCAGCCACCCTGATCGCCCAGAATCGCCAAAGACATGGCGGGGTGCTTAATTATGAAGTTTTGGGCCGGTTTGGCAATGGTCATTCTGCTGGGAACAGCCCCGTGCGTATTTGCGGCCGGGGAATTACCGGCGCTGGACAGCGCATCAGCCACCGCGCCTGATGAAAGCCGCCTGGGCGACGCCTTTCTGCGCAAGCTGCGGGCATCGACAGACGTAATTGATGATCCCTTGCTGCAGTCGTGGGTCGAGAATCTGTCCTACCAACTGGCGTTCCATGCGGACATGCCGCAACCGGACTTACAGGTGGTGCTGATTCCGGACCGGCGCATCAACGCGTTTGCCGTTCCAGGGGGAATTATCGGCATCAATGCCGGGCTGTTCCTGTATGCGGAGAACGAATCGGAATTTGCCGCCGTACTGGCGCATGAACTGGCGCATGTGCAGCAACGCCATTATGCGCGCAGTCGCGATCAGGCCGGCAAGGATCACTGGATTTACCTGGGTGCACTTTTGGCCAGTATCGCTCTGGCTGCCTCGGGCAGCGACAGCGATGCCGCCATGGCGGTGGGAGTATCGTCACAAGCGGCCATGGTGCAGCAACAGCTGGCCTACAGCCGCCTGCATGAACAGGAAGCCGACCGCATCGGCATGCAGACGCTGGCAGCCGCCGGATATACCCCCACGGCCATGCCCTCCTTCTTCGGCAGGTTGGAACGTGAATCGCGTCAGGTCGGATTCCTGCCGGATTTCCTGCTGACCCACCCCCTGACCCAAGACCGGATTGCCGACAGTCTGAACCGGGCGCGCTCGCTGCCGCAAACCGGAATGGCTGACAGCCGCGCGTACAGGCTGATCCGGCAACGCTTGCTGGCGATGTCCGGCGATGCCGACCAACAATCCCTGAGCGGCTATCAGCAGCAATTGAAGGAAAAACCGGGGCTGGAGGAAGCTCGCTTTGGTCTGGCGCTGACGTTAAAGAACCTGCGCCGCTTTGACCAGGCCCGTTCCGAACTGGACACACTCCTGCTGAAACATCCGGGCACCGTTGACTATGTGATTGCCCGGGCGGATGTAGAACTGGCCGACAACAAGCCGGAAGCGGCGCTGGTCATCCTGCGGCAGGCGCTGGCCCTGACGCCGGACAGCGTGTCGTTACGGCTGTACGCGGCGCATGCGGCAAATCTGGCGCTGCAGCCGGAGCTGGCGGTGGGCTGGCTGGAGCCGCTCAGTCGTTCGCGACCGCGCGATCCGTCTGTCTGGGATTTGTTGAGCGAGGCTGCCTTGCAGCGGAGGGATGCAGTGGGCGTTTTGCGGGCGCGGGCGGAGTCACGGTTTTTAAACGGGTCCGGAGAGAAAGCCGTTAAGGATCTGGAGCAGGCGATCCGGCTGGCCAAGGATAATTATCCGTTGCAGGCCAAGCTGCAGTCGCGGCTGGATGCGATCAGGTTGGTCATTCGGGATGACAGGGATATTCAGTAGGCCATAATTTTCTGGAGTACAATCCACGACCCGCTTTTTTGAAAACGGACGCGTCGGTTCAACCGGCGGCATCCAACTCTTCCCGGATAATGAGGTAACCGCGTTGGAAATACAGGCTGAAACCGTAATTTTTCCCGTTAATGCCATTCCCAAAGTCCTCTCCGTGGCCCCGATGATGGATTGGACCGACCACCATTGCCGGTACTTCCTGCGCCTGTTCAACCCTCACGTCCGTCTTTATACGGAAATGGTCACCACCGGCGCCCTGTTGCACGGTGACACTGCCCGCTTCCTGCGCTATGCCGAACAGGAACACCCCATCGCCCTGCAACTGGGCGGCTCGGACATAGCGGAACTGGCCCGCTGCACTGCCCTCGCCGCCGACTACGGCTACGACGAAATCAACCTCAACGTCGGCTGCCCGTCCGACCGCGTCCAGAACAACCGCATCGGCGCCTGTCTGATGGCCGAGCCGCAGCACGTCGCCGACTGCTTTGCCGCTATGCAGGCGGTCACCCGTATCCCGGTCACCATCAAGCACCGCATCGGTATCGACAACCTCGACAGCTATGAACACCTGCATCACTTCGTCAGCACGGTGGCCGCGGCCGGATGCCGCGAGTTCATCGTCCACGCGCGCATCGCCATCCTCAAGGGACTTTCCCCCAAGGAAAACCGGGAAATCCCCCCCCTGCGTTATGACGATGTCTACCGCCTGAAACAGGATTTCCCCCACCTCATCATCCATATCAACGGCGGTATCAAGACCGTGGATGAAGTCTCCGCACACTGGCGGCACACCGACGGTGTGATGATCGGCCGCGAGGCTTACCACAATCCCTGGATTCTGGCCGAGGCCATGACCCTGTGGAATGAAGCCCCGCCCGAGCGCTTGGATATCCTGAATGCATACCTGCCGTTTATGGCGCGTGAACTGGCAAATGGTGTACCCTTGAACCAGATGACACGACACATTCTCGGCCTGTTCCAGGGTCTGCCCGGCGCCCGGCGCTGGCGGCAGCATCTCAGCACCCACGCCCATCTCAAGCAT
>DASUIM010000321.1:0-8884 GCA_036279775.1 Fluviicoccus sp. | reverse complement strand
TGCCCGCGGCGGATTGTGTATTACACTCGCCGTCAGTGGCGACTGCCCGTTACTATAAAGACTCCCTCCGCATCAGACAAACCCCAAAGGCCAGCCAATGAGAAGAAGCGTATTTTTTATCTCCGACGGAACCGGCATCACCGCCGAAACCCTGGGTCACAGCCTGCTGGCGCAGTTCGGGAACGTCTCGTTCGACCAGCATACCCTGCCCTACGTCGGCAGCCCGGAGAAGGCCCGCGAGGCGGTCGTGCGCATCAATGAAGTCGCGGCGCAGGACGGCATCCAGCCCATCATCATCGACACCATTGTCGACAAGGAAATCCGCTCCATTATAGCCAGTGCGAACGCCTGCATGTTCGACGTTTTCGAGACCTTTGTTGGAAAACTTGAAACACTGCTGGGTGAAAAGCCGATGAACGCGGTGGGCAAGTCGCACTCGGTCAACACCCAGACCTACAAGACCCGCATTGATGCCGTGCATTTCGCGCTGGACAACGATGACGGCGCCCGAACCCGCCATTACGACATGGCCGACATCATCCTGATCGGGGTGTCGCGCTCGGGCAAGACACCAACCTGCATTTACCTGGCCCTGCAGTTCGGCATCCGCGCCGCCAACTACCCGCTGACCGAAGAAGACCTGGACAATGAATGCCTGCCCAAGGCGTTGAAGGAGCACCGTTCGAAGCTGTTCGGGCTGATGATAGACGCCGACCGCCTGACCATGATCCGCAACGAGCGCAAGGCCAACAGCCGTTACGCCAGCCCGCAGCAGGTGATGCGCGAACTGCGCGCCATTGAGTCCATTTATATCCGCGAGGGCATTCCTTTCCTCGACGTCTCGGAAATGTCGGTCGAGGAAATCGCCACGCGCATCATCGACCAGAAACACCTGAAGCGCCGCATCAGCAGCAACTAGAGCGGTCCATAACGGCGCTGTGTCTGTTCATGCCACGCGGGCCGCAGATCACGGATCCGCTTGAGCATGCGCAGCGCGCTGCCGTTGCTGCGCCGTTGCACGGTCACCTCCATATCCACCGGCACCACTTCCCCGTGCTTGCTGATCAACCGTTTTTCCAGGGCGTAAAAGTTGCAGTCGCCGGACAACATGCCGTCCACATAACCCTGATCCAGACCCAGATCCTCGGGATGGGTGATTTCAACAAAATTCATTCCCAGCAACTCTTCTTCGGAGTAGCCGGTCAGCTCGCTGAAAGCCGGGGAAACGGACAGGATGCCGCAGTTCATGTCGACCAGCACCAGGGTACCCGGCGTGTCGACCG
This sequence comes from Fluviicoccus sp., assembly GCA_036279775.1. Lineage (GTDB taxonomy): Bacteria > Pseudomonadota > Gammaproteobacteria > Pseudomonadales > Moraxellaceae > Fluviicoccus. Next base: position 7,601 of record DASUIM010000321.1, on the reverse strand, counting down.
GGCTGATGGACACAGGTTCGGCCCCGGATTCGGGGGGGGCGGTGACCGGCGCGGCGGCTTCCACCGGCAGGCTGAGATGCCTGCCTTCGGTGACCAGCCAGCGGATTTCACGATTGACGCCGAAAACCGGTTTGATGGAGAAATCAACGCAATGATGTTCGCCGTTCCGGTCGATGATCCCGACTTGCCGGCGGACCAGCTCACCGGCGGCGGCTTGGGCGATGGCCTCCCGGATTACCGCGCGGGTTTGATCATTCTTCCACCAGACACCTTCCCACAGCGCCACGCCGTGCATATGCCCGTACGGTAGCCCGGTCATGTCATAGACGGCCTGATTGCATTCCAGCACGGTGCCATCGGTTTCCAGCAGGCCGACAAACTGGAACATGGAGTTGAACACGGCCTGGAACTGGCTTTCGCGATCCGCCAGCAGCTCCTGCATCCGCTTCTGTTCAGTGATGTCCAGAATGACGCCGGACATGCGGGCGGGTTCACCGTGCTCGTCCCATTCCGTGATCTTGCCGCGATCGGCAATCCAGCGGTAATGCCCCTGAATGTTCAGGATGCGGTATTCATTCTCGAAAAACTGGCTGCGGCCCGCGAAATGCTCCTTGACCAGCTCGGCGCAGCGTTCGCGGTCTTCGGGTTGGATCCGATCCTCCCAGTGCTGGATTTCGGTATCCTGGCCGGGCTGGATGCCCAACAGCTCATTCCAGTAGCCGGTGCGTTCCACGTGATTGTTGCGGATGTTCCAATCCCACAGGCCTACTTTCAGGTGATCCATAACGCCGGGCCAATACTTGCCGGCTTTGTGAACCTGCCGCTGGTTGTCGGTATCGGTGGCTTCAAAGGCCTTGCAGCAGTCACGCTCAAACAGGATGCCGATCAGCGTGCCGGGGTTTTCCGGATCGGGTTCAGCCAGCAAATGAAAGATGTTGCGGCGGCTGGCGCGGTCACCGGTTTCCAGTTCGGCGGCGGCTGATTCCGCACCATCCCGCAGGGCGTCGCGCATGCCGGTGATCCGGTGGCGGGATGTTTCAGTAAAGAGATCCAGCCAGGCGGCCCATTCCAGTTCACAAGCCGCGCTATTGAAACCGTGCATGGCAGCGGCCCCGGCGGAAAGATGAATCCGGTTGTCAGCAATATCCAGTGTCCAGACACCGGTGCGTGACTGACGTTCAAGAAGGGAGTAAATACGGGAAGTTGCCGGAGCAGGTTTGGCGTTGCGCTTTTCCATTAGACCCTTTGCAGTCGAAACCATTGCGTGCGGTGCGGGTATTATCTACCTGATGAGGGCTGAATTAAACATGGATATGGGGGTTGGCGTACATTGGTAAAATAAATCAGATAACCGGCCGGTGATTATCGGCACGATGATCCGACCGGTGATCAAACCCGGTTTTCAATCACCCGCACCAGGCTTGAAAGGCGCTGGACAGGAATGGGAAGCACGCCGTAGTACGATTCCGGGATGTGCACCACGGTGTCCTGGAAGCCGCAGTCGCGGAAGCCCTGGCGGATGGCGGCTTCCGACCCGAAATGCAGGCTGACGCGGCTGCGCGTGGCAAAGGCCAGGCCGTGGATGAAGGTGTCGACAAAGCGGGTGACCGGATGCCATTTGAAGTCCGGATAGAGATCGGTGATATAACGGCCCGTCGGGAAAAGCCGCAGCGCCTCCGCCAGGCGGCACCAGAATCCGCGAATGGTCGGCAAATCGAAATAATTGACCAGCCCTTCGGTAATGACCAGCGTTTTGCGGGAAGGATCCAGTTCGCGCCGGAAAACCGTATTCAGCGCATCAATGCCATTTTCTTCCAGGATATTGATGGCGCAGACCCGGTGACGGTTATCCAGCAGTCCGTTATCGTTCAGCAGTTTCTGTTTGTGTGCAGCCATGCCGGGTAAATCCGCTTCCAGATAATGCAGTTCCGGAAACTCGGCGCAAAACCGGGTTCCGCGCGGCGACAGTCCGCAGGCAATTTCGATAATCTGGGTGACGCCGTCTTCGCGGATGGCGCGGCGCACCACATCATCAATGATCAGGTGACGTTGCAACAGCATCACGTCGTTGCTGACGCCGAGGATATATTCCGCGAACAACTCCACCGGCCGACCCAGCCAGTACAGTGCTTTCCCTTCGCGGGTGTCGAACGCGGGCGCGGACAGGCCGTGCTGCCGCCACACTTCACTGGTGTAGTACGCGGTGAAGCTGATGCTGGAGCTGTCGGTGTCGGCCATGGGACGGTCTCACGGTGGATGGGGAATAAAGGCTGGCGATTACGGTAACGGACTGGCGGCGCGGAATAAAGAGCCGGTCGGGACAATCGCCCGGCCGGTTTTTCCATTTCGGCCTTAGAACCAGGCGTCCCGCATGTCCAGCGGCGTTGATTCCAGCCGGGTCAGCAGATCGGCCATGATGGTGGTTTCGGGCAATTCCCATTGGAAGAAATAGCGGGCGGTATGCAGTTTGCCCTGATAGAAATCCCGGTCCGACGGCGGCAAGTCCGCCCGATTCATTCCCTTGGCGGCGGTCACGGCCTGCGCCAGCCACAGCCAGGTCATCGTTACCCGGCCGAACAAATCCAGATACACGGTGGCATTGGCCAGCCCCAGATCGGGGTTGGCGGGCATGACGGCCAGCAGATGCCGTGTCACCTCATCCAGCCGGGTCATGGCGGCCTCCAGCGGCGCGGCAAAACCGGCCGTGGCTTCCAGCCCGGCGGCTTCATGCAGGGTAGCGGCGACGGTTTCCCGGAAAACGTGATAACCCGCCATTTGCTGCATGCCGACCTTGCGGCCCAGCAGGTCGATGCCGTGAATGGCTTCCGCGCCTTCGTGAATCGGGTTCAGGCGGTTGTCGCGGTAATACTGTTCCACCGGATATTCCCGGATGTATCCCGAGCCGCCCAGCACCTGCATCGCCAGTTCATTGGCCTTGGTACCGTATTTGGACGGCCACGATTTCACCACCGGCGTCAGCAGATCCAGCAGCAGCGCCGCGCGCTGCCGTTGCCCGGCGTCCGGCGCGGTGCTCTGGTCTTCAAACAGGCTGGAAGCGAACAGGCACAGCGCCAGCGAACCTTCCGCATAGGCCTTTTGCGCAAGCAGCATCCGTTTGACATCGGCGTGGGCGATGATATTGACCTGCTTCGACAGCGGGTCCTTGCTGGACGGCAGGCGCCCTTGCGGACGCTGCCGCGCATAGGCCAGCGAGTAATTGAAACCCTGATAGGCCAGGGCCGCCGCGCCCAGGCCGACCGCGATGCGCGCCTCGTTCATCATCTGGAACATGTAGCCCAGCCCCTGGTGCGGTTCGCCGACCAGATAGCCGACCGCCCCGCCCTGTTCGCCAAAGCTGAGTACGGTGGAGGTGGTGTTGCGCCAGCCCATCTTGTGCAGCAGGCCCGCCAGGGCGACATCGTTGCGCGCGCCCAGCGACCCGTCTTCATTCACCAGAAACTTGGGACAGATGAACAGGGAAATGCCCTTTACCCCCGCGGGCGCGCCCTTGATGCGGGCCAGCACCATGTGCACGATGTTTTCGGTCAGCGACTGGTCGCCGCCGGAGATGAACATCTTTTGCCCGAACAGGCGATAAGTGCCGTCGGGATGCTCCACCGCATAGGTGCGGATATCGGCCAGCGCCGAGCCCTGCGCCGGTTCTGTCATTGCCATGGTTCCGGCAAAACGCCCTTCCCGCATTGGCGGCAGGAACCGGGCTTTTTGCGCTTCCGAGCCGAAGGCATGGATCAAGTTGGCCGCGCCGATGCTGAGGAACAGGTAACCGGTGGTGGCGATATTGGCGGCGTTGATGTAGGCCATCGCCGTTCGCAGGATCACTTCCGGCAGTTGCAGGCCGCCCTCCTCATAGTCATAGCCCGCCGCCAGGAAACCCGCCCCGGCAAAGGCATCCCAAGCCGCTTTGGTTTCCGGAATCAGATGTACCTGCTTGCCATCGAAAGTGGGTTCGTTGGCGTCACCCTTGGCGTTGTGGTTGGCGAAATATTTCTCGGCAATGGTGCGCGCGGTTTGCAAGGTAGCGTCGAAAACCTCACGGGAATGTTCGCGGTAGCGTTCGCGTTCCGGCAGGCGGCCGGTGTCCAGCAGTTCGTAAAGCAGGAAGGCGATGTCGCGTTCGTTCAGCAGGGGCGTGTTCATGGCAGGCGGATCGGGATGGGAGACTAGGCTTCGCTTTTACCGCCAACGGCGACGCCGATCAAGGGGCGCGCGGGCCAGTCTCAGACCTTGGCGGCCTGCCGCTGATGCCAGGCGGCGCGCTGCAGCATTTCCAGCCGTGTCGCCACCCGCCAGGCCAGGACGTACAGCAGCACGTAGCAGGCATAGCCGTACAGCATCCAGCCTTCGCCCGACCGCCAGTCGCCCACGCTGGCGGCGTCGTGAAGCTTGATCACCGCGACAATCTTGCAGACATTGGCCGCGATCAGCGCCAGCGTGCAGGCGGGAATGGTATAGCGCAGCGTCAGGTGCGCGTGCGATTCCGGGGTGCTGTTGTGAAACAGGCGGCGCAGCATGGAGGTGGCGGTCAGCAGGCCGCCGGTAATCTCCTTCAGGATGCCGACCGAGTTGCGGACGGTGTTCTCGCGCAGTTCCGTGAGCGCGATCAGGTTGCGAAAGGCTAGGAACAGCCAGGCAAAGCAAAAAAAGGTCAGAAAGACCATGGTCGCCGAAATTTGGCTGAGCCGCAGCAGGCTGTCCAGTTGCAGGCTGTGTTGCAGGTCGGGGGGCAGACCGGCCAGGGGTTGATTGGCGGGAACATCGGCCAGCCATCGGTAATTGCTTAGCCCGTGAACGAAGCCCCTCACCGTCAACAGCAAGGGGATGACCAGCAGCCAGCCCATCCAGCGGGTCATGCGCCGCAGGTCGGTATACTGGAAGTGATGGCTCATGGCAGTCAGTTCAGGGTCAGGTTGACCACGTCCAGCCGATTGTCGGTTGCGGGTACATCGGCTTCCGGGGTTACCTTCAGGTTGACGAAGTCAAACAGCTCGCGGTCGGCCAGTTGCGACGGCGCGACATTGCCAATGGCGGTGAAAATGCTTTCCAGCCGTCCGGGGTGTTTCTTGTCCCAGTCGCGCAGCATGTCGTTGATCATCGCGCGCTGCAGGTTCTCCTGCGAGCCGCAAAGATTGCAGGGAATGATCGGGAACGCCTTGCAGCGGGCGTATTCGATGATGTCCTTTTCGTCGCAATACGCCAGCGGGCGGATCAGGATGTTCTTGCCGTCATCCGATAAAAGCTTGGGCGGCATCGCCTTCAGCTTGCCGCCGTGGAACAGGTTCAGGAACAGCGTCGCCATGATGTCGTTGCGGTGATGGCCCAGCGCCACCTTGGTTGCGCCGATTTCCTGGGCGAAGCCGTACAGGCTGCCGCGACGCAGCCGCGAGCAGACCGCGCAGTAGGTCTTCCCTTCCGGGGTCAGTTCCTTGACGATGCTGTAAGTGTCTTTTTCCAGAATGTAGTGGGGAATGCCGCGTTCGGTCAGATACTTCGGCAGCACATCCTCGGGAAAGCCCGGCTGTTTCTGGTCCAGGTTAACCGCCACGATATCGAATTTGATGGGCGCGCTGATTTGCAGACTGAGCAGGATGTCGAGCATGGTGTAGCTGTCCTTGCCGCCGGACAGGCAAACCATGATCTTGTCGCCGTCCTCGATCATGTTGAAATCGGCGATGGCGCGGCCGACTTCGCGGCGCAGGCGTTTCTGCAGCTTGTTGAACTCGGTGCGGCTCTTGGGGTCGGCGACGAGCGATTCATCAACGGGTGCGGGCTTGGCTTGCGGGGCAAAGGTTTCAACAGTCATGGCGGTGCGGCTGCGGCGGGAAATCGGAAGCGGCGGATTTTACCCTATTTCCGGCCGGAAATGAAAAAGGCGGCCCGGAGGCCGCCTTGGTCACACTTCCGATGGCTTGTGGTCAGTAATTGAGGGTCCCGTTGAAGGTTGCCGTCTTGCCGGTTGAAGCACCACCGTTCAAGTTGTCTTTCTGGGCCATTACAACTCCGTCAAAGGCAATACGGCGGTTGGTAGTGTCTACGGAGAGGCCGGGGCAATCATTTCCGGCATCCTTGACACATTCATAACCATAGTTTGAAACAAGATTGGCTGAACCGTCGTACTTCTGGAATGTGTAGGTTGCATTGTCCGTACTTCCGAAACTCTTCTGGAATCCGACGCTGACGCCGTCATTGGTGGAGTTTGCATTCACACCAGCTCCAAAGAAGGTGATGGCGCCTGAAGTCGGCGGAGTGCCATTCAGCTGCACTTGCGGACCGCCGCCAAATACCAGGGGGCTGCCGATATGCTCGAAAGCACTTTCCAAGGCTCCGGCTCCAGTGATTGTCAGGCAGCCACGCGGGTTTGTATTGCCGACACAGGTTTTGGTCATGTCACCGCCAGCGCTGGTTACAGTGACTGTGTTATCAGCATTCAACGTCACGTTCTTATCCCCGGCTGTGACCGCTTTAATGACAGCAAGGCAAGTTCCTGCATTGTCATCAACCATCACCATCTGGTTGTGAAGACCGGCCAGGGTTTTCGTTCCGCCGTTTTGCAAGCCACCGAACAACAACTGTGTGCGATTAATGCTGCTCAAACCGTAGATGGACGCTGCTTTGAAGTTACCGCGCTGGTTGATGAAGCTGATGCTGACATTGGAGGTGGCTCCGCCATTGGGGATTTTTGTCCAAGCTGCACAATCATAGAACTCAACCCCATTTTCGGTGCGCAGTACATTCGTTCCAGCCGAAACCGGATGAATCACCGAACCGCTGACCAACGTCAGGTTGCCGCTGGCTGCAGACCCCGGAGTGGCGTTAAGGACAGTGTTACTGAAAATGAACTCTTTTTGGTTCGCGCCGTCAATAAAGTTAATGCCGGTGCAAGCAATTTGTGTTCCGGATCCGCATCCGAACCCGTATTTCGAGTTCTCGACATACATGCTCTTAACCACATTGTTCTCAAGGTTTACAACTACATACCGAAGATCCGCATCCCCCGAAACAAAGGTGTATGTCGCAGTGGTGCCGCTGGTAATAAACAGCGAGTTGGCGCGAGTAAAACCACAGAAGTCAGCCGGAGCTTTGTCGAACTTGATGATGTTGTCGCCGGAAGTCGGTGATGTGCAGGTCTGGGCAACCGCAGGCAACCGGAACTGACCCATGAACGGCACGGCCTTCGACTTGTCGGAGATATTGATCTCGTTGAAGACGCCGGTGGTGTTGTTGCTCAGGGCATATTCAATGTTGCCGTCTTTCCAGATGACTTCAGCAGTGTTGGGCACGCCGCTGTATTTGATGTAGACCGGATTGCCCAAGGGTATGCCGCCGACACTGAGAACACCTGTTCCAGCATTGACGCTGAAGTTGACTTGCTGACCGTCAGTGTAGATGCCACCCGCCTGCGACTGGTGATAGGTCAAGGTGTAGTTGCCGCCCAGGGCGGCGTTGACGGTCGCCGGTTCAGTGTTCGAGCTGCCGCCGGGAACACTCAGGGTCGAGCTGCCGTCCGCATTGAGCGTGATGACCTTATTGCCGGACGTCACGGCCATGAAGATGCCCTTGCAGGTTCCGCTGCTGTTGGTGAT
>DASUIM010000320.1:0-13507 GCA_036279775.1 Fluviicoccus sp. | reverse complement strand
TCGAGCGCGCCCTGGTCGCCGCCGGCCACCCGGTCTGCAATGTCGGCTATCCGTCACGGCAGGAAAACATCCAGCAACTGGCGCAAGACCATGTCCTGCCAAAAATCCGCGCCTGCCTCCCCGGCTACGCCGGTCCCGTTCATTTCGTCACCCACTCCATGGGGGGCCTGGTAGTCCGTCAGTTGGCGCAGCAACAGGCCTTGCAGATCGGCCGGGTCGTCATGCTGGCGCCGCCCAACCGAGGCAGCGAGATCGTCGACCGCCTCGGCGATAATGCCCTCTTCCGTCGCGTCGGCGGTCCCGCCGCGCAACAGCTTCGCAGTAGGGCGGACGACCCGGCGCCCCCGTCTTTCCAGCTCGGCGTGCTGGCCGGCGACCGCACGCTCAATCCCTGGCTCTCGCTGCTGCTGCCAGGCGCCAACGACGGCAAGGTCACGGTGGCCAGCACCCGTCTGCCGGGCATGCAGGACTTTCGCGTGCTGCATACCAGCCACCCGCTCATCCTGCACAATCGCACCGCGATCGACATGACCGTGAATTTCATCGAATTCGGGTGCTTTGCGAAAGCGGACAGCCCGCGGTCGCGCTTGCACGATTCGATTCCTGCAGCTAGACCGGGTGTGTCCAGGGACGGGACTCTCCCGCAGGGATGCACTTCTGCATGAAGCAAATGGAGCCAGCCATGACCCGCCAGTACATCGATTGTCGCGAAATGCCCAGCACCAGCGGCTGCACCCTGGCCATGTCCGCCGACAGCGGCACCGAACTCGAGGAAGCCGCCGTCCGGCACGCGGTTGCCGTACACGGGGAAACCGACACACCCGAATTGCGCGCCATGATCCGGCAAGGCATGCACGAGGGCACGCCGCCCCTGTCCGCGCCATCGCCGCAACGCCCCGCCGCCCACTGAGGCCGGCGCGCGGGCCGGCCTCAGGCAGGCAAAGGCAGCCGCCCGCCCGCAGGCAAATCACGCGCAACAAAAAGGCCGCACAAGGCGGCCTATTTGCGTCAGCGCAACATCAACCGCGCTGCTTCGCCTTCAGCTGCAGGCGGGCGGCGTGCAGCAGCGGCTCGGTGTAGCCGGAGGGCTGCACGGTGCCCAGGAAGATCAGGTCGCAGGCGGCCTTGAAGGCGATGCCGTCGAAGCCCGGCGCCATCGGCGTGTAGGCGGCATCGCTGGCGTTCTGCTTGTCCACGATCACGGCCATGCGCTTCATCACGTCCATCACCTGGTCCTTGGTGACGACGCCGTGGCGCAGCCAGTTGGCGATGTGCTGGCTGGAGATGCGCAGCGTGGCGCGGTCCTCCATCAGGCCGACGTTGTTGATGTCCGGCACCTTGGAGCAACCCACACCCAGATCCACCCAGCGCACCACATAGCCCAGGATGCCCTGGCAGTTGTTTTCCAGCTCGGCCAGTTTCTCGGCATCGGTCCAGTTGGTGTTCGGCGCCAGCGGCGGGTTCAGGATGGTGTCGACCGGATCCTGCGCCACCGGCTTCAGCGCATCCTGGCGCGCCTTCACGTTGACCTGGTGGTAGTGCAGCGCATGCAGCGTCGCACCGGTCGGGCTCGGCACCCAGGCGCAGGTGGCGCCGGCATTCGGGTGGCCCTGCTTGGTGGCAAGCATTTCCTTCATTTCATCCGGCTTGGCCCACATGCCCTTGCCGATCTGGGCCTTGCCCTGCAGGCCGCAGGCCAGGCCGATGGAGACGTTGCGACGCTCGTAGGCAGCAATCCATTCCTGCTTCTTGACGTCGTCCTTGCGCACCACGGGGCCGGCTTCCATCGAGGTGTGGATCTCGTCGCCGGTGCGGTCCATGAAGCCGGTGTTGATGAAGATGGTGCGTTCGGAAGCGGCGCGGATGCACTCCTTCAGGTTCACCGAGGTGCGGCGCTCCTCGTCCATGATGCCGACCTTGAGGGTGTTCTTCGCCAGGCCCACGGCTTTTTCCGCGGCTTCGAACAGCTCGACGGCGAAGGCCACTTCTTCCGGGCCGTGCATCTTGGGCTTCACGATGTAGGTGGAGCCGGCGCGGGAGTTGACCAGCTTCACGGCGGCCTTGTCGGCCAGCGTGCGCTTGGTGATAAGGGCGGTGATGAGGGCATCCATGATGCCTTCGAACACTTCCTCGCCCTTCACCAGCACTGCGGGGTTGGTCATCAGGTGGCCGACGTTGCGCAGCAGCATCATGGAGCGGCCGTGCAGGGTGAAGTCCTGGCCCTGCGCGTTCTTGTACACGCGGTCCGGGTTCATGCGACGGGTCAGCTGCTTGCCGCCCTTCTCGAAGGTTTCCACCAGGGTGCCGGTCATCAGGCCGAACCAGTTGCGGTAGCCCTCGACCTTTTCCTCGGCGTCCACGGCGGCGACGGAATCTTCCAGGTCCTGGATGGTGGTGACGGCGGCTTCCACCAGCAGGTCCTTGACGCCGGCGGCGTCGTCCTTGCCGACGTGATGCGCGGCGTCGACCTGGATTTCCACGTGCAGGCCGTTGTGCTTGAGCAGCACGCCGGTGGGCGCGGCGGCGTCGCCGGTATAGCCGGCGAACTGGGCCGGGGTGGCCAGGCCAACCTTCTCGCCGCCCTTCAGGGTGACCGCGAGCTGGCCGTTCTCCACCGCGTAGCGGGTGGAATCGACGTGGGAGCCGCTGGCCAGCGGGAAGGTGTCGTTCAGGAAGTTGCGGGCGAAGGCGATGACCTTGGCGCCACGCACCGGGTTGTAACCCTTGCCCTTCTCGGCGCCGCCTTCCTCGGACAGCACGTCGGTGCCGTAGAGGGCGTCATAGAGGGAGCCCCAGCGGGCGTTGGCGGCATTCAGCGCATAGCGGGCGTTGCGCACCGGCACCACCAGCTGCGGACCGGCGAGCTGGGCCAGCTCCTCGTCCACGTTCTGGGTGGTGATCTGGAAGTCGGGGCCTTCCGGCACCAGGTAGCCGATTTCCTGCAGGAAAGCCTTGTACTCGGCGCGCGGGAAAGACGGGTTGGCGCGGTGCCAGGCGTCGATCTTCGCCTGCAGGTCGTCGCGCTTGGCCAGCAGCGCCTTGTTCTTCGGGGCCAGCTCGACAGCAACCTTCTCGAAGGCGGACCAGAACGCGGACGGCTCGACGCCGGTACCCGGGGCAATCTCGTTGGCCACCAGGTCGTAGAGTTCCTTGGCGATGTCCAGGTCGCCGTGCTTGATGCGTTCGGTCATGTGTCTAGCCTCTCGGGAATCAAAAGTCGGTCGGCAGGGGCCGTGGCGCCCCCGCGAAGGGCCGGCATTCTACCGGATTCTTCGTAGTAATCGTACCGGTCGGATGAGGCCCCGGCCCTAGTCCCGGTCCAGCGGCGGCAGCGCCGGCGCCACCGGCCGTGCCGGAGACGCGCGCAGCTCCTCCTCCTCGCGCTCGATGATCTGGCGCGCCGTAAACAGGATGAGCTGGCGCAGCCAGCGGTGGGCGGCGTTGTGGTGCAGCAGCGGGCTCCAGGCCATCTTCAGCTCGAATTCGGGGATATGGAACGGCGGCTCGCGCAGCACCAGCCGGGGGTTGTTGAGCTGGAGCTTGGCCACCCGGGTCGGCAGGGTGGCGATGAGGTCGGCGTTCTCGGCCAGCAGCGCCGGCATCTGGTAGTGGCGGGTGAAGATGGCGATCTTGCGCTTCTTGCCGATGCGACCCAGGGCCTGGTCGATCCAGCCCAGGCCGCCGGCCTGGTCCGGGTTCATGCCGAAGCCCACCCCCATGCCGGTCTTGGACACCCAGATGTGCTGGGCCTCCAGGTAGGCCTTGAGCGTGAAGGCCTCGGCCAGCGGGCTGTCGCGGTGTACCAGGCAGGAGAAGCTGTCCTTCCACACCGTGACCTGGTGGAAAGACTGGGGGATATCGGTGAAGCGGTTGATGGCCATGTCCACCCGGCCCAGCTCCATGTCGCGGTAGCTCACGTCCGAGGGCGTCAGGAAATCCAGCACCACGGAGGGGGATTCGGTGCGCATGGCCTTGGCCAGGGCCGGGATCAGGGTGGCCTCGGCGTAGTCCGCGGCCATGATGCGGAAGACGCGGGAACTCGACCGGGGCCGGAAATCCTCCTGCGACTCAAAGATCTGGTTGAGGCTGTCCAGGGCTTCGCGGATCTGCGGCTGCAGGGCCACCGCGCGCTCGGTGGGCGTCATGCCCTCGCTGCTCCGGATTAAAAGTGGATCCTGAAATACATCTCGTAACCTCTTGAGAATATTAGACATTGCCGGCTGAGTAATGCCCAGGTTTTCGGCCGCCCGGGTGACATTCTTCTCGCGCAACAGCACATCGAGATAAATCAGGAGATTGAGGTCAACCCGCTCAAGATTCATAAAATAAATACCGGGAATAAAAACTATAAATTAGGGAAATTATGCCACAGCCCTTAGTCTGCGCACTCCCAAGGTCCAGGCCACTCATCTTTCTGCCCGGTCCTAAACCTCAGCAACAGGAAAACGTCATGACCACGTACGCCTCTGCACTCGAACACGTCCGCGCCGTTAAGGCCAAGCTCGGCGGCACCTGGGGTGCCATCCACCCGGAAGATGCGGCCCGCATGATCGTGCAGAACCGCTTCCGTACCGGCCTGGACATCGCCAAGTACACCGCCGCCATCATGCGCAAGGACATGGCTGAATACGACGCCGACAGCAGCAAGTACACCCAGTCCCTGGGCTGCTGGCACGGCTTCATCGCCCAGCAGAAGATGATCGCCAACAAGAAGTACTTCGGCACCACCGACAAGAAGTACATCTACCTGTCCGGCTGGATGGTTGCCGCCCTGCGTTCCGACTTCGGCCCGCTGCCCGACCAGTCCATGCACGAGAAGACCGCCGTGCCGGCCCTGATCGAAGAGATCTACACCTTCCTGCGCCAGGCCGATGCCCGCGAACTGAACGACCTGTTCCGCGCCCTGCAGAAGGCCGAAGCCGCTGGCGACAAGGCCAAGGTTGCCGAAGTCGAAGCCAAGATCAACGGCTTCCAGACCCATGTCGTGCCCATCATCGCCGACATCGACGCCGGTTTCGGTAACGAAGAAGCTACCTACCTGCTGACCAAGAAGATGATCGAAGCCGGCGCCTGCGCCATCCAGATCGAAAACCAGGTCTCCGACGCCAAGCAGTGCGGCCACCAGGCCGGCAAGGTCACCGTGCCGCACGAGGACTTCCTGTCCAAGATCAACGCCGTGCGCCTGGCCTTCCTGGAACTGGGCATCGACGAAGGCGTCATCGTCGCCCGTACCGACTCCGAAGGTGCCGACCTGACCCAGAAGATCCCGGTCTCCAAGAAGAAGGGCGACCTGGCGTCCCAGTACATCAGCTACCTGGACACCAAGGAAATCGACATCAGCGAAGCCGCTGACGACGAAATCCTGATCAAGCGCGACGGCAAGCTGCACCGCCCGACCCGCCTGGCCTCCGGCCTGTACCAGTTCCGCGAAGGCACCCAGATCGACCGCGTTGTGCTGGACTGCGTGACCTCGCTGCAGAACGGCGCTGACATGCTGTGGATCGAAACCCCGACCCCGAACGTCGCGGAAATCGCCCACATGGTCAACCGCGTGAAGGAAGTGGTTCCGAACGCCAAGTTGGTTTACAACAACAGCCCGTCGTTCAACTGGACCCTGAACTTCCGTCAGCAAGCCTATGACCGTTTCGTCAAGGAAGGCAAGGACGTGTCCGCTTACGACCGCGCCAAGCTGATGAGCGTTGATTACGACAACACCGAACTGGCCAAGGCTGCTGATGAAATGATCCGCACCTTCCAGGCCGATGCCGCCCGTGAAGCCGGTGTGTTCCATCACCTGATCACGCTGCCGACCTACCACACCACCGCCCTGCACATGCATGAGCTGTCGAAGGGTTACTTCGGCGACCAAGGCATGCTGGCCTATGTGGCAGGCGTGCAGCGCAAGGAAATCCGTGAAGGCGTTTCCTGCGTCAAGCACCAGGCGATGGCCGGCTCCGACATCGGTGACGACCACAAGGAAATGTTCTCGGGCGACAACGCGCTGAAGGCCGGTGACGCTTCCAAGAACACCATGAACCAGTTCGGCGGCTAATCCCCCGACGCTGTTTCAAGGTTAAAAAAGCCCGCGCAAGCGGGCTTTTTTATTGACATATAAAAAGCGTTCAATTTCATTTTTTTGATAATTCTCAATCTGTTAGCCATGACAGATGACATTGCGCATTGCTCATGTTTTCTCCTAGAATCGGTCGCCCGCTTCCACCGGGACACCTCAAAATATATCAAGGAGAGTTTCAATGACGACACTGATCGGCGACCAGAACCCCAACGACCTGAACGATATCCTGACCGGAGACGTCGATAGCGACGATCTCTATGGCCTGACCGGCAATGACACCCTGGACGGCGGCGCCGGAGCCGACACCTTGCAAGGCGGCTCGGGTGACGACACCTACCTCGTCGACAATGGCTCTGACACTGTCGTTGAAAATGCCGACGAAGGATATGACCAGGTTTATTCCTCGGTCAGCTATACCCTGTCGGAAAACACTGAAACTCTCTGGCTGCAGGAGAACGGCAATCTTTCCGGTACCGGTAACGATCAGGCCAACGGCATTATCGGTAACTCCGGCGATAACCTGCTGCAGGGTTTGGCCGGCGATGACACGCTGGACGGCATGGCGGGTAACGATACCCTGATCGGTGGCGAAGGCCGTGACTTCCTGACCGGTTTCGAGGGTGATGACAGCCTGGTCGGCGGTGACGGCAATGATGTTCTGGATGGCGGGTCCGGCGCCAACACACTGCTTGGTGGCGCGGGCGATGACGAATATTCAGTTACCACAAGCCAGACGGTGGTGCTTGAAGCCGCCAGCGAAGGTTATGACTGGATCAACTCCAGTGTCAGTTTCACCTTGTCCGATAATATCGAGCGGCTGGATCTGACCGGGACAGACAGCCTGGTGGCGCAAGGCAACGACGGCGATAACCGCCTGACCGCCAACTTTGGCGACAGCCTGTTGCGCGGCATGGCCGGCAATGACCAGTTGATCGGTGAAAGCGGAAACGACACCCTCGAAGGCGGCGACGGGAATGACAACCTGGCCGGTTATAACGGCAATGACTTGCTGCAGGGCGGCAATGGCGACGATAGCCTGCTGGGGCTGGCCGGCGATGACACGATCAACGGCGGTGACGGCAACGACGTGCTGTTTGCCGGTTTTGGTGACAGCCAGCCTGGCGGAACCGATGTCATGATCGGCGGTAACGGCGATGATGTGCTGGACGGCCGTGGCTCCGATGTCACGTACCTGTTCGATAACGGTTTCGGCTTTGACTCCGTCCGCCCCGGCACGTCCGGCAACCACATCCTGGCGTTTAATTTCGCCAAGCCTGACAACCTGGTATTCCGTCAGTTCAAGAAGGATCTCTACATTGACATGGGCGATGGCAACTGGGTCCAGGTCAAGGACTATTTTTACGGACCATCCAGTACGGCAACCTTTACCATCCTGTTCAACGATGCCTCCTATACCCAGCCTGACATTGCGACTTCAATTCTTGAGGGCACCAGCGGCGATGACTATATCGTTGTCAATGGCTTTGATTATGTCGAATCCGGAGTCACCGCGACCCGCGTAATCAGTGGCGGCGGCGGAAACGACATTATCGGATTCGAGAGCAGCACCTCCCTGAAGCCGGTGCTTCACGCCGTCCTGGATGGTGGCGCCGGTGACGATATTCTCGTTAGCCGGGCAACCGAAACCGAGATTCTGTTCGGCAAGGACAGCGGTCATGACATGACCTTTATTACGTCTACCGATATTTCGGTCGCGATCACGGTCAATCCGGCGGAAGGCATTGCCGCCAGCGATGTCTATGTCGGCAATGACGGGGCGCATTTCTATCTGGCCATCAGGAACAGTGAGGCCCGCCTCTCCCTTTCCACCTTGATGAACCAGCTTGCCGAAGGCACCCTGAGCTGGACCGTGAATGTCGATGGGCAAACCCTGTCCCTGCAAAACCTGTTTGCAGCAAACACCGATGTCGCCAGTGGCGCATTTGTCCCCGTATCAACCACCGGCAACTACGATGGCAGCGCCAATACCGGTGAAACGGTATTTTTGCTGAATAACAGCCAGTTTACTTCCGGCTCCGACGACGAGTTGATCTACAGTGAGAAAATGGCGGGCACACCGGCCCTGCCCTCCATCCACCTGAATGGCAACTTTGGCCATGACACGCTGTATGGCGAAGGCGACATTCACCTGGACGGAAACCAGGCCGATTACAGCTTGCAGCGGCTGGACAACGGCGCGCTTCAAATCACGCACACCCTGACCGGCAGTACTTTCAAGGCGGTCGATTTTACGCAGGATGGTCACTTCTTCCTGCATTTTGCGGATGCCACCCTGAATCAGGATGATGTCTTCGATGCCCTGACCGCAGCCAGCACGGTGAATACCGTTAACCTCGCCGGTGGCAGCATTCGCGACTATGACGCCGGCTCGGAGGCCGCTTCGCAAATCTATTGGGCGGATGGCGGCCAGGATATTCCCAGTGAATATGTGGTCGTCAACGGCGGTACGGGTGATAACACGCTCATGATCGGTGAGCGCACGACCGTCATCCATGATGCACGTAACGGCGGCCATGACCATATCATGAGCCCGATTACCAATATTGACGGCATCGGCAAGAGCAACCTGATTATCCAGACCGCCGATATCAACAACCTGCGCATTTATATTGCCGATAACGGCGCCATGACGATCACGGATATTGCCACCGGCAGCACGGTAGATGGGTCTGCTTTGACCATTCCGCAACTGATCAACTTCGAAATCCGGCAGTTCAATGCTCAAGGCGTCGCTGTGCCGGTCAGTTTCGACTTGATGACGCGCATCATGACCGATAACCCGGACTACGCCTTCAATCCCGTCTTGAATTCTTCGGCCAGTCAGGTCATTGACACCTTTTATACCGAAGTGGGGGGATTCCTGGAAATCGATGGCAAGGGCGGCAGTGACTTCTATCGCGGCGGCCGGGGCAATGAAACCTTTGTCATCAGTTCGCTGGACAGCACGGAACACGTGCAGATCGCCGGAATCGACAAGAACCAGCTGGCCACCATCGGTTATGACTGGCTGGATGTACGCGCTGTCGGCATGAACAGCACCCAATTGACGGGCAGCGCCTCGCGGGATGGTCTCGATCTGGTGATCAACGCGACCAGCGGCGGAAGCGTCCGCATTAACGATTTCTTCCTGCAATCATCGATCTACGATACCTACGCCAAACTGTACGGCGATGAGCCGCTGGGATCGGTCAACAGCCTCGAAACCTACCGGTTCTGGCAAATCCTGTCCGAAAGCGCCTTCAAGTCCGGCCTGGGTATCGACTATTCCCGGGTGATCGACGGTATCCGTTTCAGCGACCGCAGCATGACCTACGCCGAAATTGCGGCCCTGTTCCCGAATCCCGGGACGCCTACCGAAGGCGACGACATCATTTACGGCGACCAGAACCCCGCGAACTACGCCGACATCATTGACGGCAAGGGCGGCAACGACATCATCTACGGCCTGACCGACAATGATTGGCTGATCGGCAACATCGGCAACGACGTGCTGTACGGCGCCGAAGGTTCGGATTTGCTGGTTGGCGGTGAAGGTGTCGACACGCTGCTGGGCGGTGTCGGTGATGACTATTATCAGGTCGACAACAGCGCCGATGTCGTGATTGAAATGTCCGACGAAGGCCATGATACGGTAACCGCCAGTGTGAACTACACACTGACCGCCAATGTTGAAGAGTTGCAGCTGGATGACACCGGCGACATCAATGGCACCGGTAACGGGCTTGACAACATCATTTCCGGCAACATCGGCAACAATGTGCTGGATGGCGGCTCCGGCGCCGACATCATGATCGGTGATGCGGGTAACGACACCTACATCGTCGACAACATCGGGGACTCGGCCACCGAGGCCGACAACTCCGGTACGGATCTGGTCATGGCATCGGTGTCGTATTCGCTGAGCAATGCGATTGAAAATCTCACCCTGACGGGAACCGGCAATACTTCCGGTACCGGCAATGCCCTCAATAACAGCATTACCGGCAACTCCGGCAACAATACGCTTAACGGCGGCTCAGGGAATGACACCCTTGGCGGGGGTCTGGGAGATGACACCTACTATGTCAATGGCGGCGATACGTTGGTCGAATTGACCGGAGAAGGCACTGACACGGTTTTCAGCACCATCACTTACACGCTGGGCGCCAATCTGGAAAACCTCAGCCTGCAAGGGGCCGCCACCATCAATGGCGTCGGCAACACGCTGAACAACCTCGTCATTGGCAACAGCGGTAAAAACTCGCTGGCCGGCGGCTCCGGCAACGATACGCTTGACGGCGGCGCCGGTATTGACACCTTGAACGGCGGCACCGGTAACGATGTGTTCGTTGTCGATACCCTGACAGACGTACTGGTTGAACTTGCCGGTGGCGGGACGGATGAAGTGCGCGCTGGCCTCAGCTATACCCTCGGCTCCTACCTTGAAAATCTGGTGCTGACGGGCAGCGGCAACCTGAACGGTACCGGCAACACCGCGAACAACCGCATTACCGGCACCACCGGCAACAACATCCTGGATGGCGGGACGGCGGGTAATGACACCCTGGTCGGCGGCCTTGGCAACGACACTTATGTCATTAATGGCGGAGATGTCATTACCGAGCTGGCCGGCGAAGGAACGGACCTGGTCAACAGCGCGGTCAGCTACACCCTGCTGACCAATCTGGAAAACCTGACCCTGACCGGCACCGACGCGACCAACGGCACCGGCAATACGGTTGCCAATGTCCTGACCGGCAACAGCGGGAACAATACCCTGGACGGCAAGGCCGGAGCCGACACCATGGCCGGCGGCCTGGGTGACGATACCTATGTGGTCGACAACATCGGGGATGTCATTTCTGAAGCTTCCGGCCAGGGCGTGGATCTTGTCCGCAGCACTATCAGCTACACACTGGGGGCAAATATTGACAATCTGGTCCTGACCGGCAGCGCCGCAAACGGCACCGGCAACACCGGGGACAACCAGCTGACCGGCAATGCCGTTGGCAACAGGCTGACCGCCGGGGCGGGTAATGACACGCTGGATGGGGGGCTGGGCAATGACAACCTCAGCGGCGGCGCGGGTAACGATACCTACGTGTTCAATCGCGGTGGCGGCAACGACATTGCCACCGACAGCGATACCACGGCCGGTAACCACGACACCCTGCAACTGGGTGCTGACATCGGCAGCGAACAGCTGTGGTTCAGCCGCAGCGGCAACAACCTGGACATCCAGGTGATCGGCACCACCGATCATGTGGTCGTGACCAGCTGGTTCCTGGGGACGCAGTATCACCTTGAGGAAATCCGCGCCGGTGACGGCAAGGTACTGAGCGACACCCATGTCCAGAACCTGGTCACGGCCATGTCGTCCATGACACCGCCCCCGGTCGGCCAGACCGTGCTGACGACCGCGGAACAGCAACAGCTGGCCCCGGTATTCGCCGCCAACTGGGCCTGATCCCGGCCTGCCCGAAGCAGGGGCTGGAGTAATACGCTCCACCCCCTGCTCCGGGATCTCCCGCCCCGCAATTCCAACGCATTTTTCACGGTCAGCCCGACAGGAACGGCTGACGCAGGTTTTCCTCTCAGTTACACTCGCAGCGCATTTCAAACGCATTCGATACGCATTCAACACATCAAGGATCAGGAGACAGCCATGCTGTTATGGTTTGTGGTTGCCTATTGGGTCATTTCGGTGGCCATCGGCCTCTGGGCTTCGCTACGGGTCAAGAACACCAGTGACTTTGCCGTCGCCGGTCGTCAACTGCCCTTCTACATGGTCACCGCCACGGTTTTCGCCACCTGGTTCGGCTCGGAAACGGTGCTGGGAATCCCCGCCACCTTCCTGCAGGAAAACCTGCATGGAGTCGTTGCCGACCCCTTCGGCTCGTCCCTGTGCCTGATCCTGGTGGGTATCTTCTTCGCGGCGCCGCTGTACCGCATGAAATTGCTGACCATTGGCGACTTTTACAAGCGGCGTTATGGCCGCGGCGTGGAAGTGCTGACCACCATCGCCATTGTGCTGTCGTATCTGGGCTGGGTCGGTGCGCAGATCAGCGCCCTCGGTCTGGTCTTCAATATTGTTTCGCTGGGCTCGGTTTCCGTCGTTACCGGCATGTGGATCGGCTCCGCGACCATCCTGATCTATACCTTCTTCGGCGGCATGTGGGCGGTGGCCATCACCGACTTCATCCAGATGATCATCATTGTGCTGGGCATGCTGTGGATTGGCGGTGAAGTCGCCGGTCAGGCCGGTGGCGTCGGCACCGTGGTGCAGCACGCGGTCGACCACGGCAAATTCGACTTCTGGCCGAAAGCCAGCTTCCCGGAAATCGCGGCCTTCGTCGCCGCCTGGTGCACCATGATGTTCGGCTCGATGCCGCAACAGGATGTGTTCCAGCGCGTGCAGTCCGCCAAGAGCGAGAAAATTGCCGTCTGGGCCTCCATCCTGGGCGGGTCGCTGTATTTCCTGTTTGCCTTCGTGCCGATGTTCCTGGCCTACTCCGCCACGCTGATCGACCCGAAAATGGTAGACGCCAATCTCGCGGAAGGCGGTGATCCGCAAATGATCCTGCCGACGCTGGTGCTGAATCATGCGCCCCTGATCGCGCAAATCCTGTTCTTCGGCGCCCTGCTGTCCGCCATCAAGAGCTGCGCCTCCGCCACGCTGCTGGCGCCGTCCGTCACCTTCACCGAGAACATCCTGCGGGAAATGTTCCCGATGAACGACAAGCAGCTGCTGCGCGCCATGCGGATCGTCACCCTCATCTTCACTATCCTGGTGACGCTGTACGCCATCAACTCGGACGCCAGCATCTTCAAGATGGTGGAAAACGCCTATCAGGTGACCCTGGTCAGCGCGTTCATCCCGCTGGCCTGCGGCGTTTACTGGAAACGCGCCACCAATCAGGGCGCGCTGTTCGCTATTTTCGCGGGCACCACGCTGTGGCTGGCGTTGACCTTCTCGGCGGAAATGACGCCGGAGCAGGTCCACAAACTGCCCAGCGGCCTGGACTGGCTCATCATGCTGATCCAGCCGTTGCAGGTATTCACGCCGCAAGGCGCGGGACTGATCGCCAGCGCGCTGGGCATGATCATCGGCTCGCTGCTGCCGCAGATGTTCAAGCATGATCCTGACGCGCATCACCGCCTGCGCCACGGCCACCATGCCCACGACAGCCACCGCAAGGCCGTCGGCGGGCACTGAGTGCCGGCTGCACCCTGAACAGGCCCGCTCCGGCGGGCCTTTTCTATGCATCAGCCGTTCAAACCGCTCGCCGATTCAGGCATAATTGTCCCCTTTTTATTAACAATGACAACGTGTAGGCAGAACCTATCATGATGCGTACGCATTACTGCGGCAGCTTGACCGAATCCCAGATTGACCAGACCGTGACCTTGTGCGGCTGGGTGCACCGTCGC
>DASUIM010000319.1:0-9268 GCA_036279775.1 Fluviicoccus sp. | reverse complement strand
AAATGCAGGCCGATGCACATGTGCGCGCCGCCGCCGAAGGGTAGGTACTGGTACATGTGCTTCTTGTGCTCGTTGCGCTCCTTGCTGAAGCGTTCCGGGTCGAATTTCTCCGGGTCTTTCCACCAGTCCGCCAGATGGTGTGTCACGATCGGGCTGATGATGACGTAGGTATCCGCCGGAATGGTGTAGCCCTTGAAGCGGACTTCCTTCACTGTCTTGCGCGGGATGCCGTGCACCGGCGCCAGCAGCCGCATCGCTTCCTTCATCACCATATCCGCCGCGTTCAGCTTCGGCAGGTCTTCATGGTCAATGAATTCCTTGCCCAGCGCACGGCTTTCGGCGCGGATCTTCTCCTGCCACTCCGGGTGTTTCGCCAGGTAATAGAACATGGCGGTGAGGGTGATGGTGGAGGTGTCGTGCGCGGCCATCATCACGAAGATCATGTGGTTGACCACATCGTCGTCGGTGAATTTCTGCCCGTTTTCGTCCTCCGCGAGGCACAGGCGGCTGAACAGGTCGTCGCCGGGGTTGGCCCGTTTCGCCGCTACCCGTGAACGGAAGAATTCCTCCAGCACCGCCCGCGCCTTCAGGCCGCGATACCAGCGTCCGCCCGGCACCGGGTAGCGCACCAGCGCCGTGCCCGCCAGCACGCAGTCGATAAACGCGCGGGTGACGCGGTCCGCCTCCGGCCCCAGCTTCTCGCCCATGAAGATCTCGGTGGCGATGTCCAGCGTCAGCTTTTTCAGATGCACCAGCACCTTGAAGTCCGCGCCGGGCCGCCAGTGGGCAATGCCTTGGCGGATGGCCGGGTTCATGCCGCTCAGGTAGCGCACCAGCGCATTTTTCTTGAAGGCGGCCTGCATGATGCCGCGATGGAAACGGTGTTCCTCGAAGTCGAGCAGCATGATGCCGCGCTTGAAGAATTTGCCGATGAAGAAATCCCAGCCCAGATGGTTCGAGAAGGCGTTGTCTTCATTGCGCAGCACCAGCTGGTTGGCCTCCGGGCTGATCATGAACACGCCGTGAATGCCCAGCGACTGTGTCCAGAACACATCGCCGTATTGCTCACGCATGGCCAGCATCGCGCCGATGGGGTCATAGAGGAAATCGAAGCTGCGGCCGAAGAAGGGCAGGATGCCCGCATCGCCGGGCATGTTCTGTTGCAGCCGGCGGACGGCGGCGGTGGGCGCGAAGGGCAGCATGGCGGGCTCCGGTCGGTGAAATATTGTTCTTTTCAGGGCGATTCCGACCATAAAGTGAAACCGGATTCGCATTCAATTCGCATCGGCTTCTTGTTGGGATCGTCACAGCCTCGCGAGGAATTTATTGGATATTCGTCCGGTAAAGCTCTTGAAATCGAGCGGCTTCGGGCGGAATATCGGTGCCCATCTTAATCCCGTGAAGGAGCATCCTTTCCATGCAAATCGCAAACAGCGTCTTTCTGGTGACCGGCGGCGCGTCCGGTCTGGGCGAAGCCACCGTGCGCCGCATCGTGGCCGATGGCGGCAAGGCCGTGATCATGGATGTGAACGAAGCTTCCGGCGCGGCGCTGGTGGCCGAGCTGGGCGCGGCAGTGCGCTTCGTGAAGACCGATGTCTGCTCGGAAGCCGATGTGCAGAAGGCCGTGGATGTGGCATTGAACGAGCTGGGCGGCCTGCACGGCGCGATCAACTGCGCTGGCATTGGCACCCCCGAGAAGGCGCTGGGCAAGGAAGGTCCGGCCTCGCTGGAGCGTTTCAACCGCGTGATCCAGGTCAACCTGGTCGGCACCTTCAACGTCATCCGCCTGGCCGCCGCCGCCATGGCGAAGCTGCCCCCGAACGAGGAAGGCGAGCGCGGCGTGATCATCAACACCGCCTCCGTCGCCGCCTTTGACGGCCAGATCGGCCAGCCCGCTTACTCCGCCTCCAAGGCCGGCGTGGTGGGCATGACCTTGCCGCTGGCCCGCGAGTTCTCGCGCTACGGCATCCGCGTCGTCACCATCGCTCCCGGCCTGTTCGAAACCCCGATGCTGATGGCGCTGCCGCAGGAAGCCCGCGACTCGCTGGGCGCCTCCGTGCCGTTCCCGGCCCGTCTGGGCCGCCCGGTGGAATTCGCCAGCCTGGCCGCCGCCATTATCGGCAATCCCATGCTGAACGGTGAGACGATCCGTCTGGACGGCTCGCTGCGGATGGCGCCGAAGTAATCCGCTTTCAGGTCGGGCTTCGCCCGACCTGCTTCCCGTCCCGAAACTGCCCCGGCGTCATCCCGTACCACTGCCGGAACGCCGTCGAAAACGCACTGTGTTCCGCATAGCCCAGCAATAACGCAATATCCAGCAACCCCAGCCGTTCATTGCGCAGATAGTGGCAGGCCAGTTGCCGCCGCTGCTCCTGCAACAACTCCTGAAAACTTTCCCCTTCCTCGGCCAGCCGCCGCCGCAGGCTGCGTTCGCTGACGTTCAGCCGCGCCGCCACTTCCGGCATGGTGGCCTGTTGCCGGGGCAGCAAATCGGGCAGCACCGCCAGCACCTGGCGGCTCCAGACACCGGTCACGGGTTGCGCGGCCTGCAAGGCGCGGGCGCGGTCCAGCATCAGCGCGTGCAGGTCGGGGTCGGCGTGCAGCACCGGCAGGTCCAGCCAGCCGGCGGGGAAGCGCATGCCCGCCTGCAATTGCCGGTATTCGTGATGGCAGGGGAAATAGCGGCGGTAGGGTTCGGGGTCGGCCGGGGCGTCGTGGGTGAAATACACTGCATCCGGTGTCAACTCCCGCCCTACCAGCCAGCGGCCCAGACTGAGCCAGGCCGCCAGGATGAAATCTTCCAGCACCGGATGCGGCCGCCGGTCGCGCAGGCCCCAGGCCAGTTGCACGGCGTCACCGTCATGGGTCAGCATGGTCAGGCCCACATCCATCACTACGCTTTCGTAGGACGGCATCAGGCTGACCGCTTCACCCAGCGTGCGGCTGCTCATGGCCAGATAACCCAAGGCACTGAAGGTGGCGGGCCGCGCCTGCGCGCCCAGTACCAGGCCGCACGCCGGACCGGCGCGGTCGGCATAGGCGTCCAGCAGGTTTTCCAGTTGCTCCAGCGGGATGACGGCGGCCGGGTCGGCCAGCCGTTGCATCAGGGCGTCGGCCTGCGGCAGGGGCGTGTCCCGTACCGCGTCCAGCACGGTTTGCACCAGCGCGCGGCTGACGCGGCCGTGGCCGTTTTGCGCAAGGGGATGTCCGGGATTCATAAGCAGGCCGTGATCGTTCTTTTCATACTGCAGTCTAGCGGATTGCGCGGCCGGGGAAACCGGGGCGGCGTCAATCCGGTATTCCAATTGCAGGGGACTTGGTCATGATCAGTGAAGCCTCCGCCCGGTCGCTGGCGGTGTTGCGGGATACCTCGCATGTGTCGTGGATGGTGATTCCGATGCTGCTGGTGGTGCTGTATGTGTATTTCATGGAGCTGGACCGGGGCAATACCGGCCGGGTGCTGGCGGGGCTGGCGTTCTGGGGCATGGACTGGTTCAACGAGATCTGGAACGGGCTGGTGTTCCATTTTTCAGGCCATGCACCGGTGTGGGGGATTGCGGGGGATACCTCGCTGTTGCTGCTGATGGGGCTGAACATCGAGATCACGTTCATGTTCGCCATTACCGGCATCATGGCGACGATGGGCTTGCCGAAGGACAAGCAGCTGACGTGGCTGGGGGTGAACAACCGCTGGTGGTTCGCGGCGGTGTTTTCGGCATTGAGCGTGTGCGTGGAGATGATGCTGAACGCGGCGGGGATGCTGGTGTGGGATTGGCCGTGGTGGGGGCGCAGTGCGCCGTGGGGGATCTTTTTCCTGGGGTATCTGCCGTTTTATGTGGTGTGTTATTGGGTGTATGACATGGATTCCCTGCGCAAGCAGGTCGTGACGGTGGGCAGCCTGTTCGCGGGGCTGGGGACGGCGCTGCTGGTGTTTGGGGTGGGGTTGGGGTGGTTGTGATGGGTGTTGATTGTTGTCAACATCAAGGTTTATAGTCACCCCATCAAGGACAGAACGCGCATCATGAAGAAGCACCCCGACAAGCACATAAGGGCAGCCATCGCCTATGCGGTAGCAAACGGTTGGCGTGTTGTGGAGGCCGGTAACAGCGCGCATGCCTTCTGCCGTTTGTACTGCAATGCCGGGCACGCGGAGCACATGATGAGCGTTTGGAGTACGCCGCGCAGTCCCGAGAACCACGCACGGCAAATCATGCACAAGGTTAACCAATGCCTGGGTGAGGAGTCCGATTCATGAACACCTATCATTTCACGATCGTCATTCGTGATGCGCGGACGGATATGCCCGACCTGGAAGATCGCCTGTTCACCGCCGGTTGCGACGATGCGCTGGTGTGCAGCCACAATCAGACGGTGTATCTGGAATTCGATCGCGAGGCCGACAGTGCCGAAATCGCAATCCGCTCCGCGCTGGACAATATCCGTGCCGCCGGATTCCATGATCCGGTCATTCAGGAGGCCGGTGTATCTTCTTTGGCGGAAATGGCCCAGCGGGCGGGCGTGACCCGCGCCGCCTTGTCGCTCTATGCCAAGAACAAACGTGGCGACGGGCATTTCCCCGCCCCGATGTACGGTGTGGCGGCCGGTTCGGCGCTGTACTCCTGGCCGGAAGTGGCGGAATGGCTGTACAAGCAAGGCACGCTGGGGCAGGCAGAGTATGAAGTGGCGCGGGCGGCGCGGATATGAACAGCGCCAAAATCCTCGAAAAGATCGACAACGACATCACCCGCTACGGCTGGCACTGCTTGTCCGTCAACGCCTGCACCGGTGAAGAGGGCGCGCCCTTCACCTACACCATCGGATTGCAAACGACGCATCAACATCCCGAAATCATGATTTTCGCCCTGAGCAATCAGACGGCCCACGGCATCCTCAGCGATTGCGTCAGCCTGATCCAGAACGGCCGGCGCTTCCAGCCGGATCAGGAGTATGCCGATGTGATAGGCGGCGGCTACCAGGTGATTTTCCGGCAAGTGCGCGATGAACACCTGCCCGAGTATTTCGGCGCGGCCTGCCGCTATTACCGGGATGCCCCGTTTTCCGCCCTGATCCTGTTCTGGCCAAACAAAAACCACCGCTTTCCGTGGGAAGATGAAGGCGCAACTCCCCAGGACGAGGCCCTGGGCTTGATCTTCTAAACGCCGGAACCCCCCATCCGGCCAGCTACGCCAACTCTCCCCGCATCCTATACTGCTCAGGACTGACCCTCCCGAGCCATGCCATGAACATCAATAATTTTGACGATCTGCTGACCGCCGCCCGGCAACAGCCGGAGCCGCAGCGCCTGTTGCTGGTTTTCGCCCGCGCCGAAATGCCGGAAAAGGCTTCGCCCGAGCAGGTCGAGCGCTTCCAAAGCCGTTCC
Source organism: Fluviicoccus sp. (assembly GCA_036279775.1). Classification (GTDB taxonomy): domain Bacteria; phylum Pseudomonadota; class Gammaproteobacteria; order Pseudomonadales; family Moraxellaceae; genus Fluviicoccus. Next base: position 3,888 of record DASUIM010000319.1, on the reverse strand, counting down.
GGCGGCTACCTGCTGCCCGCCGTCTGCGTTGACAAGCTGCCGGAAGAACTCAGTAATTTCCCGGCGCTGCTGGAAGAGTCGAAGGCGACAGGTCAGGACTGGGACATGCTGTTTGTGGCGGGCATGTCCGGCAAGGCCGGTTTCGCTCCGTCCGGCGACGAGGCGGTGCAGCCGCTGAAGATGATGGTCGAGGCCATTGAACAGGGCCGGGTCAGCCAGTTCCTGGCCTTCAACAAGGCCGGGGAGCCGGTGCGTTTCAGCTGATCAGGCGTCGCGCGCCAGTTTCACCCGCAGCGGCGTCAGGTTCAGCGCCGCCGCTTCCTGCGGGGCGAATACCGCCCGTTCGCGGAAGTAGTCGGCCACCGCCTGCGCCAGCGCCCGGTTGACCCGCGCCTGTTCGGCAGCCGGCAGTCCGGGCAGCGTTTGTTGGCCAATGGCCGGGTTGCTCAGGAAAAACCGCGTCGTCCCTTCCTGCAAGCGCGGCTCCCCCGACACCGAGACCGTTCCCGCCAGCGCCGCCTGCCCCGGCAGGCGCACCGTCAGCGCCAGTTGCGCTTCCAGCACCCCCTTGTCCACGTTCATCGTCACCACCGGATTGCCCAGCAGCAACTCACCTTCCACGGCGGCCCCGGTCGGCGCGGCTATCGGCCGCACGGCGGGAACCGAGACCGTGGCGGTGTTGGCGGCCCCGACAATCGCCCGGGGTTCGGGCTCGGCGCCCAGATAGAGCAGGCCGCCGGTGAGCGCCGCCAGCAGGGCGGAGAGGGCCAGAACCTTGAGGCGAAAGCCGGTGGGGGATGCGTTCATGTCGGATTCCTAGAGTCGTTGTCCGCTTTCGGCGCGGCTGACCGCCGCCATGGCCGAGGTGCGGTTGCCCACCTGCAGCTTGGCGAAAATGTTCTTCAGGTGCCATTTGGTGGTGGACAGGGAAATGTTCAGCTCGCGGCTGATTTCCTTGTTGGCCAGCCCCTGCCGTACCAGTTCCAGCACTTCCAGCTCCTTGGCGGTCAAGGGTTCGGGGCCGTTGGCGGCCACCGGCGCGGCGGTGACGGGCGGATAGAGCACGTTGGCGTACAGTTGCAGGTAGATGTCCGGCAGGCGGATCAACCCCTGGTCGTGGGCCTGCCGCAGCAGTTCGCCAAAGCCGGGGGCTTCGTCAAAGACGGTGCGGATGGCGCATTGCAGGCCGACGCGGGCGAACAGTTCCACCACGCCCTGCATGGCGGCGTCGCTTTGTCCGCGCAGGTGCAGGATGACGATGCGGTTGGCGTCCACCACGACGCGTCGGGTTTTCATTTCCGTCCGGGTCAGCGTCGCGTCCAGCACCTGCAATACCTCCAGCGCGCGGTCGTATTGCTTGCGGCTGCGCAGGAACAGCGCGGCGGCGATGCCGCCGTAGACCCAGTCCTCGCGGTAGTCGGGCCGCGGTTGCGCCCACAGGCCCTGCGTTACGGCGGCGGGCAGGTCGTATTCGGCGGCAATGCCTTTGATGGCGTTGGGCTGGCCGGAACGCAGCGCCTGGGCCAGTTCTTCGGCCAGCAGCTGGTTGAGCAGGCGGCGGTAACGGCCGTGGCGCAGGATGCGGCGCAGCTGCAGCAGCAGTTGCGCGCTGCGGCTGTGGTGTCCGGCAATGTATTGCAGCCGCGCCAGCGTCACGTAGACATGAAAGACGATTTCGGTGGCGCAGGCGGAGTCAACGTGCTGGATCAGCGCTTCGCCCAGCTCGCGGGCTTCGTGCACGCGGTTTTGTTCGTAGAGGCTGACTACCATGCAGGCCCCGGCGTTGACCCAGACCGGGGTTCGGGCGCGGTTGCTGTGCCGGTCCCAGAAGTCCTGCGTCATCTGCCGTGCGGCCAGGATATGGCCCAGTTCGCGCTCGGCCAGGATCTGGATGACATCGGCGAAGCTGCTCAGGTAGTCATGGCCAATCTGGCTGAGCAGCAGCCGCGCCTGCCCGGCCAGGCGGATGGCGTCCTCGCAGTGGCCGTTCAGCATGTGGTGGCGCGCGGCCAGCGCCACGGCGGAGTCGCGCAGGTCGTGGTGCGGCAGGGTTTCGGTGCGGAAGGCCACGCTGTCGTGCCACAGGTCGTCGTCGTTCTGGAACAGCGTCAGTACCCGGTCCATGTAGAGCAGGGTGTCGGGAATCTGTTGCGGGCAGTCGCCGCAGTCACGGCAGTGCCGGATTTCGTCCAGACAGAGTCGCGCCTGTTCAAAGCGGCGGGAAAAGATCAGCGCCGCCAGTTGCGGCAGGAACAGGCCGGGATCGCGGCGCACCAGCGCCGGCTCCTGGTCGTCCAGATGCCGCAGGATGGCGGTCAGCTTGCCCTGCCGCAGCCAGCGCTCGCAAGCCTGGCGCAGGTGTTCCAGCCAGGCTTCGGGACGTCCGGCGCGGCGGGCGTGGAACAGCGCCGATTCCTCGTCGCCCAGCCCCGCGAAGTGGCGGGCGGCGGCCAGGTGCAGTTCGGCGAGGCGGTCCGGGGTTTCCTGGCGCAGCCGCGCCTGCAATACATGCTGCAACAGCGGGTGATAGCGGAACCAGCCGGGATGTTCCTCGATCGGTTGCAGGAACAAGCCCTTTTGCAGCAAGCCTTCCAGCCGTGCGCCGGTGTCGCCCAGACCGGGCAGGGTGGCGCACAGCGCCGGGTCGAAGCGCTCGAAAATGGCGGTGGCCAGCAGGAATTCGCGTTCGTCCGGCGGCAGTTCCGCCAGCACGACATTGGCGAAGTAATCGACCAGTTCCGGCTGGCCGCCGTGGAATTCCTCGGGCATGAAGCGGCCGGTGCGGCTGCGCGCCATCAGCGCCAGGCGGATGCCCGCCAGCCAGCCTTCGGTGATGCGCATCAGCTCACCGGTTTCGGCGGCGTTCAGCGGGGCAACATGCAGGGTTTCGCACAGGGCGGGCAGCTGCTCCGCCGGCAGGCGCAGGTCGTGGCCGTCCAGCACCAGCAGCCGGTCTTCCAGCTTCAGGCGACTGAGTGAAAAGCCGGGGTGGTTGCGGCTGGACAGCACCAGGTGCACATGCTCGGGCAGGTCTTCCAGCAAACGGGCGAAAATGGCCTGCACCAGCGGCGCGGAGGCGTAATGGAAGTCGTCGATCAGCAGGTAGAAATCGTCATCGCGGCAGGCGGCCAGCGAGTCGACCAGTGACGCCGCCAGCGGTTCGGCCTGGTCCAGCCCGGCGCTGAGCGCGTTGCAGGACAAGGGCACGAAATCCGGTAACACCTGCCGCAGGCTGTCGTTGAGACGTTGCAGGAAATGCAGCGGATCGGCGTCGCGGCGGTTCAGGCTCAGCCGCGCCTGCCGCCGCGGTTCCAGCTGCGCCCATTGGCCCAGCAGCGTCGACTTGCCGGACCCGGCGGGGGCCAGCAACAAAGTCAGGGCGAAGTCCCGGCTGCGGCCGAGCAGGTCGAGCAGGTCGGAACGGGGCAGTCGGGCGGTCGGTCCGCCGGTTCGGGCATTCATGGATATCCCTGTTTGTTGTTGTGTCAGGGGGCGGGTCAGACGCCTGCCGTTATACCGCAACGCCGGACGGACGTCTGCCCGCGCCGTCATAGCGGGTTATCCGCCGGATAGCCGCTGTTCGTCATGGTCCCGGTCAGCCACACCGGACTCAGCTTCTGCTGCACCACGGCCCGGTTCAGGTCGGCCTGCAACTGCTGCAGCTGCACGCTGGTCCAGCTGTCGCCGCTGTTGCGGCGGAACACCAGTGCATAATGCCAGCTGTCGGCGCTCTCGTCGCTGTCGGCGTCATCCCACACCAGCAGGCGACGGCCGGAGGCCCCGGGATTGCGGCGGGCATTGTCGGCCAGCAGCACGGCTTCATTCGCCAGTTGTGTCAGGCCGCTGTCGGTCTGGCTCAGGGTGCGGATCTGCTTTTCCGTCACCACC
>DASUIM010000318.1:0-1025 GCA_036279775.1 Fluviicoccus sp. | reverse complement strand
CCTGACACTGTGGAACCCCGACAACACCTTGGCCGGATATGAGCTGGAGCGCATCGCTCACGCCGCCGAGGCCGAACTCAAGCGCGTGCCCGGCACCCGTGAAGTGACGACGATTGGCGGCCCCGGCCGCGAGCTGCGCATCGAACTGGACCCGGAACGCCTGCGCGCCGCCAATCTCAGTGCGCTGGAAGTGGCCGACCTGCTGCGCCGCAGCCAGGTCGCCCTGCCCGGCGGCCAGCTGGTCAACGACAATAAGCTGACCGTCGTGCAGGCGAATGATTTCCTGCGTACCCGCGAAGATGTGGAAAGCCTGATCGTCGGCGTCACCGATGGCAAGCCGGTGTTCCTCTCCGAAGTGGCGACACTGATTGACGGCCCCGCCCTGCCCAACCGCTATGTCTGGCTGGGCACCGGCAAGGCCGCCGCCAAAACTGGCATCCAGGCACAGGGAGAGTTCCCGGCCGTGACCATCGCCATCACCAAAAAGTCCGGTGAAAACGCCGTGGATGTTGCTGAACGGGTAATGCAGCGCGTGGACGAACTGAAGAACACCGTCATTCCCGCCAACGTGCAGGCCACCGTCAGCCGCAACTACGGCGAAACCGCCAACGACAAGGCGCAGAAGCTGATCCAGAAACTGATCTTCGCCACCTTCTCGGTGGTGGTGCTGGTGTTCCTGACCTTGGGCAAGCGTGAAGCCGTCATCGTCGGCACGGCAGTGTTGCTGACGCTGGCCGCGACCTTGTTCGCCTCGTGGGCTTGGGGCTTCACGCTGAACCGGGTTTCGCTGTTCGCACTGATCTTCTCCATCGGCATCCTGGTAGACGACGCGATCGTCGTCGTGGAAAACATCCATCGCCGCATGGTGCTGGACAACAAGCCCCTGCTGGAGGTGATTCCCGAAGCCGTGGACGAAGTGGGCGGCCCCACCATCCTTGCCACCCTGACCGTGATTGCCGCGCTGCTGCCGATGGCTTTCGTCAGCGGCCTGATGGGCCCGTACATGAGCCCGATCCCGATCAATG
>DASUIM010000317.1:0-1374 GCA_036279775.1 Fluviicoccus sp. | reverse complement strand
ACCTCGATATCGCCGCCCGCCGCCCAGTCCAGGCCTTCGCCACTGGACACGGCGCGCAAGTCGGTCTTGGCCTTGGCCAGATACTGCACGCTCATTGCCTTGGGAATCCAGCGGCAGCCGGCAGGAATGGAGGCGTCGGTCATGGTTCCGGCCACCAGTTCCGCCATGTTGCACATGGCGATGGCGTGCACGGTGCCGAGGTGGTTGGTGACCTCGCGGCGGAAGGGCATGGTAATTTCGGCGAAATTGGGGCGAAGTTCGGTGAACGTGGCGTCAATGGTGCTGAAGAAGGGGGCGATCTGGCCGATCATGCCGCTGAACGCGGCATTGCCGACACTGTTGTACATGGCGAGCAACTGACTCATGACACATACCTCACGGGGCGGAAAGACGTAAGGCCGGATGAACCGGCCTTACGTGTATACGGCAAATCCCGCTTGTTTTCCCCGTGCGGGCGTGAACGGTCAGTTCACTTCTTTTCCGGGGTCCAGCCCTTCGGGCGTTCGTAATCGGCGTTGCTCAGGAACTTTTCGCGCTGCTCGGACAGGAAGGTTTGCGCTTCCGGCTGCATCACGTTCAGGTGGTTCTCGTTGATCAGCATGGTCTGGTGCTTCAGCCATTCCTGCCAGGCCTGTTTCGATACAGTGTCGAACAGTTCCTGGCCCCTGGGGCCGGGGAAGGGCGGGAAGGCCAGTCCTTCCAGTTCCTGCTGGTACTTGCGGCACATCACGGTACGGGTCATGGTTTTCCTCCTCAGCCAATGCGGACGCGGGCGCGCGCCACGGCGGCCAGCACCTGGTTCGGGGCGGTGCCGCCGATATGGTTGCGGGCGTTGACCGAACCTTCCAGCGACAGCACGTCAAACACGTCGGCCTGGATGGTGTCGCTGAACTGGCGCAGTTCGTCCAGCGTCATCGCCCCCAGATCCTTGCCGGTCTGCACACCATAAGCCACGGCCTTGCCGACAATCTCGTGGGCGTCACGGAAGGCGGTGCCGCGCTTGACCAGATAGTCGGCCAGGTCGGTGGCCGTGGCGAAACCGCGCAGGGCCGCTTCACGCATCGCTTCCCGGTTCGGCTTCAGCGCCGGCACCATGTCGGCGAAGGCCCGCAGGCAGCCCCTCAGGGTGTCGATGGCGTCGAACAGCGGCTCCTTGTCTTCCTGGTTGTCCTTGTTGTAGGCCAGCGGCTGGCCCTTCATCAGCGTCAGCAGGCTGATCAGGTGGCCGTTGACGCGGCCGCTTTTGCCGCGCACCAGCTCCGGTACGTCCGGGTTCTTCTTCTGCGGCATGATGCTGGAGCCGGTGCAGAAGCGGTCCGGGATATCGACGAACTTGAACTGCTGCGAATTCCACAGGATCAGTTCTTCGCTCAT
>DASUIM010000316.1:0-7462 GCA_036279775.1 Fluviicoccus sp. | reverse complement strand
CGGAGGACGCGGATGCCTCGCACACCGCCCCCAGCGCCCGAACCATCCGAAATCCCGCTGACCGCGCAGGACTTCGCCGAAAGCGAACAGCGCCGCCGTCTCGACTACCTGCTCAAGGTCGGCGGCGGCGTCTGCCTGCTGATGGCCGCCATCATGGGTTCCTTTGTCGAACCCGGCCTGGGCCTGCTGAACGCGCTGGGCGGCGTCTGCCTGTTCAGCTGCATGCGCTGGGCGCTGGCCGTGCCCGGCACCCGCCGCATCGCCACCGGCCTCAACTTCGCCGCCGGGCTGATCACCCCCGTCATCCTCGCCAACGCCTGGCTGACCGGCCAAAGCCAATCCTTCATCATGGCCTTCATGCCCACCATTCCGCTGGTGGTAATCCTCATCTGCGGCCACCGCCTGGGCGCGCTGTGGGTGGCCATTACCGCCGCCGCCGCCATCGGCATGGGCGTGGCCACCGACCTGTTGCCGGTGCGGCCGGTCGATGTGCCGTCCACCGTCATCCTGGTGCTGATCCAGCTGGCGCAGATCGCGGTATTTTCCACCTACAGCTTCGCCGTGCGCCGCTCGACCGAGATCCACATCGAATCGCTGGACAGCGCCAACCGCCTGCTGACGCGGCAGAAGCAGGTGATCGAGGAACAGGCCGCCGCCCTCGCCCGCAGCCTGGCGACGGTGCAGGCGGCCAGCCAGGCCAAGTCCGACTTCCTCGCCACCATCAGCCACGAAATCCGCACCCCGCTCAGCGGCGTCATCGGCCTCAACAACCTGCTGCTGGATACCGAGCTGACCGACGAGCAGCGCCACTTCATCGAGCTGGCGGAACAATCCGGGGAAACGTTGCTGCGCCTGATCAACGACCTGCTGGACGTCTCCAAGATCGAAGCCGGGCGGCTGGAACTGGAACACCTGCCCTTCGACGCGCGCGGCCTGATGGACGAGGTGCTGCGGCTGACGCATGTGCAGACCCGGCAAAAAGGATTGGGCCTGCGCGACGAGATCGAAATTCCGGCACAACTCAGCGGCGATGCCGCCCGCCTGCGCCAGATCCTGACCAACCTGCTGGGCAATGCCGTGAAATTCACGGCGCAGGGTGAAATCACGCTGCGCGGCCGCGTGCTGGAAACCGGGCCGGACACGGTCTGGCTGCGCTTCGAAGTCAGCGACACCGGCATCGGCATCGCGCCGGAGATCCAGGCGCGGCTGTTCGAGCCCTTCACCCAGGCCGACAGCTCCACTACCCGCCGTTTCGGCGGCACCGGGCTGGGGCTGGCCATCAGCCGCTCGCTGACCGAGCTGATGCAGGGCCGTATCGGACTGGACAGCACGCCCGGCCGGGGCAGCACCTTCTGGGTGGAGTTGCCGTTCGGACAGGTGGCGGCCGGCGGCGGGCAAGCCGTCGGCCGGAATCACACCCCGGCCCCGGCAAGGCCGCCCGCGGATCACGGCCAGCCGCTGGTGTTGCTGGTGGAAGATCACGCCGTCAACCAGTTCATCACCCTGCACATGCTGCAACAGCTGGGCTGCCGGGTGGAAACCGCCGTCAACGGCCAGGCGGCGCTGGATGCGGTTCGCCACCACGACTTCGATCTGGTGTTCATGGACTGCCACATGCCGGTGATGGACGGCCTGACCGCCACCTGCGCCATTCGCGCCATGGAAGCCCCCGGTGAACACCTGCCGATTGTGGCGCTGACAGCGCAGGCCATTACCGGCGACCGGGAACAATGCCTGGCGGCGGGCATGGACGATTATCTGGCGAAGCCGGTGACGGCCGAGGAGTTGCAGGCGGTGCTGGCGCGCTGGCGGAAGCCGCTCAGCCCGCCTTCCGGAACGTCAGGTTGAAGCGGAATTCCCCGCAGACCGGATGCCGCCCCGGCGGCACCGGCCGCACTGCGTGATAGCCCAGCCGCGCCGACCGTCCCCACACCAGCACATCGCCGTCCTGCAACAGCAGATCGCGGCCGCGTCCTTCCGGCCGGTCGCCCCACCACGCAAAGCGCGTCGGCAACCCCAGCGATACCGAAACGATCGGCTGCGTGAAGTCCTGCTCGCTGTCGTCATTGTGCCGTCCCATGCCGGTGCCGGGCGCATAGCGGTTCACCAGACAGGCATCCGGCACATAGTCCGCATAACCGGCCAGCGCCGCCGCCTCGCAGGCCAGCGCCAGCCAGGCCGCCGGGATCGGCGGCCAGGGCTTGCCGGTTTCCGGGTCGGCGTCGCGGTAGGCATAGCCGCGTGCGCTGCTGGTCCAGCCCAAGGCGCCGCAGTTGGTCATGGCGGCGGCAACCGGGTGGCCCATGCGGGTCATCATGTGACGGAAGGGCGCCGCGGCGGCCACGGCCGTCAGATCCGCCCACAACGCGGCGGCCGAGGTGAATTGCGGCAACAGCCAGACTTCCGGCTGCACCGGCTCGGGCTGCAGGAGGAAGGAATCCTGACGCATGACTAAAGCTCCACTCCGGCCATGCCCGCCTCCCGGGCGATCATCGCCTGCTTGCGCGCGCCGCCCCAGCGGTAACGGCTGAATTCGCCGCTGGCGCGGATGACGCGGTGGCAGGGAATCAGGTAGCCAATGCCGTTCCGCGCAATCGCCGACGCCACCGCCCGCGTCGCCGCCGGTTCGCCCAGCCCGGCGGCCACGTCCTGGTAGCTGCGGATTTCGCCGCTGGGAATGGCCAGCAAGGCTTCCCACACCTTCAACTGGAAGGCGCTGCCGCGCAGCAGCAGCTTCAACGGCTGCTCACGCACACCCGTTGCCGGAAAGGCCCGGGCCGCTGTCAGGGCCACGGCGGCATCATCCCGCTCCATCCTCGCGGCGGGCCACTCCGCCCTCAGCTCCGCTTCCAGCGCCGCGAATTCCTCCGTGCGATCAAAAAAGGCCAGCTTGCAGACGCCACGCCCGGTCTCGGCCAGCAGGCAGTCGCCAAAGGGCGAAGCCGCCGCGCCATAGCGGATATGCAGGCCGCGACCGCCTTGCCGGTATTCGCCGGGCGTCATGCCTTCGCAGTGCAGCATCAGATCGTGCAGGCGGCCCGGCCCCGACAGGCCCGCCGCCAGCGCCGCATCCAGCACCGGTTCGCGGCGCAGGCGCGCCTTGGCGTTTTCCTTGGTCAGGTATTGCAGGTACTGCTTCGGCGACACCCCCGCCCACTCGCTGAACAGCCGTTGCAGGTGGAATTCGCTGAGACCGACATGACGGGCCAGGTCGGCCAGCGCCGGTTGCCGCCGCCGGTGTTCATCCAGGTAACGGATGGCCTCGGCGACGACGGTGTAGGGGCGGCTGTCGGGAAGGGTCATGGCGGGTCGGTCCGGCGGTGAAGTACAGGGGAATAGTGGACCGGTCCGCGGCGCCGGACAACCCGGATCTTGCGCACCCGGCCTTAGCCGTCACGGTGGGTTCACGGCGCGCTTCCGCCAGTATCCTGGCGTTCAGGCAAACAACCGCCGCTTCACCCATTCCGTGCAACTGATATACGCCGCCACAATCAACACCGACGCCAGCAGCAACGGCACCGGCAACGGCGTAAACCCGAACGGCTTCGCCATCCACGGAATATACGGCAACAGGAAGGTCCCCGCCGCCACCGCCACCGTCGTCCACAACAACAACGGCGACGGCCGGCTGCGCCAGCACGGCTTCATCGTCCGCAACACCAGCACCACCGCCAGCTCCGTCAACAGCGACACCAGAAACCACACCGTCCGGAACGTGGTTTCATCGGCCTGAAAAACCCGCAGCAACACCACGAAGGTCAGCAGATCAAAGGCCGAACTGACCAACCCGAACACCACCATGAAATGCCGGACTTCCTTGACGTTCCAGCGCTGCGCCGTCTGCGTATGTTCCGGATCGACACGGTCGGTGGATACCGCCATCGAGGGCAGGTCGGAGAGGAAATTGTTGAGCAAAATCTGCTTCGCCAGCAAGGGCAGAAACGGCAGGAACGGCGCGGCGACCACCATGCTCAGCATGTTGCCGAAGTTGGCGCTGACGGTGATCTTGATGTACTTCAGCGTGTTGGCGAAGGCATGGCGACCGGCCAGCACGCCCTGCCGCAGCACTTCCAGATCCGGCCGCAGCAGCACGATGTCGGCGGTATCACGCGCCACGTCGACGGCGCTGTCCACCGAGATCCCGACATCCGCCGCGTGCAGCGCCGGGGCGTCGTTGATGCCGTCGCCCAGATAACCGACGGCATGCCCGACATGCTTCAGCGCACGCACGATGCGCTCCTTCTGCTGCGGATCGACCTCGGCAAAGAGGATGGTCTGGTCGGCGCGCTGCCACAGTGCTTCGTCGCTCAGCCGGTCGATCTCCTCGCCGGTGATCAGGCTGTCGGCGTCCAGCCCGACGGCGGCGGCGACATGCGCAGCGACATGGCGGTTGTCGCCGGTAATGATGCGGATACTGATCCCCAGCGCCTTCAGTTCTTCCAGCGTCTGCTTCGCTTCCGGCTTCGGCGGATCGAGGAACAGCAGGAAGCCTTCCAGCGTCATGCCCTGTTCGTCATCATGGCTGTAGGCCGTCTTGGCGGCGACGCGGCGGGTGGCCAGCGCCAGCACCCGGAAGCCCTGCTCGCTCTTCTTGCGAAAGAAATAATCCAGCACCTGCAAGGATGGCGGGTCCAGCGGCTCGATGCCGTTTTTCGTACGCATCGACGTGCAGACCGCCAGCATGTTGGCGAAGGCGCCCTTGGTGACGATCCGGTGGTACGGCTCGCCGTTTTCCAGCCCGTCTTCGACGACGATGGTCAGGCGCTTGCGCAGGAAGTCATAGGGAATTTCGTCGACTTTTTCCACTATCGGCAAGACCAGACCGGCCACGGTTCCGGCGCGCACCAGCGCGGCGTCCAGCGGGTTGTCGATGCCGGTTTCCAGCGAGGCGTTGAGGAAGGCGAGCATACGGACGTTGGCGGAGGCTTCGCCCGCGCAGTCGGTGGCGTCGCTCAGTTCGACCACGCCGGCGGTCAGGGTGCCGGTCTTGTCAGTACAAAGAATGTTCATGCTGCCCAGGTTTTCGATGGCTTCCAGCCGCCGCACGATGACGCCGCAGCGCGCCATTTCCCGCGCGCCGTGCGACATGGTGACGCTGACGATGGCGGGCAGCAGTTCCGGCGACAAGCCCACCGCCAGCGCTACCGCGAACAACAGCGATTCGATCACCGGCCGCCCCAGCAACTGGTTCACCACCAGCACGAAGATCACCGTCAACAGCATGACCTTCAACAACAGGTTGCCGAAGTTGCGCAGGCCGCGCTCGAACTCGCTTTCCGGCGGCCGCAGGTGCAGGCGCGAGGCCAGTGCGCCCATGGTCGTGTGACGGCCGGTTTCCGTGACAAGAATCGTGGCCGTGCCGCTACGCACCGAGGTGCCGAGGAAGACGCAGTTGCGGCGTCCGGCCAGCGGCGTATCGGCATCCACCACGCCGGGCTGTTTTTCCACCGGGAAAGGTTCGCCGGTCAGGCTGGCTTCGGTGACCAGGAAGTCGGTGGAGGTCAGCAGCACGCCGTCGGCGGGCACCAGATTGCCTGCCGACAATTCGATGATGTCGCCCGGCACCAGCGCTGCCACCTCCCGCGTTTGCACGGAACCGTCGCGATGCACCTTCACTGTCAGCGCCAGCCGCTGCCGCAAGGCGGCCACGGCATTGGCGGCGCGATATTCCTGTACGGTGCCCAGAATTGTGCTGCCCAACACCACGGCGAGGATGATCGCCGCTTCGGTCCACTCTTTCAGGACCAGCGAGACGATCGCTCCGAATACCAGGATCAGCACCAGCGGGCTGGCGAACTGGTGGATCAGCAGCTTCAGCAAGGTGGTTTCGTCGCGATCCTCGACAGCATTCAGCCCGTGTTCCTTCAGGCGGGCGGCGGCCTGTTCCGAACTCAGCCCCGCCATGGTGACGCCCAGTCCCTGCATCAGGGTATCGGCGCTGTCGGACCAGTAGGGTTTGGGGCTGTCGCTCATGGGATTCTCGGTGCTGCTAGGGGGAAATGGCGGGAAGATCGCGGTCCGGCCGCAGTTTGAGGAAAGCGCCGAAGGCGACCAGCGCCAGCGCCGCCGCCAGCCCGAAGGCCGCCGCCGGATGCAGCAGCCACAAGGCGCCCGCCACCAGCGAGGCCGGGAGGTACAGCAGCCCGGTCACGAAGTTGTACATACCGATCGCCGAGGCGCGGCGCTCATGCTCCAGATCGGCAATAAACGCCTTTGCTTGCGCTTCGTCGATGGCATAGAACACACCGAACAACACAAACAACACAATAATCTCCGCCTGTGTGGTCGCGAAGGCGAAACCGAGGCACATCAGCACATAGGTCAGGTAGCCGATAATGATCATGCGCGCCCGCCCCACCCGGTCGCTGACTTTCCCGATCAGCGGCGCGGCAACCACGCAGGCGATATTGAACAGGGCATACAACAGCACGATGTCCTTCACCGCAAAACCGACGCTGTAGGCGCGCAGCAGCAGGAAGCTGAAACTGAAATAGGCCAGCGAGAAGATGCCGGAACTGATCAGGTAACGCTTGAAGGCGGGGCTGAGCGTCTTCCACGTCGCGAACAGGCTTTCCCGCTCATGCGGCTTGCCGGGTTTGTCTTCCACCATCGCCAGCACCAGCACACTCAATACCGCCGGCACCAGCGCCACCCAGAACAGCACCTGGTAGGTGGACAAGCCTTCGCCCAGCCAGGTCAGCAAGGCATATGCCACCAGCGGCCCCAGCACCGCCCCGGACTTGTCCAGCGCCTTGTGTACGCCGAAGGCATAGCCGCGATTGCCCTGCGCGGCGACGGCGGACAGCCAGGCGTCGCGGGGCGGGCCGCGGAAACTTTTGCCCAGCCGCTCGATGACCCGGAAGATCGCCAGACCGGTCACCGAGCTGGAGATCAGCAGGATGACCTTCGCCAGCGTGGAGAAGCCGTAACCGGCGATGGTGAACACCTTGCGTTGCCCGGTACGGTCGCTCAGCCAGCCGGACAGGTAGTTCAGCGAGGAGGCTGACAGGTCGGCCAGGCCTTCAATCAGCCCCAACAGCGCGGCCGAGGCTCCGGCCACCGTGGTAAAGAAAATCGCGAACACCGAGAAGATGATTTCGGAACTGAGGTCGGTCAGGAAGCTGACCAGGCCGAGTTTGAGGATGTCGGGATGGAGCGCGGGCTTGGGATCTTCGGGGGGTGTCGGCATGACATTTCCTGACGAAGTGTATGGGCTATTTCAGTTTACGCCATCCGCCGCCGTCGGCCCGCAACAATTGCGCTCAAGCAACCGCTGATTATCCCGTTCATGGAAGAGACTTTCCCAAAATCCGGTATTTATCCAATCTGGTACGAACGTCTAAGGTAGAGCTGCGGCAAACGCCTGTCTTCCGTGGGGAAAAGGCGTCCGCGTTCAGGCAGGGGGACACCGGACATGTTCGGTTGGGGCAAACGCATTCAGGAGCATCGGCTCATCATCGGC
>DASUIM010000315.1:0-1843 GCA_036279775.1 Fluviicoccus sp. | reverse complement strand
CTGGGGTTTGTTGTTTTTGGCCATGTGCGGGCAACCCGGGGGTCAAAGGGGCGGTAGCGTTGCGGTACGGGCGTTCAGGTCCGTGGCAAGCCGGTTAATGTGCCGTAGTTGCGGGCGGGTGACAAGGGGCGCAGGGGTCATCCGCGGCTGTGGACTTGGATTTTTAACCTTCCTCCGTTAAGGTCGGGTCCATGACAACGTTTGCAGGATGCCATCCATGACTTTTGCCGGTCCCGAAACCGATCCTGACGCCCCGGTGGTGACGCGCGCGGAGGCCTTCCGCTTCTGGCTGAAACTGGGCTTCATCAGCTTTGGCGGTCCCGCCGGGCAAATTGCCATCATGCATTCCGAACTGGTGGAGCGTCGTCGCTGGATCAGCGAGAAACGCTTCCTGCATGCCCTGAACTACTGCATGGTGCTGCCTGGGCCGGAAGCGCAGCAACTGGCCACCTACATCGGCTGGCTGATGCACCGCACCTGGGGCGGTGTGGTGGCGGGCGGGCTGTTCGTGCTGCCGTCGCTGTTCATCCTGATCGCGCTGTCGTGGGTGTATATCGCCTTTGGCCATTTGCCACTGGTGGAAGGGCTGTTCTACGGCATCAAGCCCGCCGTGACCGCCATCGTGTTGCAGGCGGCGCACCGCATCGGCTCGCGGGCGCTGAAGAACAACCTGCTCTGGGGCATCGCCGGGGCGGCCTTCGTGGCGATTTTTGCGTTGCAACTGCCATTTCCGCTGATCGTGGCCGCCGCGGCGCTGACGGGGTATATCGGCGGCAGGCTGGCGCCGGACAAGTTCCGCGCGGGCGGCGGTCATGGCGCGGCGGACAAGCATTACGGTCCGGCGGTGATTGATGACCACACGCCGACGCCGGAACATGCCCGTTTCAGTCGCGGCCGGTTGTCGTGGCTGTTGCTGGCGGGGATGCTGTTGTGGCTGGGACCGATGGCGCTGCTGTGCGGCCTGTATGGCTGGAACGGCACGCTGACGCAGATGGGCTGGTTCTTTACCAAGGCGGCGCTGCTGACTTTCGGCGGCGCGTACGCGGTGCTGCCCTATGTCTATCAGGGCGCGGTGGGGCATTACGGCTGGCTGACGCCGACGCAGATGATCGACGGGCTTGCGCTGGGGGAAACCACACCGGGGCCGCTGATCATGGTGGTGGCCTTTGTCGGTTTCGTTGGCGGCTATGTCACGCAGGTCTTCGGGCCGGAGCAGCAGTTCCTGGCCGGGGCGGTGGCGGCGATGCTGGTGACCTGGTTTACCTTCCTGCCGTCCTTCCTGTTCATCCTGATCGGCGGGCCGCTGGTGGAGTCCACGCACAACGACCTGAAATTCACCGCACCGCTGACGGCGATCACGGCGGCGGTGGTGGGGGTGATCCTGAACCTGGCGCTGTTCTTCGGCTATCACGTGTTGTGGCCGAAGGGCTTTGAGGGGGGCTTTGATGTCGTATCGGCCGTGATTGCCGTGGCGGCGGCCGTGGCCCTGTTCAGGTTCAAGCGCGGGGTGATGGAGGTGATTGCGGCCAGTGCGGTGGCGGGGTTGCTGGTGAAGCTGGCGGCGGGCTGATACCCGCCGCCCGGTTGTTTTCAGGGCGCCAGCCGCTCCACCTTCCACCCGTCACCTTCCCGCACATACACCAGCCGGTCATGCAACCGGCTGGGTCGTCCCTGCCAGAATTCCACCTTCTGCGGAATCACGCGGTAGCCGCCCCAGTGCGCCGGGCGCGGCGGGTTGTCGCCAAACTGTTCCTGCACCGCCTTCAGCGTGTCTTCCAGCGCTTCGCGTCCGGCAATCACCCGGCTTTGCGGCGAGGCGTGCGCACCATAACGACTGCCCAGC
>DASUIM010000314.1:0-20826 GCA_036279775.1 Fluviicoccus sp. | reverse complement strand
CCACCTGATCCCTTCCCGAACTCAGAAGTGAAACCACTCAGCGCCGATGGTAGTGTGGCATTCGCCATGTGAGAGTAGGTCATCGCCAGACACTTAACACCAAAACCCCCTTGCAGATCACTGCAAGGGGGTTTTGCTTTTGGGGAAGATTATTGGGCGGGGGAGGGAGGCCACAGTACGCGGCCTGCATAACATAAAATCAAGGGCATTTACCCTGCACAAATGCCTCCAGTAAATCATCTTTTTCAATCCAAAGTGACTGGATCCAATCCTGGAATTGACTTCTGAACGCAGGATCATTCTCGTAGTCGCCCGCCTTCATGGCCGAGGGGATTTCGCGTGCTTGGACATGGACATGGATGTCCTTGCAATGCCCAGCCATGAAGTCCCAGAATGAAACGTTGCCCTTATGGCCATCCGGATAGTAGATGGTCACATCAACCAGAGTGTCTATTTCCTCAGCCATTACGCCAATGGCATATGCAATACCACCCGACTTGGGTTTTAGGAGATGCCGGAAAGGGGAGCCCTGTTTGTCATGTTTAGACGGGGTATAGCGTGTGCCTTCCAGAAAATTCATGATGGATACAGGCAGGTGCTTGAACTTTTCGCAGGCCTTCTTGGTGATTTCAAGGTCCTTGCCTTTGAGTTCCGGATGTTTCAGCAGGAACTCTTTTGTATAGCGCTGCATGAATGGAAAATCGAGTGCCCACCAGCACAGACCAATCACCGGAACCCAGATAAGTTCCTTTTTAAGAAAGAATTTCAGGAAAGGAATCTTTCGG
This sequence comes from Fluviicoccus sp., assembly GCA_036279775.1. GTDB lineage: Bacteria > Pseudomonadota > Gammaproteobacteria > Pseudomonadales > Moraxellaceae > Fluviicoccus. Next base: position 20,041 of record DASUIM010000314.1, on the reverse strand, counting down.
TTGAAGACTTTCTGGAGAATAAGGATGTCTGCCCATGACTGATGGTTGGAGATCACCATATACCAGCCTTCATATTGCAGTTCATCCACGCCTGTAATGTGATAGCGGGTTTGATGAGTAACATCCAGCAAGGTGCTGTTGATGCCGATCCAATTCTCTGAAATACGTATCAAGCCATGTGAGCAGAGGGTTTGCCATCTCTGACCGGGAACCAGCTTCAGGCTGGCCAAGGTCAGCAGAGGGACGCTATGGAGGATAGTGTTCAAGCCAAGCAGGCTGTAGTTCAGCGCCCCTTTGATCGGCGATGGCAGCATTTTCAACATTTCTGATCTCCTGTTGAGGCTGGGAGTAAACCTAATTGAATCATAGCAAATAACTGCACATGTGTATTTTAATTTTCAATCAGTCAAATCAGGCGCTCGACTCCGGTCACAGTGCTAAGCTAAACAAGCAAGATAGACAGACGCGGCTGTTTCCCGCGTTTCTCCCGCGAAAATACTGAATGGATGGAGCAGATAGTGACGCAACAAGAGCAAAAAGAAACAGTCAGATATGTGATTGCCGAGCGGCAGTTACTGGCGCGTATGCGTAGCGGCGAGGTTCGTCTGATAAAAATGCAAATTGGCTTGCCAGAGCCGGTTGAGAGTAAGTGGGAGGCGCAAGTTGCCTTGGATGGGTTATATCCACATGTAGTCAAGGTGCCAGGAGTGGATTCGTTTCAGTGCCTGAATCTGTCATTCGGCGTGGTAAGGACAGCGCTCGAGAAGTTTGTGGAGGCGGGTGGGCAGTTATACTGGAAAGATGGCTCAGGCCCCTTGGGCTTGGTGGATCTGTTTTCATGAGTCTGAGTCCCGGGCTATATCATCACTATAAAGGGAACGACTATGAAGTTCTGGATCTGGTCCGGCACAGCGAAACGGATGAGATACTGGTGCTTTACCGCTCACTATATGGAACAGGCGGCCTCTGGGTTCGTCCGCTGACAATGTTCACGGAAGAGGTCCTGGTTGAAGGTGTACTTGTTCCAAGGTTTAGATATGTCGGGGAAATGGGCTTGCCGGTTGATCCGACTGGCAAGCCGGTGGGTTAACCGGTAAAACGCATGGAGAGATCGATAGCGGTAACGCTCTTGGTCAGTGACCCCATGGAGATATAATCGACGCCGGTTTCAGCGACAATGCGCAGATTGTCGGCGCTCATGTTGCCTGATGCTTCCAGCTTGGCCCGGCCTCGGGTGATCTGCACCGCCTCACGGAGATCAGGCAGGCTGAAGTTGTCCAGCATGATGATGTCCGCCCCGGCAGAAATGGCTTCCGCCAGTTCCTTGAGGTTTTCAACTTCGACTTCAACCGGCGCGGTGGCCGCAATTTTGCGGGCCGCATTGACGGCGGCGGCAATACCGCCGGCAGCCATGATATGGTTTTCTTTAATCAGAAATGCATCAAAGAGGCCTAGCCTGTGATTATGGCCTCCGCCTATACTGACGGCGTACTTTTGGGCGATACGCAGGCCTGGCAAGGTTTTGCGTGTGTCCAGCAACCGGCATTGTGTTCCGCCCAAAAGGCCGACAAGTTCACGGACTTTCGTGGCTGTTCCGGATAAGGTCTGAATGAAGTTTAGTGCGGCCCGCTCACCGGTCAGCAGCGATCGGGCGGGGCCTTTTAAAAGCAGGAAAGGTACATCCGGTTGGATCAAGTCGCCATCGCGTGCCTGCCAGTGAAGCTCAACGGCAGAATCGAGGGTTTGGAACAGCCGGTCGACCCACGGCGTTCCAGCCAGGACCATGGGCTCTCGACTGATGATCCGGGCTTGGGCGGTATGCGTTTCCGGGATGAGGCGGGCGGTGATGTCGCCGTGGCCGATATCCTCTTCCAGGGCCATGCGGACGTTCTGGGTGATGCTGCTTTCTAGGAGGTCATTGGGTATCATGGCTGGTGTATCATCAGTCAAGGAAAGTGCAAGTATAGGGCTTTCCGGTGTATTACAAAAATGTTTGGCGTGTGGTCAAATGCCAGTATAAACAATAAACCGAATTGCTAGCCCCCTCCCACGGGGTTCCAGAGTTACGAGTATCCGTATGTCAGAAGATCTGAGCCGAGCTGGTAAAAATCCACCGCCTTCCGGGAAGTTGCCGGCTGCCCTTGACAGTATCCGCAGTCTTGCCCAGGAAAGGATGACGGGCTTGATCAAGGGGATGCTTGATCATCAGGAGCAGATTATTTTCGAATGGTGCGAGAAACTGCCCCCTCCGGAACAGCAGCGGTACATGGATATAGTCGTTGAAGTCCGTCGTCATCGTGCAAACATTGAGTCCGAGTTCCTGGGGGCAGTTGGTGCGTCATTCCTGGATCTTCCGCGGCAAAAGAAAGTCGTGGTCGAGAAGGACAGCAAGGTGTCGTCGCAAGGCGCGATTGACTTCAGCACGCTCAGCCTAGTGGATACGGATGACATGGAAGTCACCGTCACCATCGACAGCATGGTGGCGCGGACACGTCTGGATTATTCCGGGCCTTTAACGCTATTGCGCAAGCGCTTTGAGCACTTGCTGCCCGATGTCGATTTGGTTGATAACAAGTTTCCGCTGGATACGGGCAAACTTGCCCAACTGTTTCAGGGGGCCATCAAGAATCTGGCGCTGAACTCCACGCAACGTGTCGTGGTGCTGCGGATTTTTCAGCAGGAGTTCCTGGGGCAACTGTGGCCGCTGCTGGAGGAAGCCAATCTGGCGTTGGTGACAGCCGGCGTTCTTCCCGATCTCAAGCTGACCTATTCCGCGCCCAAGAATGATGGCGACGGTTCCGCACCCAAGGAAAAGAAGGAAGAAAAGAAGCTTGATACCGAGGATATTTTTTCATTCCTTAAAGATGTGCACAATATCAGTCAGACCGGGGCCGGCGGCAGCTCGGGGATTCCGGGCTTAACCGGTGCGGCCGGTGGCGCTCCGGGTGCGAATATGACCGGCGCCACCTACCACGGCGGTCAGTACGTTGGCGGCGGTGGCGTGGGGCTGCTGCCGGCGTCGGCCGTGGGCGGCAGCGTAGCGGCGGTGCCGATTGTGCCGGAACATATCGCCGCCACCGCCCAGGTTCAGGCGCTGGCGACGGAGCAGTTGGTGGATTTGCTCTCCAAGTTGCAGGAAATCCAGCCCAAAACGAAGTTGGCGGAAGATGATGCCTCACCTTCCGTGAATGAAGTCCGCAGCGGTATCCGCAAGAACCTCAAGTCCGACGAGAAGACCGTCGAAGCGGTTCGCCAGGCCGATGAGGATGTCATCAACCTGGTTTCCATGTTGTTTGACTTCATTCTGGACGATGATGACCTGCCGACAGCGATGAAAGCCTTGCTTGGTCGTCTGCAAATACCCTTGCTGAAGGTGGCCATTCTCGACAAGACGTTCTTTAACGCGGAAAACCATCAGGCCCGGCAATTGCTGAACTTGCTGGCGAAGGCCGGGATCGGCTGGAACCAGAAGGATCCGGGTGGCGATGCGCTGTATTCCAAGATCGAAGAAGTTGTCTTCTGCATCCTCAACGAATTCATTGACGATATTTCCATCTTCGGCCAATTGCTCAAGGACTTCACGGAGTTCTATGAGCAGCAGCAAAAGCGCTCGGATGCCATCGACAAGCGTACCCGTGAGGCCGAGGAAGGCCGCGCCCGGGCTGATATGGCGCGCGCGATGGTGCAGCAACTGTTGAACCGGCGCTTGACCGGACGTCAATTGCCGTTGGTGGTTGTCAAACTGCTGCAAGAGGGGTGGAAACACGTCCTCTATATTAATTGTCTGAAGGAAGGGACAGAGTCCGAGCCCTGGAAGCAGGCGGTCAAGGTTGTGGATGCGCTGGTGTGGAGCGTGATACCCCAGCCTGGAGCCGAGTGGATCGCCCGTTTGAAAAGCGTGTCGCCGAAGCTGGTCAACAGTTTGAAGAAAGGCTTGGCGGCCGTTAATTATGATGCGCTGGCTACGGACACCCTGCTTCGCGAGTTGTCGCAAGTGCACGCGGAGTTGATGGGCGGTCATCAGATGCCTACCGTGACGGTCATGGATGCTGATACCGCCAGTGGCGAAAACACGTCTCAGCCGGGCGTGATAGCAGCGGACCAGATGGGGAAAGTGGCCGGGCAGCAAGTGGCTGCTGTGGTTTTGCCGAGTGACGCTGTATCTCCGGCATTGTCTGAAACCCTGCCGAATGACGATATGAATGTGCTGAAGGTCAACCAGCTGAATGTGGGGAGCTGGGTGGAGTTTGTGCAGACGGATCGTCGTGACCGCCATAAGCTGGTGGCGCGAATCCGCTCCGTGGACAAGCTGATCTTCGCCAACCGTCGTGGCATCAAGGTAGCGGAAATGAGCTCCATGAAGTTGGCGGTTGACATGAGCCAGGGCCGCGCCCGGATTATTGAAGAGGCTCAGGTGCTTGATCGAGCTCTGGAGTCGGTCATTGGCAACCTGCGTCAACTAAGCGAGCAGCAAGGTAAACCGGGTGCCTGAGCTCTTGATTGGGGATGACGGTTGGCTGCTAGATGCCCGCCGTTGCCCCTCACCGAACTGCAATCTCCGTCCTGACTCCGACATTTCCCTGGTCGTCATCCATGGCATCAGCCTGCCCCCCGGCGAATTTGGCGGCCCGTATATTGAGCAACTGTTCACCAACACGCTTCGGCCCGAAGATCATCCCTATTTCGCGACGATTTACGAACTGCAGGTTTCCGCGCACGTGCTGATACGGCGCGACGGCGCCTTGGTGCAATTCGTTCCATTCGGGATGAGGGCATGGCATGCAGGCCGATCGACTTTTGCCGGGCGTGAAAATTGCAACGACTACTCCATCGGCATCGAATTGGAGGGAACCGATGAAATTCCGTATACAGACGAGCAATATGTGATGCTTTGCGCTATTTTGGACGCCTTAAAGCGGCAATTCCCGGCGATTGGCAGCCGTATTGCCGGGCATAACCAAATTGCTCCGGGACGGAAAACCGATCCCGGCCCGGTGTTTGATTGGGGGCGGTTGGCGGTGGTGCTGTCGGAATAACGTGCCCGTAACAAGGGATGATGATTAAGGAGTTGCGTCGTGAAGGTTTTGTTGGTGCTTTTCCTGATGCTCATGGTGCTTGCCGGCCGTGATCTGGTATCCCCGGGTATCAAAAAAGCGGTTTCGGGGCCGATCCGGCAAATGATGGCGCTGATTCTGGAGGCTGGACTGAAGGCCCGCCAGCCCGGCTTCCTGGTGTTCTTGCTGGTGACAGTCGCGCCGGTGCTGCCGGTCGCCATGTTGCTGGCGGCCTTTTCCGGAGGCGGCGTTGCTACTTTCTGGCAGTTCGCACTGATTCTGGTGGTTACCCTGCCGATATTCATGGATCGACGGCTGCCTTCGGTCATGGAGTCCTGCCGCAAGCAATGGCTGGATGCCGAGCAGACAGACCGGATGGCGCAGCGCGTGGAGTTGGCAAAGGCAGACCTGCTGCTCACGGCGCTTCAGGAGCTGTTTGCCCCGCTTTTCTGGCTGATCGTGATCGGGCCGCTGGCCAGTCTGTTCTATTATCTTGTCCGCTGCTGCGATGAGCAGCAAGTGCATGCTGACGCAGCGGCTGTAGCCCGGAAAATCCGTTTCTGGCTGGATTGGCTGCCATCACGCGCCTTGGCGATTTCCTTTGCGCTGGCGGGCGACTTCCTGTCGGTATGGAAATACCTGCAACTGTCTTTTGCGGAAAGTCGCAGCAGTATTGCGGTGTTCATTGCCGAAGCAGGACAACTGGCGGAACACAGCCTGACCAACCAGACCCTGGAGTCTCCGATAGATATGGTGCGTCATCTGGCCCACTACGAGTCCCTATGCCAGCGCGCCCTGGGCTTGTGGCTGGTGGTGATGTTCCTTCACGCCTTGTTGCCCTGAATTTCACGGCCTTTCACGTGCGCTTGCGTTGCGACCAAGCGCCTGCGCGGGTATAAACGCAGGAACTCGCGATCAGTAAGGAACAGGGCATGGCCATCAACCGCTATTACAACGACAATGACCCCGTGGAAACGGATGAGTGGCTGGAGGCATTTGCTTCCCTGGTGGAGCGGGAGGGGCCGGACCGTGCCCGCTTCATCCTGCAAACCCTGAATGCCCATGCCCAAACCTATGGTGTCAGCCTGTCCCGGCTTAACTCCCCATACGTCAATACAATTGCCGTTGATGAGCAACAGCCCATGCCCGGTGATCCGTACATGGAGCGCCGCATCCGCTCACTGATCCGCTGGAATGCGCTGGCGATGGTGATGCGCGCCAATGACAACGAAGATGAGCTGGGTGGGCATATCGCCACTTTTGCCTCCAGCGCTACCTTGTATGATGTCGGTTTCAATCACTTTTTCCGCGCCCCTGGCGCCAATTTCGGCGGCGACCTGATTTATTACCAGGGACACTCCGCCCCGGGTATTTATGCTCGCTCCTATCTGGAGGGACGGATCAGTGAGGATCAACTGGATGGTTTCCGCCGCGAGGTGAACGAAAAGGGGCTGTCCAGTTATCCCCATCCGTGGTTGATGCCCGATTACTGGCAATTTCCGACGGTATCGATGGGGCTCGGCCCGATACAGGCCATTTATCAGGCCCACGTCATGCAGTACATGATCAACCGAGAGTTGATGCCGGATCAGGGGCGCAAGGTCTGGGCTTTCCTTGGCGATGGCGAAATGGACGAGCCGGAGTCATTGGGGGCGATCGCACTGGCCGGGCGGGAGAAACTGGATAACCTGATCTTTGTCATCAATTGCAACCTGCAGCGCCTGGATGGTCCGGTGCGTGGCAATGGCAAGATCATTCAGGAACTGGAGTCGGTCTTCCGCGGCGCGGGCTGGAATGTGATCAAGGTGGTGTGGGGCCGGAAGTGGGATCCGCTGCTGGCCAAGGACACCAACGGCGTGCTGAGACACAGGATGGAAGAGTGTGTGGATGGTGAGTACCAGGCCTTCAAGACCCATGGCGGCGCCTATACCCGCGAGCACTTCTTCGGCAAGTACCCCGAGTTGCGCGAGATGGTGGCGGGGATGAGCGATGAGGAGGTCTACCAGCTGAATCGCGGCGGCCATGATCCTTACAAGGTATATGCCGCTTACGCACGCGCCATGGCGCACAAGGGCCAGCCGACGGTCATCCTGGCCAAGACGGTCAAAGGCTACGGCACGGGCATGGCGGAAGGGGTCAACAAATCGCACCAGATCAAGAAACTGGATGTCGAGTCGTTGAAGGCCTTCCGCGATCGCTTTGACATGCCGTTTACGGATGAAGACCTGGTCAAGGTGCCGTTTTACCGTCCGGCGGACAACAGTCCGGAACTGCGCTACATGCATGAGCGGCGACAGCAACTGGGCGGCTATCTGCCGGTGCGCAAGCCGGGTAATGTCAGTCTGGAGGTACCGCCGCTGGAGGCTTTTTCCGCTGTCATGCAAGGTTCCGAACGCCCGATTTCCACCACGATGGCATTTGTCCGGGTCTTGAATGTGCTGGTCAAGATGCAGGGGCTGGGTGAGCGGGTGGTGCCGATCGTGCCGGATGAGGCGCGCACTTTCGGCATGGAGGGCATGTTCCGTCAGCTGGGTATTTATTCCCATGTCGGCCAGTTGTACACACCGGAAGACTCCGAACAGATGATGTTCTACAAGGAGGACAAGAAGGGCCGTATTCTGGAAGAGGGCATTAACGAGGCGGGCGCCATGAGCGCCTGGATGGCGGCCGGCACCGCCTACAGCATGCATGATTACCCGATGTTACCGTTTTACATCTTCTATTCGATGTTCGGCTTCCAGCGCATTGGTGATCTGGCTTGGGCTGCAGGGGACATCCAGGCCCAGGGTTTTCTGATCGGGGCCACCAGCGGCCGCACCACACTGAACGGGGAGGGTCTTCAGCACCAGGACGGCCATTCTCACTTGTTGGCCAGCACCATTCCGAATTGCGTGGCCTATGATCCCTGCTATGCCTACGAGCTGGCGGTGATCGTTCAGGACGGCCTGCGCCGCATGTATCAGCAGAACGAGCGCGTGTTCTATTACCTGACGACGATGAATGAGAACTACCCGCATCCGCCGATGCCGGTCGGGGCCGAGGAAGGGATTCGACGCGGGCTGTATTTGCTGAAGCCCGCTCCGCAGGGACACAGCCACGAAGTCAGCCTGCTGGGTTCCGGCGCTATCCTGCGCGAGGTCGAGTCCGCCGCCGAACTGCTGTTTAACGTCTATGGCATCCGCGCTTCGGTCTGGAGCGTTACCAGCTTCAATGAACTGCGCAAGGAAGCGCTGGCCTGCGAGCACTGGAATCACTTGCATCCGCTGGAAGAGGCCCGCATTCCCTGGGTTTCCCGCCAGCTGCGCGGCGTCAAGGGTGCCATCGTGGCGGCCAGCGATTACATGCGGATTGTCGCTGAGCAGATCCGCCCGTTCCTGCCGTCGGGGATGCCGTTCATCACCTTGGGCACGGATGGTTTCGGCCGTTCCGACAGCCGTGAGCAATTGCGGACGCACTTCCAGGTCAACCGTTACTTCATCGCCATTGCCGCGCTCAATGCGCTGGCTGATGACGGCGTGGTCGGCCGCACCATGGTGCAGGACGCCATTGAACGTTTCGGAATCAATCCTGAAAAACCCTTTGCCCTGTCGGTCTGATCGGAGAGCTGTCCATGTTGCAGGTTGTCAAAGCGCCGGATCCGGGAGCCGACAAGGCGGAAGTCATTGAGATTCTGGTCAAGCCCGGCCAGCGGGTTCATCGGGAAATGTCGTTGGTGGTGCTGGAGTCGGCCAAGGCGACGATGGAGGTGCCGTGTCCCGTGGAGGGCGTGGTGGGCGAGGTGCTGATCCGGATTGGAGATCCTGTTGCCGAGGGAACCCCCCTGATTTCCGTCGAAACCGGAGCGGTTGAGACACCGGCCGCTCCAGCCGCCGCGCCTGTCATTGTGTCACCGCCGGTGGTCGCGCCAACCCTTGTTGCGCCGCCAGGAGTGATGTCGGTGCAACCCGTGGTTGCGCCGGATATCGGCTCGGATAGCGCTGATGTGATCGAACTGCTGGTCAGCCCTGGCCAGATCGTGGCGGTGGATACGCCGCTGATGGTGCTGGAATCGGCCAAGGCCACCATGGAGGTGCCGTCTCCGATTGCCGGTGTCGTCCGCTCGGTTGCCGTGAAGGTTGGGGATGCGGTCAGCCAGGGCGTCTTGTTGCTGCAGGTGGAAACGGAGACAGGCTCCGGGCCGGTGTTCACCCCCGCGCCGGAGCCAGCTGAGGTGTCGTCTCCGGTTCCGGAGCGATCAGCGGCCGAGCCGGTGAGACCGACAATCGCCGTATCGGCGCCGCCTGCGGTAGCGGCGGCATCCGTGCATTGCGGTCCGGCGGTGCGGCGGATGGCACGCGAACTGGGCGTCGATCTGTCCAGGGTTCCAGCCACCGGCCCCAAAGGGCGCATTCTGAAAGAGGATGTTTTTGCCTGGGTCAAGCAATCGTTGACGGCTGCGCCAACTCCGGTGACGCCAGCCGCCGCGACGCAGAGCCCGGGCTTGCCGCCGCTGCCGGAAATCGATTTTGCAAAGTGGGGCGTCGTGGAGGCGCAGCCGCTTTCCCGAATCCAGGCATTGTCGGCGAAGAACCTGCATCGGGCCTGGGTGCATATCCCCCATGTCACCCAGTTTGATGAAGCTGATATTTCCGAGCTGGAGTCTTTCCGCAAGGCGCAGAAGGATGTGATGAAGAAGCAGGGCGTCAATCTGACGGTGCTGGCGTTCCTGGTGCGGGCTTGCGCGCGTTTACTGCAGGAGTTTCCCCGGTTCAATGCCTCGCTGGCGACCGATGGCCAGACCCTGATCCTGAAGAAATATATCCATATCGGTGTAGCGGTTGATACCCCGAACGGCTTGGTCGTTCCGGTCATCCGCGATGCCGACCGCAAGTCGGTACGGGAAATTGCGCAGGAAATGGGGGAGTTGTCCGCCAAGGCCCGTGACAAGAAGTTGTCACCGGCCGAGATGCAGGGCGGCACCTTCAGCATTTCCTCCCTGGGCGGTATTGGCGGCACGGCATTCACCCCGATCGTGAACTGGCCGGAAGTGGCGATTCTGGGTGTGTCCCGCGCCGCCACCAAGCCGGTCTGGGACGGCGGGGCCTTCGTGCCCCGGCTGATGTTGCCCTTGTCCTTGTCCTATGACCACCGGGTGATCGACGGAGCCGATGCCGCGCGGTTCACGGCGCGGCTGTCGGCGGTGCTGGCGGATATCCGCGTGTTGCTGCTTTAATCCGGCCCCTCAAAAGCGCCGGTAGCGGTTCCGCTACTGGCGCTGCCACAAGACTTCCTGCCCGCCGTTCTCGCGCGCCAGCGTCCGCGCCAGGACAAACAGGTAATCCGACAGCCGGTTCAGGTATTTCAGTCCGAGCGGAGATAGTTCTTCCGCGCGACTGAGGCTTTGCACCCGGCGTTCGGCGCGGCGGCAGACCGTGCGGGCGACATGCGCCAGGCTGGCGGCGCGGCTGCCGCCGGGCAGGATGAAGTCCTTGAGCGGGGGCAGGTGTTCGTTCAGGGCGTCGATGCCGTTCTCGAGTCTTTCGATGCCTTCTTCCTTGATCAGGCTATAGCCGGGAATACAGAGCTCACCCCCCAGGTCGAACAACTCATGCTGTATGCGTGACAGCAAAGTCTGGCTTGGGTGATCAGAGGCCAGTTCGGATCGCAGCAGGCCGACCTGGCTGTTGAGTTCGTCGACGGTGCCGTAGGCTTCGACGCGCAGGGAGTCCTTGGGGATGCGGCTGCCGTCGCCGAGGCCGGTGGTACCGTCATCACCCGTGCGGGTATAGATTTTTGAAAGCCGGTTTCCCATGTGCTTTGTCCTCGCGGATAAAAAAAGGCCGTTTTGCAACGGCCTGTAAAATAGCGCGTTCCGTGACCGGTTAGAAGGTCACATGGGCGCTCAGGGAAGCCGTACGCGGCGTGCCGGTGTAGCGGGCGCTGGCGCCGGAATAGGCGTAGCCATAGGTTTTTTTGGCAATATTTTCCAGGTTCAGCGCCAGACGCACATTCGGCTGCAGTTGCAGGTAGCCCTGAAGATTGGTGGTCGCATAGCCGGACAAGCGGCGATAGACCGTACTGCCGAACACCGGGGCGTCCCAGGCGTGACTCTTGGCCAGCACTTCCGCATTAATCCCCCAAGCCTTGACCGCATAGCCGCCGTTGACCGCCAGGCTGCGGCGGGGACGTCTCAGCAAATCATCGCCGGTGTTTTCATCCCGGGCATGGGTGTATCCGGCCCGCGCTCCGGCGCGGAAACCGTCGTCCTGCCAGTCGATACTGAGTTCCGTCCCCTGAATCTTCGCCTTGTCGACATTGATGTTGAGGCAGGGGAAGGCCCCGACGCACGACAGCAGGTCTTCAATCCGGGTCTGGAAAAATGCGGTCTGGACTTGCCATTGGCCCAGCTGGTGTTTGCTGCCCAGTTCCAGGGATTCCGAACTTTCCGGTTTCAGGTTCACGTTGCCGCCAAAGCCATAGAGTTCGTTCAGGTCCGGGGCCTTGAACGCTGTCCCGGCATTGAAGTACACCTGTTGCCCTTCGGCAAAACGATAGCCCAGGCCGATATTGCCGGTACTGTGATTGCCGAATGAATCGTAGCGTTCATGGCGTCCCGCCAGTTGCGCCGTCAGGTTCTGGAACTTGATCTGGTCCTGCAGGTAAATGGCGGTGCTGCTTTGTTCCTTGTCGTATAGCGTGCCGAAGCCGTTGTCGTATTGTGCATCGGTATCGGTGCGGGTCAGACCGGCGATCAGCGTGTTGCCGTCACCCAGTACGAGGGTGTTCTGCCAATCCAGCTGGCGTTGACGGGTATCGGCAATGGCTGTGCTTTCATTCTGGTCGATGTCGTCATTCATCTGACTGAAGCGCAACTGGGTTCTGACGGCATCTCCGAAATCGCGATCCAGACTGACGGCAATGATCCGGTTCAGGAAATCCTGAGTGGCGGGCGTGCCGAAGTTCAGGTATTCCGCCGTGCCGCGATTCTCGCGGACGGACAGCCCCAGCCGGGTGCCGTTCAGGTCATAGCCCAGCTTGAGATGGCCGCCGGTATTCCGGTATCCGCGCGGCAGCGTGCTTTGCTCCACAATCGGATAGCCATCGGTATAGAGGCTGCTGATATCGGCCAAGGCCGTCAGGCTGCCGCTTTTCCAGGATTGGCTGACACCGCCGTTGACCAATTGATGCTCGCCGGAGCTGAGGCTGGCGCGGGTCTCGGTTTTTTCCGGCGTGCGGGTGATGATATTGATCACGCCGCCGATGGCGTCCGAGCCATACAGGGTGGACATCGGGCCCTTGACGACTTCGATGCGCTCGATATCGCTGAGCACCAGGTTCTGGATGTTGCCCTGGCTGGAGGTGGCGGAATTGATGCGCACGCCGTCGATCAGGATCAGCGTATGGTTGCTTTCAGTCCCGCGCATGAAGGTGGATGTCTGCCCCCCGAAACCGCCGAGGCGGGCAATGTCCAGCCCGGTGGTGAAGCGCAGGATGTCGCCCAGATCTTGTCCCTGATGCTGTTCCAGGGTTTGCCGGTTGATGACCTGCACTCCGGCAAGGGTTTCATCCACCGAGGCAACGGTACGGGTAGCGGTAATGACCTGCGTGGGCAGGGTGGTTTCGGCAATAACAGGCAATGACGAACAGGCAGCCACGGCGGCCGCCAGAATGGAAGGCTTGAACATGATAGCTCCAGCTGTTTGGATCCCCGCAAACAGGGTGACAGTCAACCGGAATGGTTGACGCTCATGCCTTCAGGCCGGTCTCCGGGCTTGCATGTCGCCCCTGAGGGCCGCCGGTTTCACCTTCCCATCCGAAGACAGTGGTCACTGAAACCGACATACATGCATACCGTTGCGGGGGCAGCACTGGCGTTTCACCAGTTTCCCGTTTGTCAGCGTGTAGTGTTGACAAACCGTACGAATGTACGGACACCTGCAGGCAGGCGGCATGGTAGGGGGTTTGCCGCTTGGGCGCAAGGACATAAGTCAAGACCCGCCGGAGAATGCCGGCGGGTCTTGCGGGTCAGAAGCTCAGGTTCAGCTGAACGCCGAGGATATGGGCAACGCCTTTGTAGGTGGCCGCATAAGCGGTGCCGAAAGCGGGATTGCTGCGGTTGATGGGGGACTCGTCTTCCTTGATGAACTCGTAGGCGGCATCCATCGACATGCTGTCAGTCAGTTTGTAGCTGAGGCCGATGGTGGCGTAGTCGCGGTCGTTGCTGGGCACGCGGACGCTGCGGTCATGCGAATTGATGGGGGTTTCATCGTGGCCGATGCCGCCGCGCACGGTAAGGCTGTCATTGAGCTTCCAGTCGGCGCCGATGCTGTAGAGCCAGGAGTCATGCCAGTTCAGTTCTTCCTTGATGGTCGAGAGGGGGCCTGCCCCGGTGTTGTGAATGACCAGATCCTTGATGACGCCCCATTGGGTCTGGGAGGCCAGGACTTGCAGGGTCACATCGGAGTTCAGCTTATGGGTCAGCGAAATATCCCACGAAGCGGGCGTGGCGATATCCAGCGAAGCATCATAGACGGCCACGGCCTTGCCCGTCACGGTCGGCAGGTTGGTTACCGTGGTGGTGCCGGTGAGGGTATAGCTGGTGCGGCTGTGGAAGGCGACGCCGACCCGGGTATCCTCGCTGACCGCTGCCAGCACACCGAAGTTGAAGCTGGTGCCCATGTCATCGCCTTCGATCATCAACTGGCTGCCGGGCGCCATCGGCGAAACCTGGCTGGACAGCGTACCTTCGATCTTGCTGATCACCAGGCCGAGACCCACTGACACTTCCGGTGTCAGCTGCAGGCTGGCTGTGGGTTGGAGCGCTACCACCTTCACCTTGCTCTTGTCCCCGAAATAGCGGCCCTGGAAACTGTCTTCATAATTGGTCGCCAGCCCGAACGGGGCATAAACGCCGATCCCGGCATGGAAACTGTCGTTGATCTGCTTGGTGGCAAAGCTGCTGCCGACCACGGTCAGCGGAACCATGTCACCGTTGTTGGTGCCGGTTGCGGGGGTGCCGGAGGGGTTTTCGATGTCGGCGGGGGCGTCGATCAGCGTCAGGTTGCCGCTCATCTGTGTGCCGGTCAGCCGGGACATGCCTGCCGGATTGCTGTAAAGCGTGGTGGCATCCGCAGCGGTAGAAGCGCGTCCGGCGAGGGCGGTTCCCAGGCTCTTGATACCCTGTTCGTTCAGGGAAAAGCCCGAGGCCTGGGAGAGGCCCGGCAGGGCGAGGATGGCCATGGCCAGCAGCGAACGGGAGTGGTTCATGTCTTTGTCCTTTTTATTCTGGTTGTTAAAGCAAATACAGCACAAGATTCCTGAAAAGACAAATCTTCAATTCAGGCTTTTTGTGTCTCTTCGGTGGCGGCTTCCTTCCATGGAGCAACGCGGAACAGCATCAGCATGCCCGGAATCCCCAGCAGGGTGCAGATCCAGAAGAAATTGGTCCAGCCCAACCCCTCCACCATGAATCCGGCATAGGCGTTGATGACAGTACGGGGAACCGCCGCCAGCGCTGTCAGCAGCGCCAGTTGGGTGGCGGTATAAAGCGGGTTGGTGCTTTTGGCGATGAAGGCGACAAAGGCCGCGGTGCCCAGTCCGACGCCAAAGGCTTCTGCCCCGACCACGGTGGCCAGCACCATCGGGTCGTGACCGACCATGGACAGCCACGCGAACAGCGGAATCACCGCCAGTTGCGCCGCGCCGAACAGCCACAGCGCCCGGTTGATGCCCAGCTTGATCATCCAGATGCCGCCGAGGATGCCGCCGATAATGCCGCACCATAGCCCTGCGTTCTTGGCGATGATGGCGATTTCCGTCTTCGAGAAGCCCATGTCCAGATAGAACTTCGTGGCCAGGGAGGTGGCCAGGCTGTCGCCCAGCTTGAACAGGAAGATGAACAGCAGTACTTCCAACGCCGCCAACGCGCCGTGGCGGGTGAAGAACTCTTTGAAAGGCAGGATGATGGCGGCATCCAGCGTGCGCGGCGGCAACTGTTTCAGTTGCGGCTCGGCCACCACCAGCGACATGACCAGGCCCGGCAGCATGAACAGCGCCACCACGATAAACACCGTCGGCCAGGCAAGACCGGTATCGGACAGATACAGCGCCAGCGAGCCGGGAATCAGTCCCGCCAGCTTGTAGGCGTTGACGTGGATGGTGTTGCCCAGACCCAGTTCGTTGTCCGGCAGCAGCTCGCGGCGGTAGGCGTCAATGGCGATGTCCAGCGAGGCGCTGAGGAAGCTGACGGCAATGCCGACCACGCTGATCAGGCCGATCTCGGTGGCCGGGTTCAAGGTTCCCATCAGGCCCAGCGCTGCAATCAGCAGCACATGCAGCAGTATCATCCAGCCGCGCCGCCGGCCGAACTGACCAATCTTGAAGTGATCCAGCAGCGGCGCCCACAGGAACTTGGCGATATACGGCACCTGCAGCAGCGCCATCAGACCGATGGCCTTGATGTCGACATGGGCGTCATTCATCCAGGCGGGCAGCAGGTTGATGAAGACAAACAACGGCAGGCCGGAACTGAAGCCGGTAAAAATGCAGATCAGCATCCGCTTGTTGAAAATGGCTTCGCGCAGGGCGGGAGAGTTCTCGCTCATGGGGTCCGGGTTCCGTATTTTTGTCACGACGGCCGGTGCGTTCAGCCCGGCTCTGGAGCCTTGCAGGGTAAAGCAAAATGCGCATTTGTGTTAGGCTGGCCGGGATTTTTTTACAGGGAATATACCGTCATGAGCGCTGTGCGCGATGCCCGTTTGCTGATGCAGTCGTCCACCCAGGCCGTGCTGGCCACACTGGGTCAGGAACCGGTAGCCGGATTTCCGCTGGCGTCTGCCGTTCCCTATTGCCTGGATGCGGCGGGGCGGCCGTTGCTGCTGATTTCCCGGCTGGCGCGGCATACGCAGCATGTGCGGCAGGATGACCGGGTGTCCTTGTTTGTGCAGGGGCAGGGCTGTGATGTCCAGGCCAGTCCGCGCATCAGTATCGCGGGGCATCTGGAGCCGTTGCCCGAGGCCGATATCGATGATGCGGCGGAACGCTATTACCGCTTCTTTCCCCAAACACGGGACTTCCACCGCATCTACGATTTCAATTTCTGGCGCTTGCAGCCGGTGCGGGCGCACTTCATCGCCGGGTTTGCCAAGGTGGCGTGGGTGGAAGGGCCCGACTTGCCGGCAGCCAATCCCTTTGACCGCGCGGCTGAAACGGACATGGTGCAACACATGAATGACGATCATGCCGATGCCTTGCCGTTATACTGTCGTCAGGCCGGAATTGAGCTGCCGGAGGGGGCTGTACCGGTCATGACCGGGATTGATGGCGACGGCTTCCATCTGCGGCTGGGCGACCGGATCGTGTATATTCGCTTCCCCCGACCGGTCAGCACCCCGCTGGAGGTGCGCCAGACCCTGGTCGCCTTGTTGAAATCCGCCCGTACCGGAGAAACCCCTGAATGAAAGGCCTGCTTTTGCTGGCGATCCCGGTCGCCGAAATCATCCTCAGCATCTGGCTGGGCAAGCAGATCGGCGGCTGGATGCTGTTGCTGTGGTTTGTCATGGCCTTCTTCGTCGGCCGCCAGCTGATGCGCAGTTCCACCCAGGTGTTGGTGCCGCAGATGGCGAAGATGCAGTCCGGCCAGCCGCCGGAAATGTCCGCCGACTTGCTGGCCGCCATGTGCACCGCGCTGGCCGGTTTCTTGTTCATCGTGCCGGGCGTCATTACGGATGGCATTGGTGTGCTGTTGCTGTTGCCGCCGGTGCAGGCGCAGATGCGCGGGCAACTGTCCGCCGCCCTCAAGGGCCGCGGACAGGGCTTCATGATGATGGGCGGCTTCGGCGGCGGCCAGTCGCCGTTTGGCCAGGGTGGTCCATTCGGGCAGGGTTCCCCGTTCAGCCACGACAATTCCCAGATTTTTGATGGCGAAGCCCGGGAAGTGAAACCCGAAACCGAGGTCAAGCGCATCGATCACCAGGGCCAATAGGCTCCAGCAAGCCGGGGCATTTTTTTTCAAATGCCCCTTGAAGCCCCTGAAGACATCCCCATTTCCCCCTCAGTCCCGCCCATAACCATTCATGGGGTGGGTGAATCGTCCGGGGCATGACCCCGGCGACCCCAGACAATCCTGTGTAAATATCGCAAAGTGGAGAGCGAACGATGAAAATCCGTCCCTTGCATGACCGTGTGGTTATCAAACGCGTTGAACAAGAAACCAAGACCGCCGGTGGCATCGTGCTGCCCGGTTCCGCCGCTGAAAAGCCCTCGCAAGGTGAAGTGATTGCTGTTGGCAACGGCCTGATTACCGAAGCCGGTGAAGTGCGTCCCCTCGATCTGAAGGTGGGTGACAAGGTCCTGTTCGGCCAGTACGCCGGCAGCACCGTCAAGGTCGACGGCGAAGAGCTGCTGATCATGAAAGAGTCCGAAATCTTCGCCGTGCTCGAAGGCTGATCGTTTCCCCTGTTTTCCTGTTTTGTAGAGGTTGAGAATCATGGCTGCTAAAGACGTAAAATTCGGTGACTCCGCTCGCCAGAAAATGATCAACGGCGTGAACATCCTGGCTGACGCCGTCAAGGTTACCCTTGGTCCCAAGGGCCGCAATGTCGTCATCGACAAGTCCTACGGTGCACCACACATCACCAAGGACGGCGTGTCCGTCGCCAAGGAAATCGAGCTGAAGGATAAGTTCGAGAACATGGGCGCCCAGCTGGTCAAGGAAGTGGCTTCCAAGACTGCAGATGTCGCCGGTGACGGCACCACCACCGCCACCGTGCTGGCCCAGTCCATCCTGAACGAAGGCCTGAAGGCTGTCGCCGCCGGCATGAACCCGATGGACCTGAAGCGCGGCATCGACAAGGCCGTGCGCGCCGCTGTCGCCGAGATCAAGGCCATTTCCACGCCTTGCACCGACAACAAGGCCATTGCCCAGGTCGGTTCCATTTCCGCCAATTCCGACACCACCATCGGTGACCTGATTGCCCAGGCCATGGATAAAGTCGGCAAGGAAGGCGTCATCACTGTTGAAGAAGGCTCCGGCTTCGAAGACACGCTGGACGTGGTCGAAGGCATGCAGTTCGACCGCGGCTATATCAGCCCGTACTTCATCAACAAGCAAGACTCCATGACCGCCGAGCTGGACAGCCCGTACATCCTGCTGGTGGACAAGAAGATTTCCAACATCCGTGAAATGATCCCGGTGCTGGAAGGCGTCGCCAAGTCCGGCAAGCCGCTGCTGCTGATCGCCGAAGACGTGGAAGGCGAAGCGCTGGCCACCCTGGTGGTGAACAGCATGCGCGGTATCGTCAAGGTCTGCGCCGTCAAGGCTCCGGGCTTCGGCGACCGTCGCAAGGCCATGCTGCAGGACATTGCTATCCTGACCGGCGGCCAGGTGATTTCCGAGGAAATCGGCCTGAACCTGGAACAGGCCGGTCTGCACGACTGCGGCCGCGCCAAGCGCGTCATCATCTCCAAGGAAAACACCACCATCATTGACGGTGAAGGCAAGAAGGACGACATCGAAGCCCGCGTGAAGACCATCCGCGTGCAGATCGAGGAAGCGACGTCCGACTATGACAAGGAAAAGCTGCAAGAGCGTGTGGCCAAGCTGGCTGGCGGTGTTGCCGTGATCAAGGTTGGCGCCGCCACCGAAATCGAAATGAAGGAAAAGAAGGACCGCGTGGATGACGCCCTGCATGCTACCCGCGCCGCGGTGGAAGAAGGCGTGGTAGCCGGTGGCGGTGTTGCCCTGGTGCGTGCTGTCAAGGTCCTGGAAACCCTGAAGGGCGACAATGACGACCAGACCGCCGGTATCAACATCCTGCGTCGCGCCATGGAAGCCCCGCTGCGCCAGATCGTGACCAACGCCGGTGACGAAGCCTCCGTGATCCTGAACAAGGTCAAGGAAGGCTCGGGCAACTTCGGTTACAACGCCGCGTCCGGCGAGTTTGGCGACATGATCGCCATGGGCATCCTGGACCCGGCCAAGGTGTCCCGCACTGCACTGGAAAACGCCGCTTCGGTGGCCGCGCTGATGCTGACCACCGAGTGCATGATCACCGACATCCCCGAAGACAAGCCGGCAGCCCCGGCGATGCCTGACGGCGGCATGGGCGGCATGATGTAATAGCGGTCTATCCGATCGTTGTTCCCGAAGGGGCGCCACAAGCGCCCCTTTTTCATGGTTGCGGCCGGGGCTTGCCTGCCGTTCAGCTGTCCCTTATGCTAAAAGTTGTTTCACCCCAGATAGTGAGCGGGAGCAAGGCTGTTTTCAGGCCGGCAATGCATTTCGTCGGCCAAACAGTACCTTTTGTAGGCAAGTCGGCCTGACTTGACTTACAATATGCCCGTCGATACCAAAGACCAACAACAAATAACAAACGACGGGGAAGTCATGCGCATGTTTACTACAGCTCTGTTGGTGGCGTCTCTTCATGCCCCCCAAGCTTCTGCGGATTCTTGCGGTCAGCTGGCGAACAAATTCGCTGATGAGGATGCCCGCGACTCCATGACCATTGGTGAAATGGACGAACTGCGCCTGTGCGTGGGTGAATGGATGCGTGACCAGATCCTGCAACGCAACAAGGCGGGCAAACAAAGCAGCGCCGGTGGTGCGGCCAACCAGACCGCCCAGGTCGAGGCCCCCTGAAAACTGTTGGCAAAATCCCCCAGTCTGGCTATAGTCATCCGAACACGATTCCAACCTGTTGTTCTTTCGATGAAAGCGGCCAGACTGACCTGAATTCCGCATGTCTGTAACTGTTGCCCTTCCGGGCAGACCTCCTTTCGCGTTTCCGCCTCCGACAAGACCAGCAATTCCAAACCTTTGTGCCTATTTTGTGAGCTTTGGTCATGAGCAAAGACAAACTGATTATTTTTGATACCACCATGCGTGATGGCGAGCAAAGCCCCGGTGCGTCGATGACCCTTGAAGAAAAGGTGCGCATTGGCAAGGCGTTGGAGCGGATGCGGGTGGATGTCATTGAAGCCGGTTTCGCCATTGCCAGTCCCGGCGA
>DASUIM010000313.1:0-3347 GCA_036279775.1 Fluviicoccus sp. | reverse complement strand
CCCCAGCCGCGACATCGCGCTGCAACGCATGCGCAACGCCCTGGATGAAATCGTGGTCGAAGGCATCCGCAGCAACATTCCGCTGCACCGCGAGCAAATCCTGCGCGACGCCGGTTTTTGCGCCGGCGCCGTCGACATCCATTATCTCGAGAAAAAGCTCGGGATGAACCACTGACACGCCCCATCTCCCGCGCCCCGAACGGCGCGGTTGTTCCTGACGGATATATCCATGCCCTGGCTGCAACTGAAGATCGAAACCAACAAGGCTGATGCCGAACGTATTGAAGAAATCCTGGAGTCGGTCGGCGCCGGCGCGGTGATGCTGGAAGACGCCGCCGACCAGCCGCTGTTCGAACCGCCGCTGGGCACCACCCCGCTGTGGGACGCCACCCGCGTCGTCGCCCTGTTCACCCCCGACTCGGAAATGGACGCCATCCTCGAATACGTGGCTGCCGAGCTGGGTCGGCCGCTGCCGCCTCACCGCGTCGAAATCCTGGAAGACCAGGTCTGGGAACGCGCCTGGATGGATCATTACCATCCGATGTGCTTCGGCGACCGCCTGTGGGTGGTGCCCAGCTGGACACCGCCGCCGCGGCCGGACGCCATTAACCTGCTGCTGGACCCCGGTCTGGCCTTCGGCACCGGCACCCACGCCACCACCGCGCTGTGCATGGAATGGCTGGACAAGCTGGACCTGCAAGGCAAGACCGTGATCGACTACGGCTGCGGCTCGGGCATCCTTGCCGTCGCCGCGCTGCTGCTGGGCGCGCGTCAGGCCTGGTGTGTGGATATTGACCCGCAAGCCCTGCAAGCCACCCGCGACAACGCCGAACGCAACGGCGTCGCCGACCGGCTGACCACGTATTTCCCCGACGACATGCCACAAGTCGAAGCCGATGTGGTCGTTGCCAATATTCTGGCCGGACCTCTGGCCGAACTGGCCCCGGTGCTGGCACAATTGACCGCGAACAATGGCGACCTGGCCGTCTCCGGCATTATCACCACGCAGGTGGAAGACCTGCAAAAAGCCTACTCGCCGTGGTTCAGCCTTGATACACTCCAGACAAAAGAAGAGAACTGGTGCCGTCTTTCCGGCAAGCGTCATGCAAACCGCTGACAGAACGTGGAACCAGAGCCCGGAGCTTGAGGGAATATGAGCGAAACCAAACAGACACGTTGCCCGTTCTGTAACAGTGTATTCAACATTACCGACGCCCAGCTGGCCGCCCGTGGCGGCCACGTGCGTTGCGGCTCCTGTCTGCAGGTTTTCCGGGCTGACCAGAATATCGTGACCGGCGATGCGGCCAAACCGGCGTCCGCGCCGAAATCGGCCCCGGCGGCCCCCGCTCCGACGCCCGGAGGACAACCCGTCGCCCCGCCGATTGTCGCCAAGACCCAAAGCGCAGTCAGCAAGCCGGAGGACCAGCCCATCGGCCAGCGCGCCAAGAAGAAGAAGCTGGAGGATGACTCCTGGGCGTTTAATCTGATCGGCGGCCAAGCGGAAGCCGCAGCCGCGGAGACCGACACCCCGATAGCAGAAACCGCGCCGGTCCAACCCGCGCCGCCGCCTGCCCCCGAACCCAAAGCCGCCGCGCCCGCCAAGACCAAGAAACCCTTGTTCGACGACGAATTGAGCGACATGCTGCACGAAGCCTGGCAGGACAAGCCCAGCGAAGGCCACCAACTGCGCGGGCCGGGCGAAGTCGAAAAGATCAAGGATGCCGCCGACGACAGCTGGGCGACCGCCCTGCTGTCCGAAATTGCCGAGGAAGAGAAAAAGGAACAGGCCAAGAACTACAGCATGGAGGTGGTGAACCCGAACAAGAAGGGCAAACTGCCGCCGCGTGAAGAACCTTCCCGGGAGGAGCCGGCCAGGGGCCAGCCGCCCCGCCAGCAGCCGGCCCAGGTTACGCCGCCCGGTCAGGCCGACGCATCTCGTCAGGGCCGCCGTCAAGACGCCGAGAAGGCCGGGGAAGGCCATTCGGGCAATTCCGACGACGACCTGCTTAACTTCCTCAACAGCAACGGCGCGCCGACCCTTGCCCACAGCCAAGCCTCCCTGCCGGTCGAGATCCACCACCACCGTCACCTGTCCGTCAACTGGGGCTACTACATCAGTTGGACCCTGATCTGCCTGGTGGCCTTGCTGGCGTTGATTTCGCAGTACATCTATTTCAATTTTGACAAGCTGGCGATTGCTCCGGCCACGCGGCCGCAGATGAGCCTGCTGTGCGATACGCTGAAGTGCAAGCTTCCCACGCCACCGGATGCCAGCCTGCTCAGCATCCGCAAATTGATCATCCGCAAGCATCCGGAACTGGCGGATGCCTTGCAGGCGGACGCCATCCTCTTTAACCGCGCAGACTTCACCCAGCCCTTGCCGGCCCTGAAGCTGGTCATGATGGACAAGAAGGGCGCGATCGTCGCCGGACGGGTATTTGCCCCCAAGGAATACCTGCCCCAAGGCTTTTCCAATTTGCGGCGCATTCCGCCTGACACCCCGATTCACATTGAATTGGCCCTCACCAAGCCAGGCGTCAGCTTTACCTCCTACCGAATGGAACCGCTGTTGCCCTGAAACGCCCGAACGCGCCTGAAATCCTGACCGTGGGGTTGCGGGCGCGTGACTCATTTTAAATCTCGCTTAAACAACACTCTCCCTTGCCGCCGCTTTGCGGTATGATGCGCGCCGTTTTCCCCGGCCTGACCATCCATCCATGCTTTCCCCCGTCGCCATCGGCCCGTACCGGATCGACCCGATCGCCCTCGCCCCCATGGCGGGCGTTACTGATCGTCCGTTCCGGCAGATTTGCCGCGACCAGGGAGCCGGTTATACCGTGTCGGAGATGGTCACCTCGGATTCACGGCTGTGGCACACCGCCAAGTCCAGCTTCCGCCTCAACCATGAAGGCGAGCCGGGACCGCGCTCGGTGCAGATCCTGGGCTATGACCCGGCGATGATGGCCGAGGCCGCCCGCCTCAACGTCGAGCGCGGCGCGCAGATCATCGACATCAACATGGGCTGCCCCGCCAAGAAGGTCTGCAACAAGTGGGCCGGCTCGGCGCTGATGCAGGACGAGCCGCTGGCCATCGCCATTGCGCAGGCCGTGGTGCAGGCCTGCGCGCCGCACGGCGTGCCGGTCACGCTCAAGATGCGCACCGGCTGGTCGCAACCGCACCGCAACGCGGTGCGGCTCGCGCGCGCCTTCGAGAACGTGGGGGTGCAGATGCTGACGGTGCATGGCCGCACCCGCGAACAAGGCTACGGCGGGACGGCCGAATACGGGACGATTGCCGCCGTGAAGGACGCCGTCGCCGTGCCCGTGGTGGCGAACGGCGACATCACC
>DASUIM010000312.1:0-2592 GCA_036279775.1 Fluviicoccus sp. | reverse complement strand
GACCAGGCTCTCAAGCTTGGAGCGCGACAGCTTGTTCATCAAATGCTTGGGGCCGGACTTGTCGGCGGTGATGAACGGCAAGTTCACTTCGGTCTGGGCTGCCGACGGCAGCTCGATCTTGGCCTTTTCGGCAGCTTCCTTGAGGCGCTGCAGGGCCAGCACGTCGGCCTTCAGGTTGACGCCGGATTCCTTCTTGAATTCGTCGGCAAGGTAATCGATCAGGCGCAGGTCGAAGTCTTCGCCGCCCAGGAAGGTGTCGCCGTTGGTGGCCAGCACTTCGAAGGACTGCTCGCCGTCGACGTCGGCAATGTCGATGATCGAGATGTCGAAGGTGCCGCCGCCCAGGTCATACACGGCAATCTTGCGGTCGCCTTCGCGCTTGTCCATGCCGAACGCCAGCGCGGCGGCGGTCGGTTCGTTGATGATCCGCTTCACGTCCAGACCGGCGATGCGGCCGGCGTCCTTGGTGGCCTGGCGCTGGCTGTCGTTGAAGTAGGCCGGCACGGTGATCACGGCTTCGGTCACCGGCTCGCCGAGGTAGTCTTCGGCGGTCTTCTTCATCTTCTTCAGCACTTCGGCCGAGATTTGCGGCGGCGCCATGCGGTTGCCGCGCGCTTCCACCCAGGCGTCGCCGTTGTCGGCGCCGACGATGGCGTAAGGCACCATGCTGATGTCCTTCTGCACCACGTCATCTTTGAACTTGCGGCCGATGAGGCGCTTCACCGCGAACAGCGTGTTCTTGGGGTTGGTGACGGCCTGGCGCTTGGCGCCCGCGCCGACCAGGATTTCATTTTCGGTGTAGGCAACGATGGAGGGCGTGGTGCGAGCGCCTTCCGCGTTTTCCAGAACCTTGACCTGATCGCCTTCCATAATGGCGACGCAGGAGTTGGTGGTGCCCAGGTCGATACCGATGATCTTGCCCATGTCATGTCTCCGAAGAATTTGGTTTGAATCTCCGGTTCAACCCGCCCTGCGGGGGAACCGGTGTTTCGTTAGCGTTTGGCTTGAAGCTGATATGGCGATGCCCTCAGCTTT
This sequence comes from Fluviicoccus sp., assembly GCA_036279775.1. Classification (GTDB taxonomy): domain Bacteria; phylum Pseudomonadota; class Gammaproteobacteria; order Pseudomonadales; family Moraxellaceae; genus Fluviicoccus. The sequence goes on along the minus strand of DASUIM010000312.1, from coordinate 1,557 downwards.
TTCAAGGACAATTTATTGCGCCACCACCACCATTGCCGGACGCAGCAGGCGGCCGGACAGGGTGTAGCCTTTCTGGAATACGTTCACCACCGTATTGGCCGGGGTTCCCTCACCGGCTGGCTGGGTGGCCACGGCCTGGTGATGCTCGGCGTTGAAGGGCTGGCCGGCAGGGTCGACCTGCTCCACCTGGAACTTCTTCAGCGCATCCAGGAAGACGCGATGAGTGAGCTGCAGGCCTTCGACCAGCGACTTGGTGGCGTCATCCTGCGGGGCGGCGGCCAGCGCGCGCTCGAAGTTGTCGATGACGTCCAGCAGGCTGGCGGCGAATTTCTCGACTCCGAACTTGTGGGCGTTCGACACTTCGCGCTCGGCGCGCATCTGGATGTTGCGGATCTCGGCCTGGGCGCGCAGCTGCGCGTCCTTGAGCTGGGCCTCCAGTTCAGCGACGCGGGCGCTCAGCACCTCGACATCGGTTTCCATGATCTCGATGTGGCCTTCGTCGGCGACGGTGTTTTCGGTCTCGGGGGTTTGTTGGTCGGCCATTACAGCACCTCAATGTGGCTGGTCTGAATTAAGATGGGGGTGTTATGGGGATGTCCTTGGAAGTTTCAAGGGATTGGGTCGCAAGTCATTCTGCGTTACTGTTGAAAGCTGACTTCCGCTGCCAGCCGGTCCGCCATGACTTCCGACAATACGCCCTCGCTCGCCGACCTGATGAACCGCGACTGCTACTGCCTCAGCGTCGACCGCAACCGGCTGCAGCAGGAACTGGACTGCGCCCCCGAGTTCCGTCCGCTGTTCCGGCAATTGCTGGAAACCCACCCGCACCTGTTCGCCGAAGTGACTGTCTTTGTCTCCGCCGAACAGCGTCGCCAGATGCAGGCGCTGATCGCCGCCATCGAGCGCGTCATCGCCCTGCCCGCCTGGCAAAGCCGCGTGCTGGGCGAGACTTCCGTGATCAGCCGCCGCCCCACCGCCGCCCGGGGCGCATTCATGGGTTATGACTTCCATGTGACGGAAGACGGCCCGAAACTGATCGAAATCAATACCAACGCGGGCGGGGCATGGCTGAACCTGATCCTGCGCAAGGCGCAGCAGGCTTGTTGCGAGGTGATGAACCCGCTGCTGCCGGCCGGTGAATCGCATGCCGAACTGCAAGATGCACTGGTGCGGATGTTCGAACAGGAATGGCGGCTGGAGCGCGGCGAAGCCCGCCCGCTGCAAACCCTCGCCATCATCGACGAGAATCCCGAATCCCAGTACCTTTACCCGGAATTCCTGCTGGCGCGATGTCTGCTGGAAAGCCGTGGCTACCGCGTCATCATCGCCGACCCGGCCATGCTGGCATACCGCGATGGCGCGTTATGGCACGAAACCGACCGTCTAGATCTGGTCTACAACCGCCTCACCGACTTCGACCTCAGCACTTCCGCCGCTGCCGCCCTGCGCGAGGCCTGGCTGGCCGACGCCGTAGTGCTGACCCCCAACCCCCGCCACCATGCCCTCTACGCGCACAAGGCCAATCTGGCGCTGCTGGGCGACGCCGACTGGTTGCGC
>DASUIM010000311.1:0-10526 GCA_036279775.1 Fluviicoccus sp. | reverse complement strand
TGCCGGTGCCGCAATTATCCATCCGGGGCTATGCCATGCCGGTGGTGGTCGGTGATCAGGTGATTGCCGCCGCCGCGTCCGGAAAGATCGTGGCGCTGGAATTGTCGACCGGCGCCGGCCGCTGGGAAAGCCGGGTGGCCGCGCCGCGCGGCCGGACCGAAGTCGACCGTCTGGTGGATATTGACGGCGACATGCTGGTGTCCTTCGACGAAAAGCTCTATGTCGGCAGCTATCAGGGCAAGCTGGCCGCGTTCGACCTGCGTGACCGCCCGGACGCTATCTGGGAATATGAGGTTTCGACCTTGCAGGCCCCGGCGGAAGGCCTGGGCAATATTTATGTTGTCGATACCGCGGGGCAGGTCATCGCGGTGGATGCCGCCACCGGCAAGGCGGTCTGGCGTCAGGATGGCCTGCGCGGGCGCGGCGTGGTGTCGCCAGTCGTGACGGGCGGCGTGCTGGCGGTTGGCGACGCCGATGGTTACGTCCATTTCCTGTCACAGGCCGACGGTCATGTGCTGGGCCGGATCCAGGCCTCCGGCGCGGTCACCGGCCTGTTGGCGGATGGCGGGCATTTGCTGGTTTCCACCAGCAAGGGCAAGACCTCGCGCTGGACCCTTCCGGCTGTTCCCCCCCGTTAATGGTCAACCGGCAGGCGCAGTCCTGCCGTCCTCTCTGGTATCATTCCCCCTATTGATTGTTTTTGCCGCATGGCCGCCCGCACCGGGCGGTGCGGCTCCGTTCCGAGACTCCGTTCATGAAGCCCGTCATCGCCCTTATCGGCCGCCCCAATGTGGGCAAGTCCACCCTGTTCAACCAGTTCACCCGCTCGCGGAATGCGCTGGTGGCAGACATGCCCGGTCTGACCCGCGACCGCCAGTACGGTGATGCGCGCCATGAAGAAAAATCCTTTATCGTGATTGATACCGGCGGCTTGGGGGAAAGTGACGAGGGTATTGACGCCTACATGGCCGAGCAGTCGCGCAGCGCCATCCAGGAGGCGGATATTGTCCTGTTCGTGGTCGACGCCCGCGCAGGCCTGCTTGGTTCGGACCAGATGATCGCCGATGAGTTACGCCGTCTGAACAAACCGTTCTTTCTGGTGGTGAACAAGATTGACGGCCTGCACGAGGAGGCGGCAGCGGCCGACTTTCACCGTCTGGGCCTGTCGGAACGCATGTTCTGCGTGGCCGCCAGTCACGGTCGCGGCCTGAACCAGCTGCTGTCCGATGTGCTGGCGCCGTTTCCCGAGGACGAGGCGGAAGCGCCGGTCGAGGAAACCGGCATCAAGATCGCGATTGTCGGCCGCCCCAATGTCGGCAAGTCGACACTGGTCAACCGCCTGCTGGGTGAAGAGCGCGTCGTGGTCTATGACATGCCCGGCACCACCCGTGACAGCATCTACATTCCCTATGAGCGCCAAGGGCAGAAGTACACCCTGATCGACACGGCCGGCGTGCGCCGTCGCGGCAAGGTCAACGAGACCGTCGAGAAATTCTCGGTGATCAAGACCCTGCAGGCGATCAAGGACGCGCATGTGGTGGTGGTGGTGCTGGATGCCCGTGAGGGCATCGTCGACCAGGACCTGCACATGCTGGGTTTTGCACTGGAAAGCGGCCGGGCGGTAGTGCTGGCGATCAACAAGTGGGACGGCATGACCGAATATGACCGCACCATGGTCAAGCAGGCGATGCAACTGCGCTTCGACTTCATTCCGTACGTCAAAATCCACCTGATTTCCGCGTTGCACGGCACCGGCGTCGGCGATCTGTATCCGTCCATCCGCCGGGCCTATGAGTCGGCGACACTCAAGATCAATACTCACCGTCTGACCCAGATATTGCAGGATGCCGTGGAGTCGCACCAGCCGCCGTTGGTGGGTGGACGACGCATCAAATTGCGCTATGCTCACATGGGGGGGCAGAATCCGCCGGTGTTCGTGATTCACGGCAACCAGACCGAGTCAGTGTCGAAGGACTATCGCCGTTATCTGGAGAATGTCTTTCGTAAAGTGTTAAAAATGCAGGGGACGCCGATTCGTATCGAGTTCAAGACCAGTGACAATCCCTTCAAGGATCGTCGCCCGGATCCGGCCGATACGCGGCAAACCCGCAAGCAGCGGGTTATCCAGGACTTCAGGAAGCGCCCGAAGCGCGTATAACAAAATAAGATCAGGGGAAAAAAACCATGAGCCGGCCGTTAGCGCTTGCCATCCTTGCCACCGTTACCGCTCCGACCGCCTTTTCGGCCGATGTTTTTCTTCCGGATACCGATGCCGATATCCCGATGGTCTTTTCCGCCACCCGGCTCCGGCAGTCCATTGCCGACGCTCCCGCGTCCATCACCGTGATTGACCGCCAGATGATCGAGCAGTCCGGCGCGCGGGAGCTGCCGGAGTTGTTGCGGCTGGTGCCCGGCATGGTGGTGGGCTATGACACCGGCTGGAATGCGTTTGTCAGCTATCATGGGACGTCGGCGGACATGTCCCGGCGGATGCAGGTGCTGGTGGACGGCCGCTCGGTGTACCAGCCCAGCCTGGCCTATGTCGACTGGATCGGCTTTCCCGTGGAGCTGGAGGACATCGACCGGATTGAAGTCATCCGCGGTCCCAACGCGGCGGCCTATGGCGCGAACAGCTTTCTGGGCGTGGTCAATATCATCACCCGCCACCCGGCCGACCTGCCGCGCTTGCGCGCCTATACCCGGTCCGGCGGCAACGGCATCCAGGACAGCTTTGCCGGCGCCAGCGGGGCCTTCGGCGATGTCAGCGGCCAGCTGTCGGTCAGCCAGCGCCGCGATGAGGGTTATACCCAATATCTGGATCGCAACGGCAACAGCACCGGTGACTATCAGGATAGCAAACGCCAGAAGTCCGTGACCGGCAAGCTGGCCTGGGACCTGGGTTCCGAGGCGTCATTGACCTTTCGCGGCGGCCACTCCGAGTTGAAAGGGCAGAACAAGGCCATAGACACCGGCTTCCTGGAATTCCTGGACACGCACGATACGGAGATGACCCAGGATTATGCCGGGTTCTCTTTTGATCAGGCGGTTTCCACGCATCAGTTGCAGGTCAGCGGCAATTACACGCGCTTCAAATCCAATGAGCCCTTGCGCGTCAATACCTATCCCGGCCTGATGTTGCCGGAGTTGCGCCAGTTGTTTGAGTACAACCGGCGTTATGTCGGCAGCGGCCTGCTGCCGTCGCTGGTCGGGATGCTGGCCGGTGAAATTTCACAGGGGGAGTTGTTCGGGCCGCAGCCGGTTTTTGACGCCTGGGTGGCGAGCAAGAGCAATGATCAGTCCCGGCCGTACATCTACTTCCGGAACATGTACCTGTCGGATCCGACCATCAATACCGGCACTGACGCCTTTCTCGGCACCCTGTTTTCCAATTCGGATTATTACACCAAGCAGGTCTATCTGGCGGCCGTCGACAGCGATGAAAGCCGGACGGAATTTGAAGTCCAGGATACCTGGACCCTTTCCCCGGAACTGCGGGTGGTTTTCGGCGGCGGCATTCAGGAGTCAATCAGCGAGTCGCAGTACTACTTCAACGGCAAGCGGGTCGAGAACGGGGTATGGCGGCTGTTTGCGCATGGCGAGTGGCAGTTCCGTCCGGACTGGAAGCTGAATGTCGGGGTGATGGACGAGCATGATGACACCGTCGGCGAGCTTTTTTCACCGCGTGTCGCCCTGAACTGGCGTTTTGCCCCGACGCAAACCCTGCGGGTGGTGTCTTCCGTGGCTTACCGGACGCCGGACTTGCAGGAGTCCCAGTCTGACTGGGAGTTCCGGACAACCACTGAAGATCGCACCCAGAGCGCCTATGACGGCACCTTTTTCTATGTCGGCCGGGTCCCGAACGGCATGACCTGCATTGATTCGCCCAGCCATCAAAAGGTGGTGTGCAGCGCCGGTGCCGAGAGCGAGAAAATCGTTTCGCGGGAAGTCGGCTATTACGGCGAATTCCCGGCCGAGCATTTGTCGGTGGATGTGCGCGTGTTCAACGACACCCTTGATCTGGCCGAACATAACCTCGAAATCGAGAATTTCATCATCTCGCCGCCCGAGCGTCACGAGCAGCGCGGTTTTGAAGTCTCGACCCAATGGCGGCCCTTGCCGGGATGGCGCGTGCTGGGCAATTATGCGTACGATGACATCACCGGCACGAACGACAACACCATGTTCGTGCCGAAGCACAGCGGCAACCTGACCTTCTGGTACGAACACCCGGAAGGGTATCAGGCCAGTCTGGGCTATGTGTTTTACAATCACCTGTTCAATAATGCGGTTGAAACCTATACCCGCGACCTGCACCTGATGAATCTCCGGCTGGCCAACAAGTGGTCCATCGCCAACCGGCATGATCTGGAGCTGGCCGGGGTCTGGCAGATCCGCGTCAGTGACGATCACGAGCTGCGCAAGGAAAATGGCGCACCCCGTGACCGATTATGGCTGCAGTTGTCCTATGCCTTTGAATAAAGGCCGGGGCTGAGATGGAGGCACAAGGAATGGCGCCGATGACAGGGAGTTTTATCCGGACCTTGCTGTTACTGTTCGGTTTGATGTCCAGCCTGGCGGCGGCGGCGCTGCCCAAGGTTCAGGTTGTAGCCGGTGCGGATGGCGAAGCCCTGGAACTGGTCCGGGTGCTGGGCGAGTTGATGAAGGATGAGGTGAATCTGGTGACGGCCGCCGCCGTCCAGCCGGACGCCGATCTGCTGCTGGTGCTGAGCAGCGAGACTTTCCGGCGGTTGCCCGATAGCCGTCCGCCGGTGCTGCTGCTGGCCCCATCCCCTTCCAATACCCAATTGCAAAAGCAGGACAGCGCCCTGTACTGGGCGCCCAGCCTGGCGGCGCAACTGGCGTTGATCCGCTATATCCTTCCGGCCACCAACCGCATCGGCATGCTGGTCAGTAATCCTGAAGACGCTTCGTGGGTCCGGGTCTTCCGGCAATACGCCGCCGAGCAGTCGATTGATGTCCGTTATCTGATGACCGACAAGAGTCGCCTGGCCCGGCAGGTTGCGGAGCTGGCCGCCAGTACGGATGTGCTGCTGGCCCAGCCGGACCCGGAAATCTACAACCGTGACAGCATCCGGCTGGTCCTGCTCGCCGCTTATCGCCAGAACCGCGTCTTCATCGGTCCCAGCCCGGCATTTGTGCAGGCCGGTGCGCTGGCGACCCTTTACGCCCCCACCACCGTTGTTGCCGAGGGCGTGGCCTCCCAGATCCGTCATTTTGCCCGGAACGGCAAGCTGCCCGCGCCGTTCCGGGTCAAGCAACTCAGCGTCAGCATCAATGCCCAGGTCGGCAAGGCCATGGGCTTGACCATCCCGGCGGCCAAGGAGCTGGAGCGGCTGGTCCGTTTTGAGGAGTTGCCGACATGGCCCTGATGTCCCGCTGGAACCTGCGCCGCCGGACGCTGTTGCTGGCCCTGGCTCCGGCCATCCTGATGCTGTGTGTCCTGCTCGGCTATCACGTTTACGCCCGCCTGAACGACTCCCGGCATGAACTGGAGCAATCCGGCATCCTGATGGCCTCGCAATTGGCGGCCTCCGCCGACTACGCGGTCATTTCAGGCAATTTGTCCAGTCTTGAAGGCCAGATCCAGGGGTTGCTGGGCCAGCCCGGCGTGGTTTCCGTCCGTATCTTCGACATGGACGACCGGATGTTGCTCAGCCGCCAGAAGCCGGATGCGGGGGTGTCGTCGGATTGGCATCGCTACCAGGCCGGTATCCGCCAGCAGAGTATCGCGCTTGACAGCGAGGACCTGATGGTATCAGGCCGGGATGTGACCCCTGATCCGTTGGTGGGCAAGGTGGAAATCGGCATCAGCGGCAGCTTCATGCTGGACAGGGTGCAGGGCATCCTGCTCAACAGCCTGTTGCTGGGCCTGTTGGCGCTGGCTCCGATCCTGGCGCTGGGCGTGCTGATGGCGCGGGACCTGGAGGCGCCGCTGCGCTCCATTATCGGCATGGTCGGGGCGTTGAAGAACCGTCATTTCGAGGCGAGGGTGAATATTTCGCAGGAAGGGGAGCTGGGGGTGCTGGCCTATCATCTCAACCTGCTGGCCTCGATGCTGGAGGAGCATCGTTCGCTGCAAATGAAATACACCGAGGAGCTGATTGAGTCGCGGACCCGCGCCGACAAGGCCAGCCAGGCCAAGGGCGAGTTCCTCGCGATGATGAGCCATGAATTGCGGACGCCGCTGAATGCCATCCTTGGCAGCCTGCAATTGCTGAATGGCGGCGCGCTGGAAGGCGAGCAGAAGGAGTACGGCCTGCTGGCCTCGCAGGCAGCCAATGATTTGCGGAGGCTGGTGGATGATGTGCTGGATTTCTCGCGTCTGGACGAAGGTCGCTTGATGCTGCAACTGCGTGACTTCAGTCCTGCGGTACTGGTGGAATCGCTACGCGCCGCCTGCATGCCCGAGGCGCACGGCAAAGGGTTGGAGATGGTGGTTGAACTGGAAGGGCAGACCCAGCTATGGCTGCGGGGTGACGAAGTCCGGATCAGCCAGATTTTGCGCAAGCTGCTGGACAATGCGATCAAGTTTACCGACAAAGGCCGGGTCGGGCTCCGGGTCCGCGTCAGCCAGTTCAATGACGCGCAGGCGCATCTGCTCTGCGAAGTCTTCGATACCGGCATCGGCATCAGCCAGTCAACGCTGCCGCATGTCTTTGAGCCCTTCATGCAGGTGGACCGCTCGCACAGCCGCCGTTACGGCGGGGCCGGACTCGGGTTGACCATCGCCAGCCGCCTGACCCGGCTGATGCAGGGCGATCTGCGGGTGGAGAGCGAGCCGCTGGTCGGCACCTGCTTCTGTTTTGAGGTGGCCTTGCCGGTATGTCATGAGCATGCCGCCGACCGGATGGTCACGGAAGTCCCGGCCCGGAAGTCGGCGTTTGATGCGCGGGTATTGGTCGTGGATGACAATCCCGCCAACCGCAAGGTGGCCGAAGCGATGTTGAAAGCCGCCGGCTGCACGGTCCTGACCGCCAATAATGGCAAGGAAGCGTTGGATAACCTGCAGTCCGGTGAAATTGATCTGGTGCTGATGGACTGCCAGATGCCGGTGATGGACGGTTATGAGGCCACCCGTCTGTGGCGGAACAAGGAACATGACCGCCGCCTGCCGATTATTGCACTGACCGCCAATGCCAGTCCCGATAACGAAACGGCCTGCCTGGAGGCCGGCATGGATGCGGTGCTGGGCAAACCGTTCCGACGGCAACAGCTGGAAATGCTGCTGGGCGCCTGGCTAGAAACCTGAGCGGATCAGCCTGACATCCGATGAGCCTTGCCAGGCGGCAGCCAGAATGCCCCCCGGCGGACGGAAGGTCTGCAGGTTGACCGGGCTGTCCATACCCGCGGGCAGCGTCAGCGGCGGCAGCCGGTCGGGTCCGAAGGTGATGGCGGCCAGATGCCCCGCGATACCGACCCCCAGCGCCTTGATCACTGCCTCCTTGCGCGTCCACAGATCCAGAAATCGTGTCTGTCGTTCCTCCTCCGGCAAGGCACCCAGCCATGCCTGTTCCTGCCTGGAAAAATAGCGCCGGATCACCCGGTCGGCATCGACCGCCCGGTGCGCACTTTCAATATCCACGCCGCAAGGCCCCGCGGTGGACCATGCGCAGGCAACCAGACCTTCCGTATGGCTGACGCTCCAGAACGGGAATCCTCCTCGCCGCCGGAGCAGGTGATCCGCGCCATCGGCCGGTTGCCGTTCGGACGGCAGCCATCGCAGGGTGTCCAGCAGCAGTTGGCGGCTGGCGATATAGGCGGCCAGTCGCCGGGGCTGCCGGACCGAGGGCGCGCGCGCGCGGAGCAATCCGGGAAGTCCGGCCAGCGCCTCCGGCAACGTATCCGGATCAACGGCGTAGCGCGCCAACCCGATGATCAGACAGGGCGGCGTCATGGGGTGTTCAGCAGCAGTAGCGGATCGACCCGTGCATTATTGATGCTGACGGTCCAGTGCAGGTGCGGGCCGGTCGCTCGCCCGGTCTTGCCAACCCGGCCGATGGTTTGCCCCTGGCGCACCCGGTCTCCGGCCTTGACCTCAATCCGGCTGAGATGGCACAGCATCGAAATGACACCGTTGCCATGATCGATCATCACGGTCCGTCCGTTGAAGAAATAATCCCCGGTCTGCACCACGGTGCCGGCGGCAGGCGCCCAGGCGGGTGTGCCTTCGGCAATGGCGATATCCACGCCCGCATGCGGGTTGCGCGGTTCGCCGTTGAAGAAGCGCCGCAAGCCGAACGGGCTGCTGAAGGGTCCCCGGCCCGGGAGCTTGAAGGAAGGCCAAGGACCGGAAACTGCTTCAAACCGCCGGTAAACCGCATTCTGCTCCGCCGCTTCCCGGTCATAGCGCGCCAGTTGTTCGGGGGAGGGCGTGACATGTTCCTGACTCTTCAGGGTAATGTGTTGCTCTTCATAGGCCATCGGACTGACGGTCAGGGGCAGAAACTCTTCGCCTGGAGCGCCCGCCACGCGCAATTGCAGTTCGCCTGGCGGCTGGGTCAGGGGGATGCCGACGATAGCCGTGCGCTCCAAGTCGCCGCGGATGACCGGCACCTGCATGTCATTCAGATAAATGCGGCTGTCTTCAGGCAGGTACTCGGGCAGCGGCAGGACGGCGATCCCGCCGGGGACCCGGACATCGCGGGGCAGCGGTGCCGCCGTAACTGCCTGGGGCGTCAGGGCCATCACTAATAGCGGAACACACAGTCTTTTCATAAGGTTTGAGCCGGGGAGGTGGGTAGGAGTATCCTAAGGGCAATAAATGGTTGCTGTCCGTTGGAGATTATTATGCCTTCAGATTCAAGACTCCTGTTGCTGATCCTGATCGCAGGGGTGGCGGCCGGGGGCTGGTGGAAGCGTGCGGAGCTCAAGGCTTGGCTTTTTCCGCAGCAGCCGGTGCGGATGGATGTCTATTCCTGGCGCGATGCGGATGGGAACCTGCATTACTCCGACCGTTCGGCCAAGCCAGGCAGCGCGCGTGTTGAGGTCGATACGGCGAAAATCGGCCGTCTTGAGCCTTTGCCCGAGTCGGCGAAGGTCAAGCCGGAAGAACCGAAGGAGCTCTATCTGCAGCAAATGGGCAGGGAGTTGAAGGAGCAGCGCGAGCAAATGCGCGACAAACACATGGAAAAGGCCATTTACGGCCAGTGACCGGCCGCATTCTTAACAGATGTTGCATTGCAGAGGTGTACTCGAGCGGCTATAACACTGGGGTTAATAATAATAACGGAGCGGGAAAAAATGATGAGAACCACTCGCCTGTCGGCGGCCGTATTATCCGCAGCCCTACTGCTGACGGGCTGTTTCGAGGACAAGGAAAGCCAGAACGGCGCTTTCGACGTGATGGCCGGCTTCGACCCCTTGCCGTTGGGTACCAACCCGACGATTATTCCATTCCCTTTCGATGGCCTGTTTGCCGGTTCGGCAACACCGACCCTGAACATTCCCGGCGCGGCGACCAATCCGCTGATCGCACAGGCCAACCAGCTGGACGGATTCTCGACCACGGCTTCCGGCTTCATTGATGTCTTCGGTTTTCTGGACATGGATACCGTGGCGGCCAACCTGGTGATCGTCAACCTCTCGACCGGTGTCATCCTTGAGCCGGGTGTTGACTTTACGGTTCAGTCGGCGACAGTCGCTGACAAGACCGGTGTGGCGATCAACCGCCAGCGCACCCGTATCCTGATCGAACCGCTGAAGCCGCTGGCGCCGTCAACTACCTATCTGGTTGGCCTGAAGAAAGGGGTGAAGACCCTGGATGGCGGCACGCTGTATCCCAGCCCGATGTTCCGCATCCTGGCCAGCAGCACCAAGATTGCGGACCAGACCGACCCCTTGCTGGCGAAATATACCGATCCGGTCAAGCGCGCCCAGTTGGAAGGCTTGAGGTCGCAAATCATCAACCCGTCCGTGAACCTGCTGGCCACCTTCGGCCATGTCGCGGCGGATGATCTGGTGCTGGCTTACCGCTTCACCACCCAAAGTACGACCAAGACTCTCGATGCCGTGGCGGCCGCCGCCACGGCCCAGCCGATTGCAGTTGCGAATACCGGCCTGAATACCAACACGATCATGCCGTCGGCAGGCCTGCCGGCCATTGCCAATGTTTATGCCGGTTACACCACGGTCCCCTCCTTCCAGAAGACTGCGGGTGGGAATACGCACTCCACCTTGCCGCTGACCTCTTTCTGGTCGGCGGATGCGACCAAACCGGATCTGGCGGCCAAGCATCTGGGTGTCATTCCCTGCGGCGCCTATGCGGTGGGCGCTGATGTCGGCGGTGTGACAGGAGCGCCCAGCGCCAGCACCACGTCCTGCTTCCCGGTTCCCGTCAAGCAGTCGGATGAAAAGATTCCTGTTCTGGTGACGGTGCCTAATGCGGCTTCAGGCCAGTCCAAGCCGGCCGGCGGCTGGCCGGTGGTTATCTTCCAGCACGGCATTACCCGCAACCGCACCGACCTGATCGCTGCCGCTCCGGCGCTGGCGCAGGCCGGGTTTGTCGG
>DASUIM010000310.1:0-3691 GCA_036279775.1 Fluviicoccus sp. | reverse complement strand
GCCAGCGACGCCTTTGCCGCCGCCAGCCATGCCCGCGCCGTCGCCGCCACCGATGCCGGCTTTTACCGCGAACAGATTCTGCCGGTGACCGTGGATGGCGTGACCGTCACCGAGGACAACACCGCCCGCCGTGACACCACCCCGGAAACGCTGGCGCGACTGAAGCCGGTATTCGACCGGGAAAGCGGCATCATCACCGCCGGAAATTCCTCGCGCTTCTCCGACGGCGCGGGCGCGGTGCTGCTGTCCAGCCTGGGCGCAGCCCGCGCCGCCGGACATGCGGTGAAGGCGGTGATCCGCGATTACCAGTTTGCCGGGGTCGACAGCCTGGAACAGGAAATGCTGCTCGGTCCGGCGATGAGCATCCCCCGCCTGCTGCAACGCAACGGCCTGAATTTCACGGATGTTGACGTCTGGGAAATCCATGAAGCCTTCGCCACGCAGGTGCTGATCAACCGCGCCTGCCTGGCGTCGGAAGCCTTTGTGGCGGAGCGATTCGGGACCGGATTTCCGCATGGCGAGATTCCGCTGGAGAAGCTGAATATCTGGGGCGGGTCGCTGTCGATGGGCAACCCGTTTGCCGCCACCGGCGTACGCTTGCTGATGACGGCGGCGCAGCGGCTGTTGCGCTTCAACCAGCGCTATGCGGTAATTTCCACCTGTGCGGGTGGCGGTCTGGGCGCGGCGTTCCTGCTGGAGAATCCGGATTTCGTGAAGGCGTGATCCGGCAGTCGGCGTGGCGGCAAGAACGGCATGACAATGTTCCGCCTTTCTTGCTACCCTGCCCCGGTCATACCCATTCCGCACCGGAGTTACGCCGCCCCATGTCCCCGGACCCGCTCAACGGCCTTACCCTCGAAATCCTGCTCAACCGTCTGGTCGAACTCTACGGTTGGGAGGAAATGGCCCGCTACGTCAACATCCGCTGTTTCAGCCACGACCCCAGCATCAAGTCCAGCCTCACCTTCCTGCGCCGTACCCCGTGGGCGCGCGCCGAGGTCGAAGGCCTTTACCGCCGCTTCGGCCACGAAGACTGGCTGCAATTGGAGCAGGAGCGCCAACAAGCCGCCGGAAAGCCTGTCTAAAGCGGCGGACGGCCCGTACAATACCGCTTTCTACCCCAGCTATCCGGAACGCCCATGAAAATCCTCGCCCGCAACCTCTCGCGTGAAACCACCGAAGCCGAACTGCGCGCGATGTTTGAAGCCTTCGGGCTGGTGGAAGCCTGCACCGTGGTCATGGACAAGGAAACCGGCAAGTCCAAGGGTTTCGCCTTTATCGAAATGCCCAAGCACATGGACGCCAAGACCGCCATCAAGCGGCTGAACAACACCAGCGTCAAGGGCAGCACCATTCGTGTCAAATCGGCGGAACCGGCGCAATAAATGACCGTCATCATCGGCATTGACCCCGGCTCGCGCCTCACCGGCTACGGCATCATCCGCAAGACCGGCAGCAAGCTGGAGTTCATCGATGCGGGCACCATCCGCACCGAAACCGAGGAAATGCCGCTGCGGTTGAAGCGCATTTACGAAGGACTGAAACGCGTCATCGACTTTTACCAACCGACCGAGGCTTCCGTCGAACAGGTTTTCCTGGCCCGCAACCCCGACTCCGCGCTGAAGCTGGGCCAGGCGCGCGGCGCGGCCGTGACCGCGCTGATGATGCACGATGTCGCGGTTTGGGAGTACAGCGCCCGCCAGATCAAGCAAGCGGTGGTTGGCGTCGGTTCGGCTGAAAAAGAACAGGTGCAGGCGATGGTGACGCGCTTGCTGAACATTCCGGTCATCCCGCAGGCCGACGCCGCCGATGCCCTGGCCGCCGCCCTCTGCCATGCCTATACCAATCAGGCACTGTTGCGCATTGGCGCCACGGCCATCCGCAGCGGCCGATCACGACGTTAGAAAAGGCACTTAAAGCATTACCTGAATTGAAATGTTTCCAAATATGTAGTATAGCAATACTGTTGCCATACCCTTCTCCTTCAACCTATACCCATTTTTAATGAAGGCCGTCATGCTTAACTTTGACTTCTATAATCCCACCCGCGTCATTTTCGGCGATGACCGTATTGCCGAGCTGCCCAAGCGCATCCCGCATGATGCTCGAATCCTGATCCTGTACGGGAATAGCGCCCGCAATACCGGCACCCTGGATGAAGTGCTGGATGCATTGGTCGGACATGAAGTCTTTGAATTCGGCGGCATTGAGCCAAACCCCTCCTATGAAATGCTGGTCAAGGCCGTGGACGTGGTCAAGGCCGAAAAGGTCGATTTCCTGCTGGCGGTGGGCGGCGGCTCGGTCATTGACGGCGCGAAATTCGTGGCGGCGGCAGCCTGCTATGACAGCGGTGACCCGCTCGACCTGCTGACCCGGCGCGCGCGCATCCTCAACGCCCTGCCGCTGGGCGTGGTGCTGACGCTCGCGGCGACCGGCTCGGAGTCAAACAACGGCGCTGTCATCACCCATCTGGCCACGCACACCAAGCACACCCTGATGAGCGAGCGCCTCTATCCGGTGTTTGCCATTCTCGACCCCACCAAGACCTTCACCCTGGATGCCCGCCAGATCGGCAACGGCGTCGTCGACGCCTTCGTGCACATTATCGAGCAGTACCTGACCTATCCGGTGAATTCGCCGGTGCAGGACCGCATCGCCGAAGGCCTGCTGCTGACCCTGATCGAACAGGGACCGCTGGCGCTGGCTTCCGGCCGTGACTACGATGTGCGCGCCAACCTGATGTGGACAGCCTCGCTGGCGCTGAACGGGCTGATCGGCGCCGGGGTGCCGCATGACTGGGCCACGCACATGATCGGCCACGAACTGACCGCGATGTACAACATCGACCACGCCCGCACGCTGGCGATCGTGTTGCCCTCCATGTTGAAGGTGCGCAAGGAAGCCAAGCACGCCAAGCTGGTGCAATACGCCGAGCGTGTCTGGGGACTGACCGAGGGCGAGGAAGACCAGCGCATCCGCTATGCGCTGGCCCGCACCAGCAAGTTCTTCGAGTCAATGGGCCTGCCTACCAAGCTGTCCGCCTACAATCTGGGCCAGGACGCGGTGGAAGCCGTGCTGAAACAGCTGGAAGCGCACAACATGACCGCATTGGGCGAAAAACGCGATGTGACGCTGGAGATCAGCCGCAAGGTGCTGGAGGGCGCCCTGTGATCGGACGGCTGCACGGAACCGTCATTGACCTGAGCGCGCCGCACGCCCTGATTGATTGCAACGGCGTCGGTTATGAAGTGGAAATGCCGCTGCCCGCCTATTGCCAGTTGCACATCGGCAAACCGGCCACGGTCTGGACCCATCTGGTGGTGCGTGAAGACGCCCACCTGCTGTTCGGTTTTTCCGGCAAGGAAGAACGGCTGCTGTTCCGCCTGCTGCTGAAAGTCACCGGCATTGGTCCGAAACTGGCGCTGAGCCTGCTGTCGGGCATGGAACCGGCCATGTTCCTGCTCTGCATCGAGCGCGAGGACATCACCACCCTGACCCGCATTCCCGGCGTCGGCAAGAAGACCGCCGAACGCTTGCTGATCGAACTGCGTGACCGCATCAAGGAGCTGACGCCCGCCGCCCACGCGGTGCCGCAAAGCCGCCTGACGCTTAGCGCCGAGATGACACCGGTGGCCGAGGCGGAGCAGGCGCTGATCTCCTTGGGCTACAAGCCCGCCGAGGCGCAGAAAGC
>DASUIM010000309.1:0-3285 GCA_036279775.1 Fluviicoccus sp. | reverse complement strand
ACTGGTTTCCGCCGCGATCCGCCCGCCTTCCACACTGCTGACGCCGTCGGCAATGGCTGCCGCCAGGGTACAGGCCGAGAGGCCGTGGCCCTGCGGCAGGTGCAGGCCGAGGGCGTCGTCGTTGCCCGGTTTGGGACCGGGTGAGGAAAGCTGGGCGGCGCGGGCGGATAGCTTCATCTTTACTCCACGGCAATCAAATGCACATTGCCCTCGGCATCCTTCTCGACCATGTGGCCCTTGGGTTCACTGATGTACAGACCGCCCAGGAAGGCGACGGCCGAAGTGCCGGCCAGCACCACGAAGAAGGCAGACGGGCTGACAAAGCTGAGCACGGTGAGGAAGACCACGCCGCCGACGTTGCCGTAGGCTCCGGCCATTCCGGCGATCTGGCCGGTCATGCGGCGCTGGATCAGCGGCACCACCGAGTAGACCGCGCCGCAGGCGCATTGCACGAAGACGGAGGTGGCGATGACCACGGCAATCGCGCCGCCCAGCGACCAGCTGCCGTTCATTTGCGACATCAGCAGGTAGCCCAGGGTTTGGCCGCCCAGCGCGATCAGCAGCATTTTACGGCGGCCGAAGGCGTCGGAGAGGAAGCCGCCGCCGGGACGGGCGAACAGGTTCATCACCGCGAAGCAGCCGGCGGTCATGCCCGCCATCACCTTGCTGACGCCGAAGTTGTCGATGAAGAACATCGGCAGCATCGACACCACCGCCAGTTCGGAACCGAAGCAGGCCATGTAGGCGACGTTGAGGATGGCGACTTGCTTGAACTGGTAGCGCGGCGCGGCGGGGTGTTCACCGGTGAACAGGTGCTTGTTGACGTGCCAGATCTTGCTCCACTGATACACGGCCAGCACGGCGATGACGGCGTAGGCGATATAGGCGCTGTTCATCGACAGCAGCTTCAGTCCGGCCGGGGACAAGCGCCAGGTCAGCACCACCAGCGCAAGGTACAGCGGGATGTTCATCAGCGCGTAGGCAATGAAGTCGCCCTTGCTGGTGACTTCCAGGCCACCTACTTTTTGCGGCTTGAAGTAGGTGGAGCCTTCCGGGGTGTCGCGCACGCCGCGGTAGAAAATGAAGCTGTAGATGATCGCAATGACGCCGGTGCAGGCGATGGCATAGCGCCAGCCGTCGTCGCCGCCAAAGGCCAGGGCGAGGGCGGGCAGCGACATCGAGGCCACGGCCGCGCCGAAGTTGCCCCAGCCGCCGTAGATGCCTTCAGCGATGCCGACTTCGCGGGCCGGGAACCATTCGCTGACCAGACGGATGCCGATCACGAAGCCCGCGCCCACCGAGCCCAGCAGGAAGCGGGTGACGGCCAGCCATTCAAAGGACTGGGCGGCGGCGAAGGCGAGGCAGAGCACGCCGCAGAAGGCGAGCAGGAAGCTGTAGCTGCGGCGCGGGCCGTATTTGTCCACCAGTACCCCCACCAGGATTCGTGTCGGGATGGTGATGGCGACGTTCAGCATCAGCAGGGCCTTCACTTGCGCGTCGGTGAGGTGGAAGTAGGCCTTGATGGTGGGCATCAGCGGCGCGGCGGCAAACCAGATGATGAAGGTGATGAAGAAGGCCAGCCAGGTGTAGTGCAGCGTGCGGATGCGCGGCACATTCCAGGAGAGTAGCGGTAGCGTCTTGAATTTCATGGTTCAGGTCTCGCAACGGGGCAAAAAGAGTGTGGGATAGCGTCGTCGTTGACGGAATCGAAGGTCTTTCAGCGCGCCATTGCGTGAAACCTGGGTGTTGCTTACCCCTTAGCAAGTTGCATGCCAGCTTTAAAGCCGGTTTTAGCGGCGCAAACCGTGGGAAAAGCCCTAAAAATGACGGCCGGCGTGATTTTGGGGCGATTTGTGCGTTGATCTGGTGCGCCGCACTACAGACAGGCACACCGTTGCAGGCGCGGGGTTTTCCCGCCGTATAGATGAAGGGATGGGCTTTGTGACGATGGCGGGGCAAGTTGGCACAACTCTTGCCTTGGCGGTAGCAAACCCCCATTTTGGACGAGTGGCGACTGCCATGAAAAAAACCAGACTCGTTGTCGTCGGTAACGGCATGGCCGGGATGCGGACGGTGGAGGAGCTGCTGAAGCTGGCGCCCGACCGCTACGAGATCACCGTGATCGGCCGCGAGCCTTACGGCAACTACAACCGCATCATGCTGTCGCCGGTGCTGGCGGGTGAAAAGCATTTTGACGACATCGTGCTGCACACGACCGACTGGTACACGCGCCACGGCATCGAACTGGTGTCCGGGCAGACCGTGGTCGATATCAACCGCTCACGCCGCGAAGTACTGACCGACGAAGGTCTGGTCTTCCCCTACGACCGCTTATTGCTGGCCACCGGCTCGGTGCCGTTCATTATCCCGGTGCCGGGGCATGACCATCCTTCGGTGGTCAGTTTCCGCGATATCCAGGACGTGGAGCGCATGCTGGCCGTGACCGAACACAAGCGGCGCGTGGCGGTGATCGGCGGCGGCCTGCTGGGGCTGGAAGCGGCCAACGGCCTGCTGAAGCGCGGCGTGGAAGTGACGGTAATCCATGATGTGTCCTGCCTGATGAACCGCCAGCTGGACAGCGAGGCGGCGCACCTGCTGGAACGCGATCTGGCTTCGCGCGGTATGCGGTTCAGGCTGGGTGCGCAGACCAAACAGATTGTCGCCCGCGACGGCGAGCACCTCAGCCATATCGAATTCAAGGACGGCAGTCTGCTGGAAACCGACCTGGTGATCATGGCGGTGGGCATCCGCCCCAACGTGGCGCTGGCGAAACAGGCCGGACTGCAAGTGGACAAGGCGATTCTGGTCAACGACACGCTGCAAACCTTCGACCCGAAAATCTATGCGGTGGGTGAGTGCGTGCAGCATCGCGGCAGCCTGTTCGGGCTGGTGGCGCCGTTGTACGAGCAGGCGCGGGTTTGCGCCACGCATCTGGCCGAGATCGGTGTCAGCCGTTATGTGCAGAAAGCCACGGCGACGACGTTGAAAGTCAGCGGCGTCAACCTGTTCTCGGCCGGGGATTTTTCCGGCAAGGATGCGGAGGTGATCGTGCTGCGCGACATTGCCGCCGGCGTCTATAAGCGCCTGTTCCTTAAGGAAAACAGGTTGGTGGGCGCGGTGCTGTTCGGTGATACCCAGGACGGTTCCTGGTATTTCGACCTGATCGGCCGGCAAACCAATGTGGCCGGTCTGCGTGACGAGTTGCTGTTTGGCAAACAGGAGATGGCGGATGCTTGCTGATGCGGTTGTGAAGACCACCTGTGCCTATTGCGGGGTCGGTTGCGG
>DASUIM010000308.1:0-45115 GCA_036279775.1 Fluviicoccus sp. | reverse complement strand
ACCGGATCCGGGAAACGGGCTTCGATACGCTTGGCCTTCGGGCTGGACACGAACGGAATACGGATGGAAGCCGAACGGTTGCGGGCGGAGTAGGCCAGCTTGATCGGAGCTTCGTAGTGCGGCACCAGACGCTTGTAGGAGTTGGTCGCCGGGTTGGTGATGGCGTTCAGGGCGCGGGCATGCTTGATCACGCCGCCGATGAAGAACAGCGCCATTTCGGACAGACCGGCATACTGGTCGCCGGAGAACAGGTTCTTGCCATCCTTGGAGATGGACATGTGAACATGCATGCCGGAGCCATTGTCGCCGACCATCGGCTTCGGCATGAAGGTGGCGGTCTTGCCGAAGGCATGGGCGGTGTTCAGCACGGCGTACTTCAGCACCTGGACTTCGTCGGCCTTGCGCACCAGCGTGTTGAAGGACACACCGATTTCGCTCTGGCAGGAAGCCACTTCGTGGTGTTGAACTTCGACGCGGCCGGGGCCCATCATGGCTTCGATGGCGTTGCACATGGCGACGCGCAGGTCCTGGCCGGAGTCAACCGGGGGAACCGGAAAGTAGCCGCCCTTGACGCGCGGACGGTGGCCTGTGTTGCCGCCTTCGTAGTCATTGTTGGTCGACCAGGCGGCTTCTTCGGCGATCAGCTCGTGGGACACGCCGCTCATGCCGACCTTCCACTTCACTTCGTCGAACACGAAGAATTCAGGTTCCGGACCGAAGAAGGCGGTGTCGCCGATACCGGTGGCCTTCAGGTAGGCTTCGGCGCGCTTGGCGATGGAGCGCGGGTCGCGCTCGTAGCCTTGCATGGTGTTCGGCTCAATAACGTCGCAAGTCACGACCACGGTCGGCTCGTCGAAGAACGGGTCCATGAAGGAGGTTTCGGCATCCGGCATCAGGATCATGTCGGAAGCTTCAATGCCCTTCCAGCCGGCAATGGAGGAGCCGTCGAACATCTTGCCGCTGACGAAGGTTTCTTCGTCGACAGTGGCGGCCGGGAAGGACACGTGCTGTTCCTTGCCCTTGGTGTCGGTGAAGCGGAAATCAACCCACTTGGCGTCGTTCTGCTTGATCAGGTCTAAGGTCTTGTTGGACATTTACAAAAGCTCCAGAGTTACCGGAAATCGGAAAACGGGGTACAAAAACTGTGTGAGTCAGTCGTGAACAGGCCCGGCTCAGCATCCGTCCACGACAGTGGCGCGTTCGGTCGGGGAGCAGTTTAAAGCTTTGCTTCGGCAAAACCAACCTGAAAAACCGCCGCGTTGGCGTGCCTGTTTTCGGTGCAGTGACTTTATAGCAAAAGTTATGCCATTCACTCCAGACGTCTCGGAGGCCCTCGCTTCAAGCATTTGCCGGAATCTTTTGCCCAACACCCACCCAACGCACCAAAACAGAGCACCAAAACAGCGCAGCAACATTCAGTTTCGCACCAAAAGGAAGCATCATACTTTCAGCCGCAACCGCAGTTCCCTCCCGGTCTGCTCACAGCCGAGATACTCATGACCCTGCACCCGGCACCAGGCCGGAATATCGTGCAAGGCGCCGGGATCGGTGGCCAGCACCTCGACGCACTGCCCGGCGGTCAGCTGCCGAACCGCCGCCTGGGCGCGGATGACCGGCATCGGGCATAACATCCGGCGGGCGTCCACCACCACATCGGCGACAAATTCAGACATACCAGCCTTTCTCCAGGTCGGCATCCGGCAACGGCCGCACCGTGATTTCCCGCACCACGCCGCCGGGCTGGTGAATGCCGACCCGGACTTCGGCCTCATCGCGCCCCTGGCAGAACCGCGCCGCAATCCGGGCGGCGAACTCCAGATCGGCCGCCTCCGGCTGACCCTCCACCAGCGTCAACGGCCCGCGATGGCTGAGGATGCGGATGTGCGGATAATCCTGATGATAACCCTCCAGGAAATTGTTCTCGCCCTCTTCCCGGCCGATCATCAATTTGTAGTGGGGTGCCGGACGGATATGCCGCCCGACCTTCAGCATCAGGATGTCATCCAGTTCATAGTCCTTGCTACCGCGCGAATTCCACAAGTCCCGGAGCTTGCGGGAATAGGCTTCGTCGGTGAGGAAACAGCACCCGCCGGCCGGTTGCGACCAATCCTCCAGCCCGAAGGACTTCGCCAGGGCGATCTGCGGGGCGCGGCTGCGGCCGCTGAAACCGTACAGCTTTTCGCGATCCACCCAGCCTTCGCGCTCCGGCAGCGTCGGCGCCATGATTTTGGCGGCCAGCGGACGCAACAGCCGGTCATCCACCCCGGATTCGGAAGCCACCAACCGCATGTAGCTCGATTTCTGCGACTTCAGCCGCTGGCCCGGCACCTCGCCGGTAATGATGAAGTCAAAGCCTTCATCCGCCGCAACTTCGCGCGCGCGGTTCAGGAACAGGTTGGCCTGGCTGACCATGAACACCTTACAGTCCAGACAGGGATTGAGATGGGTGCCGTAACCGTAGCGCGGCTGCAGCACGATGCGCTTGTATTCTTCACTGATATCTTCAATCCGCAGGCGGATGCCCAGCTGTTCGGCGCTCCACAAGGCGTTGTTGCGCACCGGCTTGTCCGGATTCTGGCGGCGGATGGCGTGGGTATGCCCCTCCACGCAGAAGCCGGTATAGAAGTTGATGCCTTCCACCTCGATGCCCTGCGCCTGGATCACTTTCACCGCCAGCATCGAATCAAGCCCGCCGGAAAGCAGGGCCAAGGCCCGGCGCCGAATTGCCATATCACAAACCCTCAACGTCAACAGGGCGCGAATTATACGGCAAACCTTGCGCGACAACCGCCCGGCCCGATAAAGTTGAAGGCCCTCCTTCTTCCGACGGACTCCCCCGATGGATTGCCTGTTCTGCAAGATCGCCGCGAAACAGATTCCGGCCAAGACCGCCTTTGAAAACGACCGCGTCATCGCCTTTCATGACCTGTTCCCGCAGGCGCCCACCCATATCCTGATCATCCCCAAGGCGCACTACACCACCCTGAATGATGTTCCCGCCTCGGAAGCGGCGCTGGTGGGCGAACTGCTGACCACCGCTTCCCAGCTCGCCAAGGAACATGGCTTTGATGAGGCCGGCTATCGCGTGGTGATGAACTGCAACCCCGACGGTGGCCAGAGTGTCTACCACATTCACCTGCACTTGCTGGCCGGCCGCAAGCTGAACTGGCCGCCGGGCTGATCTGCACCCGCCGCCCCTTTCCGCCCCCCTCTGACCCGGCAGGTATCCCATGCGCCGCTATACTTTGGCTGACCGTCTGATCGAGCACGCCGACCAGATCCTCCGTACCCTGACCCCGAACAATCAGGCCGCCTTGCGCGTCAACCCCGGCGCCGCCCTGCCCGTCACGGCACTGACGCCGGAGCAGCAACGCGAAGTCGCCGGACTGATGCGCGTCAACCACAGCGGCGAGGTCTGCGCCCAGGCGCTCTACCACGGCCAGGCGCTGACCGCCCGCTTGCCGACGGTGCGGCAGGAAATGGAGCGCGCGGCGCTGGAGGAACAGGATCATCTGGCCTGGTGCGAAGACCGGCTCAAGGAATTGGGCAGCCATATCAGCATTTTCAATCCCTTGTGGTACGGGCTGTCCTTCGGTATCGGCGCGGCGGCAGGCATCGCCGGCGACAAATGGAGCCTGGGGTTTGTCGCGGAAACCGAAAAGCAGGTCTGCGCCCACCTCGAAAGCCACATGCAGCGAGTCCCCCCGTCCGACGGCCGCACCCATGCCATCCTCAACCAGATGCACGAGGACGAAGACCACCACCGCAACCAGGCGCTGGCGGCGGGCGGCATTGATTTGCCGCCGCCAATCCGGCGCATCATGGGGCTGGTGTCCAAGGTCATGACCCAAGCCAGCTACCATGCTTGAACGCCTGCCCCGGAACTGGCTGCTGCGCCTGCGCCTGAACGCCTACCTGCCGTATCTGGGCGCGGGTGTGCGCATCGAGCGCATCAGCCCGGACTTTCTGGCGATTGATGTGCGCATGAAGCTGCACTCCGGCAACGCCAACTACGTCGGCACGCACTTTGGCGGCAGCCTTTACAGCATGACCGACCCGCACTTCATGCTGATGGTGATGGAAAACCTGGGCAAGGACTACATTGTTTGGGACAAGGCGGCGCGGATAGATTTCGTGGCGCCGGGGCGGGGAACGGTGCATGCCCGCTTCCGCCTGGACGCCGCCGAAATCGAGCGTTTGCGAACGCTGGCGGCCGATGGCCAACCGGTGTTGCCGGAATATGCGGTCGAGGTTACCGACGAGGAAGGGAAACTGGTCGCGCGCGTACACAAAACCCTATATGTACGCCGGAAAAAACGGGCGCGGCCAGTCGCTCAAGCTTCCTGAACGATCTCGAAATCGTGGGTGATTTTCACGCCGCCCGCCGCCAGCATTGCCGAGGCGGAACAATATTTTTCCGCGGACAGCTCCACCGCTTTCTTGACCTGAGACTCCTTGAGATCCTTGCCTGTCACCACGAAATGCAGGTGAATGGTGGTGAAAACCGCCGGAATGGTATCCGCCCGTTCCGCCTTCAGTTCGGTGCGCACATCGGTGACCTGCTGGCGCGCTTTCTTCAGGATTGTCACCACATCGAACGAGGCGCAGCCGCCCAGACCGATCAGCAGCAGCTCCATGGGGCGCGGCCCGATGTTGCGCCCGCCATACTCCGGTGACCCGTCCATGACCAACGCATGGCCGCTTCCGGACTCTCCGACAAAAGAAACGTCTTTCACCCACTGGATGGTTGCTTGCATATTGACTCCCGCCTATGATCATTTCCACCGGCATGGCCGCCATTTTGTGGATTTTTTGGCATTTTTGCCAAGCAATCGCTACTGATTTGCCATGACTTGTCTATTATAGGGAATTATTCCAAGAACTAATCAGGACACGATCAAGATGCCCGTTATTCCAGCGCTTGCCCATATCCCCAACCTGCAGACGTTCCTGGAACAGTGCCATTTGCGCCAGTACCCCGCACGAACCGCCATCATCCATGCCGGCGATGCCTCCGACTCCCTGTTCTTCATCGTCAAGGGCTCGGTTTCCGTCGTCATCGAGGACGATGAAGGGCGCGAAATGGTGGTTGCCTACCTCAATGCCGGTGACTTCTTCGGCGAAATGGGCCTGTTCGAGGACAAACCGATCCGTTCCGCCTGGATCCGCGCCAAGAGCGCCTGCGAAGTCGCCGAGATCAGCTACCGGAAATTCAAGGAACTGGCCCGTCAGGACGCCGGCTTGATGTTTGCGCTGTCCGCCCAGCTGGCCGGCCGCCTGCGCGTCACCACCCGCAAGGTCAGCGACCTGGCCTTCCTCGACGTGACCGGCCGTGTCGCCCGCTGCCTGCTGGACCTGTCCAAGCAACCGGACGCCCTGACCCATCCCGACGGCATGCAGATCCGCGTGACGCGCCAAGAAATCGGCAGAATCGTGGGCTGTTCCCGCGAAATGGTCGGTCGCGTGCTCAAATCAT
Organism: Fluviicoccus sp.; assembly: GCA_036279775.1. Lineage (GTDB taxonomy): Bacteria > Pseudomonadota > Gammaproteobacteria > Pseudomonadales > Moraxellaceae > Fluviicoccus. The sequence continues at coordinate 39,639 of DASUIM010000308.1, read as the reverse complement.
TGGAAGATCAGGGGCTGATCAACGTCAAGGGCAAGACGATGGTGATCTACGGCTCGCGCTAGTAAGCGCGGGTCGGCCGGGTATTGACCGGGTAGAACAGCGCCTTCAGCGCCTCGCCCGGATCCTCTGCCCTCATGAAGGCCTCCCCCACCAGAAAACCATGAATGCCGTTGGCGCGCATCAGCATCACATCGGCGGGTTGCAAAATCCCGCTCTCGGTAACGATCAACTTGTCCTTCGGCACCGCGCGCATCAGGGCCAGCGTGGTGTTCAGACTGACCTGGAAAGTCTTGAGGTTACGGTTGTTGATGCCGATCATCGGCAGGCCGGGCAGACGCAGCGCCCGCTCCAGTTCCGCATAACTGTGCACCTCCACCAGCACGTCCAGCTTGTAATCCCGCGCCAGGGAATAGAACTCGGATAACTGACCATCTGACAAGGCGGCCACAATCAGCAGCACGCAATCCGCGCCCAAGGCACGCGCCTCGACTATCTGGTAGGGGTCAATCACGAAGTCCTTGCGGATGACGGGCAAGGTGCTGGAATAGCGGGCGGCCTGCAAATGACTGTCCGCCCCCTGAAAGAAATCAATATCGGTCAATACGGACAGGCAGGCAGCGCCGGCGCGCTCGTAACTGCGGGCAATCTGCGACGGAATAAAGTTCTCGCGGATAACTCCCTTGGAGGGCGATGCCTTCTTGATTTCCGCGATCACTCCCGGATCCCCGGCGTCAATTTTCTTGCGCAAGGCCTGATAAAACCCGCGAACCGGATCGGCGACCTTGGCGCGGGTTTCCAGCGTAGCCAGCGAAAACTGCCGCTGACGCATTTCGACCTCTTCGGCCTTGCGCTGGAGAATGGTTCCGAGGATGTGTGAAGTCATATCTTTATCTAGTCACTATATTTATTCAGTTGCCCGCCAGGGTGCGGGTAAATTCACGCAAGGTGCCCAGTCTTTCCAGCGCCAGTCCGCTGTGGATGGCATCCTCCGCCATCGCCACCGCATGCGTCAGTTGCGCGGCGGCGCCGGAGACATAGATCGCGGCGCCGGCGTTCAGCGCAATCATGTCCGCCGCCTTGCGCTCGGCCGCCGTGCGCCTTGCGCCCAGCGCGCCTTCAATCAGCGCCAGCGAAGCCGCCGAGCTGTTGACTATCAGTCCGTCCAGTGACTGCGTCTTCAATCCGGCATCCTCAGGTTTTAGGTCATATTCGCGGATTTCGCCATCTTTTAATTCAACCACATGCGTATTTCCCGCCAGGCTGATCTCATCCAGGCCTTCATCCGAGTGCACCACCATCACTTGCTCTGACCCCAGACGGCGCAAAACCTCCGCCAGCGGACGGCACCATTCCCGGGCATAGACCCCCAGCACCTGTCGCCGAACGCCTGCCGGATTGGTCATCGGCCCCAGCACATTGAAGATCGTGCGCACGCCCAGTTCGCGCCGGGGACCCACCGCATGCTTCATGGCGGCATGGTGGTTGATGGCGAACATGAAGCCGACACCGACCTCTTCAATGCAGCGCGCGGTCTGCACGGCGTCCAGTCCCAGATGGATACCGGCGGCCTCCAGCACATCGGCGCTGCCGCTGGAGGACGAAACGCCGCGATTGCCATGCTTGGCGACCCGGATACCGGCCGCAGCGGCCACCAGCGAAGACGCCGTGGAAACATTGAACAGGTTGGCCCCATCACCGCCGGTGCCAACAATATCCACCGTCCGTTCGAGCGTGCTCAGGTTGACCGGGCTGCACAGGGCGCGCATCACCCGTACCGCGCCTTCGATTTCATCCAGGGTTTCACCCTTCATGCGCAGGCCGACCAGCAACCCGGCGATCTGGGCCGGGGTGCATTCCCCGGTCATCACCGCCCGCATGACGGACTCCATCTCGCCCAACCCCAGCGATTGACGCTGGGTGACCCGGGCAATGGCGGCGCGGATATCCATCTCAGTTCGCCTCCAGGAAATTCTTCAGCAGGTCATGGCCGCAATCGGTCAGGATCGACTCGGGGTGAAACTGCACGCCTTCCACAGCCAAGGTCCTGTGGCGCAGGCCCATGATTTCATCCATGGAGCCATCGGCATGCTGTGTCCAGGCCGTGACTTCCAGACAATCCGGCAGGCTGTCCTTTTCGACAATCAGGGAATGGTAGCGCGTGGCTGTGACCGGGTTCGGCAAGCCGCGAAACATGCCCTTGCCCGCATGGTGAATCGGCGATGTCTTGCCGTGCATCACTTGGCGCGCACGCACCACCCGACCGCCGAAAACCTGTCCCAGACTTTGATGCCCCAGGCAGACGCCCAGCACCGGAACCTTGCCGGCGAAGTGGCGGATCACCGCCATCGACACTCCGGCTTCATTCGGCGAACAGGGGCCGGGGGAAATCACAATGTGGTCCGGCTTCAGCGCTTCGATCTGCTCCAAGGTGATCTCGTCGTTACGATAGACGCGGACGTCCTGACCCAGCTCGCCGAAATACTGGACGAGGTTATAGGTAAAAGAGTCGTAGTTATCAATCATTAACAACATGTGTCAACCCTGGAGCGTGGACCGGTTCAAACCCCCGATTGTAGCCCAAGCGCTCCGGCTTTGGGCAGTTTATCCACGGGGAAAACCGTAATTGCTCCGCCGTTGGCCAAAAAAAAGCCCCGCAAGAATACGGGGCCTTTTTCACGGCGGAGCGATCAGTGGCCGGAGCCGTTGATGCTCTTCACCATGTCTTCCACCACCTTCTTGCCATCGCCGAATATCATCATGGTCTTGTCGAGGTAGAACAGATCGTTGTCGAGACCGGCATAGCCCGTGGCCATCGAGCGCTTGATCACCATGACGGTGCGGGCGCGATGGGCTTCCAGGATCGGCATGCCGTAAATGGGCGAGCTGGGGTCATCCTTGGCGGCAGGGTTGACCACGTCGTTGGCGCCGATCACCAGCACCACGTCGGTAGACGCGAAGTCACTGTTGATTTCGTCCATTTCCTTGACGTCCTCATAAGGCACATCGGCTTCGGCCAGCAGAACGTTCATGTGACCGGGCATGCGGCCCGCCACCGGGTGGATGGCGTAACGGACGTTGACACCCTTTTCCTTCAGGCTGATCGCCAGTTCCTTGACGGCATTCTGGGCGCGGGCCTGGGCCATGCCATAACCGGGAACGATGATGACGCTGTCGGCATTGGACATCAGGAAGCCCGCATCATCCGGCGAGCCGGACTTGTAGTTCTTCTGCTTCTGCTCGCCTTCCACCGCCGGACCGGCCGCTGCAGCGCCGAAGCCGCCGAACAGCACGTTCATCAGCGAACGGTTCATCGCCTTGCACATGACATAGGAGAGAATGGCGCCGGAAGAACCCACCAGCGAACCGGCGATGATCAGCATGGAGTTGTTCAGCGTGAAACCGATACCGGCCGCCGCCCAGCCCGAGAAGGAGTTCAACAGCGACACCACCACCGGCATGTCGCCGCCGCCGATCGGGGCGATCCAGATGAAGCCCAGCGCCAGGGCCAGTGCGGTCATGGCGTAGAAGGCATTGAGGTTTTCACTGGTGAAGTAGACGACACCGCAGGCCAGCATGGCCAGGGCCAGCGTGGCTTGCACCGGCTTGACCCAGCCGCCCTTGACCGACTTGGCCCACTTCTTGGCGGCCAACTTGCCATAGGCAAAGACAGAAGCCGTGAAGGTGATGGCACCAACGAAGCAACCGATGAATAGTTCAAAGCGATGCACGCCGTCATGATGCACGCCTTCGTGCAGCACGGCGGCAATGGCGATACAGACCGCGGACAGGCCCACCAGCGAGTGCATCATGGCCACGGTTTCGGGCATCTGCGTCATCGGCACGGTGCGGGCGCGGTAAAGGCCGATGGCGGCGCCGGCCACCATCGCGCCGATAATCAGGCCATACACCGGATTCGGCGCCACGAAAAACGTGGTCAGAACAGCCAGCGTCATGCCAATCATGCCGTAGCGGTTGCCCATGATCGCGGTTTTCGGGCCGGACAGGCCGCGCAGCGTCAGGATGAAAAGAACCGCGCCGATCAGATAGAACCAGTCAGCATATTGTGCGAAATCTTGCATGGTCGTGGCTCCTTACTTCTTTTTCTTCTTGAACATATCAAGCATGCGCTCGGTGACCGCGAAGCCGCCGAAGATGTTGATACTGGCCAAAAAGACGGCGAACGCACCGAGCAGGCTGGTCGGGGTGATGGCTTGCAGTGCGGCGGGGTCCGATCCGGAGGAAACGGCTTGCAGCATGGCGCCGACGACAATGATGCCGGACAGGGCGTTGGTAACCGCCATCAACGGGGTGTGCAGTGCCGGGGTGACGCCCCAGACTACGTAATAACCGACAAAGATGGCCAGCACGAACACCGTGAAGACACTGATGAACGGCACGCCGGACGCATGTTCAGCCGCCTGGGTGGCGGCCTGGACGATTTCAGGATTCATGACTCGGTTTCCTCACTTCTTCTGCAGCAGCACGTCGCCGCCGAATGTCACGAGCAGCGCTTTCTGGATTTCGTCGTCGCGGTTGATGGCGAACGCCCCGCTCTTGTCGAACAGGGTCACGACGAAGTTCAGCAGGTTGCGGGCGTAGAGGGCCGAAGCCTCCGCCGCCACGGTGCCGGGAATGTTCGGAATGCCGAGGATCTTGACGCCGTTGGCGGTGTTCACGGTTTCACCACAAACGGAGCCTTCGACATTGCCGCCGCTTTCCACCGCCATGTCCAGGATCACGGAACCGGCGCGCATCTTGGCGACAGTTTCGGCCTTGACCAGGCGCGGGGCGTTGCGGCCGGGAATCAGCGCGGTGGTGATGACGATGTCGGCATTGGACACCGCCTTGTCGACGATCACGGCCTGATCCTTGACGTATTGCTCGGAGGGAATCCAGGCATAGCCGCCGGTGCCGAGGGCCTTGGCCTTCTCGTCATCGGACATCGGCACGTCCAGCCATTTGCCGCCCAACGACTCAACCTGCTCCTTCGCGGTCGGACGCAGATCGGTGGCCTCCACGACCGCGCCCAAGCGCTTGGCGGTGGCGATGGCCTGCAGACCGGCCACGCCTACGCCCATAATCACGACCCGGGCAGGCTTGACGGTGCCGGCGGCGGTCATCAGCATGGGGAACATGCGCTGGTATTCGCTGGCGGCCAGCAGCACGGACTTATAACCGGCCAGGTTGGCCTGCGAGGACAGGACATCCATATTCTGGGCGCGCGACAGCGTGCGCGGCAGCAGTTCCATGGCGAAGCTGCTCAGCTTGCGCCCGGCATAGATACCCAGATGGGGGTTGCGGTAAGGGTCAAACATGCCCACCACGGTGGCGCCTTCCTTGATCAGGGCGACTTCTTCCGGCTGCGGCGCACGCACCTTCAGCACAATGTCACTACCCGCCAGGGTAGCGGCGGCATCAACGGCGATGGTAGCGCCTGCAGCCACATAATCAGCATCCGGCACACTGGCCTTGACACCGGCTCCCGCCTGCACCACCACAGTATTCCCGGCCGCGATGAACTTCTTCACCGTTTCCGGAGTGGCGGCTACCCGCGTTTCGCCAGCGACGATTTCCGCTGGAATCCCGATTTGCATGGTCAACCCTCAGTATTGAGTTTAACTTCACCGGTTGAGCAGCTTGTGGCCGCGCAACCCCCAACAAAAAGACAAAGGCGGGCGATTGTACTCCACCTTCCCCCACATTTTTAGCGTGAATACCCCTATTTCTTAACTTTTTACCAGTATCCCCTGTCAAGATCCGGTTGTAATTGGCCCAAAAGACTGGCGTAATCGCGCTTTCCCGTCTTATACCACCTGTCATGACCCGCAACCACACGCTGGGCGTTCTTTGCGTTTTGCTGTCGGCCGTCCTCTTTTCCGCCAAATCGGTGCTGGTGAAGCTGGCCTACCACTATCCGGTCAATGCCGAGACATTGCTCGCATTGCGGATGCTGTTCGCCCTTCCCTTCTTTCTGGGCATGCTCTGGTTGGCCCACGAACCCGGAAAGCCATTGAGCCGACGCGAATGGATGGGCGTGCTGCTGGCGGGAAGCGGCGGATATTACGGAGCGGGAATTCTCGATTTCATGGGTCTGGCCTACATCAGCGCCAGCCTGGAGCGCCTGATCCTGTTCATGTACCCGACCCTGACCGTCTTCATTTCGGCGCTGTTCCTGAAAACCGCCATTACCCGGCGCATCTGGCTGGCCATCGGCCTGAGTTACGCCGGCATGCTGCTGGTTTTTGCGGGGGATGTCTCCGTCGCTTCACCGCAGCTTTGGCTGGGAAGCCTGCTTGTTTTCGGCGGCGCGCTGGCTTATGCAGCCTATCTCGTCGCCAGCGGCGTACTGATGCAAACCGTCGGCGCCGCGCGCTTCACCGCCTTGGCGCTAGGCACGGCGACGCTCTGTTCCATCCTGCATTTTTCGCTGGCCCGACCCTGGAGCGACCTGCAGCATCTGCCGACACCGTTATGGATGCTTTGCGCCGCCTTGGGTTTTTTCTGCACCTTCCTGCCGGCCAACCTGATCACACAGGGGATCCGGCATATCGGCGCCTCACAAGCCGCCTTGATCGGCGCGGTCGGGCCGGTCATCACACTGGCGATGGGCGCCATATTTCTGGAGGAACAGCTGTCAACCGCCCAGGGCGTGGGCGGATGCCTGGTGTTGGCGGGCGTCATCCTGATTTCACGGCAGCCCGCCGCGCGCCTTGACACCTCAGCCGCCGGGACGGAGTGAGCGGAGCAACAAGCCGGTGCCGCCAATAGCCAGCACCAGAATGACAATCAAATCAAAGGCCGACATACTGCGGAAGGAAAAATGCAGTGAAGCAATCACCCCCAGAATCATCGCCGACAGGGAGCCTGCGGCAAGGACCCAGCCAATGACGCTTTTACCGTTATAAAAAACCATGCCGATGCCGATCATGAACGGAATCATAATCATACCGGTGGTGACGGCATAACTGCCGCCCCAGGCTGAAAAGCCATAGAGAGCAAAGCCCATGCCGAAACTGGAGCTGACCATGATGCTTTGCAGCAGCATGTAGAAACCGCCGCACATCATCACCAGCCCCAGCAGAAATTCACCAATCCCGCCTTGTGTTCCACCTGCTCCCCGCATACCCGCCCCCACTCCGGACCGCCTGAAAAGATTCAGGGCGCCGAAGCGCCCTGAATTCACTGATCAGCATTAACGCTATCAGGAAATATCACCTTCTTCCACCACTTCACTCTTGGGCACAATCAGGAAGTCTTCCTTGCTGAGCCCCATGGCCAGCGCATAGCTGGTCGCAATATAAATGGAAGAATAGGTGCCGGCAAAGAGCCCGACCAGCATCGCCACCGAGAACCACTTCAGGGCCGGACCGCCCAAGAGCAGCAACGCCACAACCACCAACACCACTGTCGCCACGGTCATGATTGTGCGGCGCAGGGTTTCGGTCAGGGAAACGTCGATGATTTCAACCGCATCAGCGGTGCGCAGGCGACGGAAGTTTTCACGGATCCGGTCAAAGACAACAATGGTATCGTTGAGGGAGTAGCCGATCAGCGCCAGCACGGCCGCCAGGACGGACAGATCAAACGGCCAGCCCATGATCGAAAAGATCCCGACCGTGAACAGCGTATCGTGCAGCAGGGAGGTCACCGCACCCACGGAGAACTTGAACCGGTAACGGAACGCCACGTAAAGCATCATCAAGCCAAGCGACAAGGCGACCGCCATCAGCGAGTTCAGATACAGCTCTTCACCTACCTGCGACCCCACGGAGTCCACCTGGCGCACGGTAGCGGTGTTGCCCTCCTTTTCAACGGCTTTCTGCACTTGCTGGCCGATGCTGCTGCTGGTTGCCTTGCCTTGCGGCGGCATGCGGATCAGGATGTCGGTGGTGCGTCCAAGATGCTGGACAATCGCATCATGGTAGCCGGCCGCTTCCAGCGAACGCTGGATATCCATTTGCTCCACCGGCTTGGCGAAGGTCATTTCGACCGAGGTGCCCCCGGTAAAGTCCTGCCCCAAATTCAATCCGCGGGTAAAAAGCGATACCAGTCCCACCAGCACCACCAACAACGACATGATCGCCATCGGCTTGCGGAAGCGCATGAAACGGATGATTCTGTTTTCAAACATCATGGCCGTTCTCCTCAAATGCTCAGGCGGGCGACACGACGGCCGCCATAGATGACCTGCACCACCGCCCGCGTCACGGTCAGCGCCGAGAACAACGAGCAGATGATCCCGATGGACAGAGTCACGGCAAATCCCTTGATCGGGCCGGTGCCGACCGCAAACAGGATGATGGCCACAATCAACGTCGTGACATGCGCATCGATAATGGTGATGAAGGCGCGGTCGTAACCGGCAATGATTGCATGATGCGGCGAGGCTCCGGCCCGCAACTCCTCGCGGATACGCTCATAAATCAGCACGTTGGCGTCAACCGCCATACCCACGGTCAGCACGATGCCGGCAATACCCGGCAGCGTCAGCGCGGCGCCGATGGCGGACATCACCGCGACCAGCATCGCCACGTTGAAGAGGAGTCCGATGTTGGCGACCAGGCCGAAAACCCGGTAGAAAACAACCATGAACACCGCCACCAGCGTGAAGCCGACCAAGGTCGACATCAGACCCTTGTCAATGTTTTCCTGACCCAGGCTGGGGCCGATGGTACGTTCTTCCACGAAATACATCGGTGCCGCCAAAGCGCCGGCGCGCAGCAGCAACGCCAGCTCCTGGGCTTCGCCGGGCGCATCCAGCCCGGTAATACGAAACTGGGAGCCGAGCATCGATTGCACGGTGGCCCGGTTGATCACCGTCTTCTCGACATAAGGCTCGCGCACTTCGGTCACCGAGCCATCAGCATTGGTTACCGGACGAATCCGCTGCTTATGCTCCACGAACAGCACGGCCATCTGCTTGCCGACGTTATCACGGGTCGAATCCGCCATCATTTTCCCGCCGCGACTGTCGAGCGTGATGTTGACCTGCGGATTGGAATACTCATCAAAACCGGACTGGGCGCCGACCACGCGCTCGCCGGTCACAATCTTGCGCTTCTGCAGCAGGATGGGCTCCCCGCCCTGCTTGTGAAACGGGAAGATTTCCGTGCCGGGAGGGGCAATGCCGGTATCGGGAGCGACGCTACCGTTTTCCCAGTCCACAAAGCGGAACTCCAGCGTGGCGGTGCGACCCAGCACGCGCTTGGCTTCAGCCGTATCCTGAACCCCCGGCAGCTGTACCACGATTCGGTTGGCGCCCTGACGCTGCACCAGCGCTTCGGCAACCCCCAGTTCATTCACGCGGTTGCGGATGGTGGTCAGGTTCTGCTCAACGGCGTAGTCAGAGACTTCCTTCAGTTTTTCCGGGCTGAATCCCATGTCCAGAAACAAAGCGCCTTCGCGTGTCGTATCGGCAAAGAGGAATTCCCGATATTCCTTCTTCAACAAGGCGGCGGCCTTGTTCCGGTCATCGTCGGTCTCGAAGCGCACGCTCAAGCCGTTGGTAATATCGGTCACGGCGCGATAGGCCAGCTTGGCTTCACGCAGCTTGGCCTTGATTTCGGTGGTATAGGTTTCCTGACGCTGCTCCAGTGCCTTGGCCATGTCGACTTCCAGCAGGAAATGAACACCGCCGCGCAGGTCGAGACCCAGCTTCATGGGGCGGGCGCCGATGGCCAGCAACCAGGACGGCGTGGTCGGCGCCAGGTTCAACGCAACCACATAGCCCTCGCCGAGTGTACGCTTCAGCACATCCTGGGCCTTCAACTGGGCGTCCGAGGTATTGACCCGCAATAGCACGCCCTTGGGCTGGATTTCCGAACCGTGAAAGGGAATCCCGGCCGCCTTGAGCCCGGCTTCCGCCTGGCTGAGGACCGCCTGGTCAACCACCACGCCCGCGTTGGCGCCGGACACCTGCAGCGCCGGTTCGTCCGGATACATGTTGGGCAGCGAGTAAAGGGTACTGACGATACCGATCAGCACGATCAGCACGTATTTCCAGACTGGGAAGCGCATGGTGGTTATTCTTTGTTTTGGCCAATGTTCTTGAGGGTGCCGGCGGGCAGCGAGGCGACAACGGAGCCCTTCTGGATGCGGAGGGTTACCTTGTCGCCAAGATCCACCACCGCGTATTCATCATCTATCTTCTGGATGCGACCCAGCAGTCCGCCGGCGAAAACGATTTCGTCACCCACCTTCAGACCGCCCATCAGTTCCTTGTGTTCCTTGGCGCGCTTGGCTTGCGGACGCCACAGCAGGAAATAGAACACCACGAAAAAGAGGCCGAGCATGACCAGGTTGGCCATTCCGGCATCGGGGCCGGCAGCGGCGGGTGCGTTGGCATGGGCTTCGGCAATGAAAAAGCTCATTGGGGATCTCTCCTAAAGGGCAGGCACGGGCAGGTCGCGACGGGCATAAAAATCGTGCACAAAGTCGTGCAATGTACCGGTTTCAATGGCGGTCCGCAAACCGGCCATCAATCGCTGGTAGTAACGCAGGTTGTGGATTGTACCGAGCATCGCTCCGAGCATCTCTCCGCATTTGTCTAAATGATGTAAGTAGGCGCGCGAGAAATTGCGGCAGGCATAGCAGTCGCAATGCGGATCAATCGGCAGGTTATCGGTCTTGTACTGGGTATTGCGGATGCGGACGATACCGTCGGTCACGAAATAATGGCCGTTGCGGGCATTACGGGTGGGCATCACGCAGTCAAACATGTCAACACCGCGGCGCACCGCCTCGACGATGTCTTCCGGCTTGCCGACACCCATCAGGTAACGGGGCTTGTCGGCGGGAAGGCGCTGCGGCACATGGTCGAGAACCTTGATCATCTCTTCCTTCGGCTCACCCACCGACAGCCCGCCGATGGCGTAACCGTCGAAACCGATATCCATCAGACCGGCCAGCGAAACATCACGCAGATTCTCGTACATGCCGCCCTGAACGATGCCGAACAAGGCGTTCGGATTGCCCTCGTGGGCGGTCTTGCAGCGCGCGGCCCAGCGCAGGCTGAGCTCCATCGATTCGCGCGCCTGCTTCTCCGTCGCGGGATAGGGGGTGCATTCATCGAAGATCATCACAATGTCGGAGTTCAGCGCGCGCTGGATCTGCATTGAGATTTCCGGCGTCAGGAACACCTTGGAGCCGTCAATCGGCGACTGGAATTTGACGCCTTCCTCGCTGATCTTGCGCAGCGCCCCCAGGCTGAACACCTGGAAACCGCCTGAGTCCGTGAGGATCGGCTTCTCCCAGTTGATGAAACCGTGCAGACCGCCGAACTGGCTGACCACATCGGTGCCTGGACGCAGCCAGAGGTGGAAGGTGTTGCCAAGGATGATGTCAGCGCCAATGTCGTGGATATCGCGCGGCAGCATGCCCTTGACGGTGCCATACGTGCCCACCGGCATGAAGGCCGGGGTTTGCACCTTGCCGTGTTGCAGGGTCAGTTCGCCGCGCCGCGCCTGGCCGTCGGTGGCCATCAATTTAAACTGCATGATTCACTCCGGGACGTTCGAGCAGCATCGCGTCGCCATAACTGAAGAAACGGTAACGGTTGTCAACCGCCGCCTGATAGGCCGCCATGACGCGGTCGCGCCCGGCAAAGGCGCTGACCAGCATCAGCAGCGTCGATTCCGGCAGGTGGAAATTGGTGAACAGCACGTCCACCACCCGCCAGCCGTAACCGGGATAGATGAAAATCTGTGTATCGCCGGACCAAGACTGCAACACCCCGCCATGGGCTTGCGCGGCGGACTCCAGCGCCCGCACGCTGGTGGTGCCGACGGCGACCACCCGCCCTCCCCGTTCACGGGTGCGGCGGATTGCCTCCACGGTTTCCGGCGGCACGCTCAGCCATTCAGCATGCATGCGGTGTTCGCGGATATCCGCCGCCCGCACCGGCTGGAAGGTGCCCGCGCCGACATGCAGCGTGACATAGGCAAAATCGCAGCCGCGCCCGCGCAGCGAGGTCAGCAAAGCCTCATCAAAGTGCAGGCCCGCCGTCGGAGCCGCCACCGAGGCGGTATTTTCCGGCTTGCTGTAAACCGTCTGGTAACGCTCGCTGTCCGAGGCCTCGACCGTGCGGCCCAGATAGGGCGGCAGCGGCATTTCACCATGGTCGGCCAGCACCTCGCGCACCGGACGGGAGAACTTCAGCTTGAACAGGTCATCCACCCGCTCCAGCATGTCCGCACGCACCTTGCCGGCCGCGAAGGTCAGGCGGGCGCCCGGCTTTGGAGACTTGCTGGCGCGCAAGTGCACCAGCGCCGTATCGTCGGCGATGATGCGCTCGACCAGTACTTCCACCTTGCCACCCGAAGACTTTTGCCCGAACAGGCGGGCGGCCAGCACGCGGGTGTCATTGAATACCAGCAGGTCGCCGGGCCGCAGCAAAGACGCCAGGTCACGCACCATACGATGATGCACGCCGTCCACCGCCAGCTGCAGCAAACGCGATGCCGAACGCTCCGCCAACGGGAAGCGGGCAATCAATTCATCGGGCAATTCGTAAGAAAAATCGGTCAGTTGCATAAGACGTATCCAACAGGGGGCGGCATTATAGCAACTTTTGGCAAAAAGGCTTGACGCTGTCTGGCGTCTGCTTATAATCAGCCTTCCTCGTGCCTGGGTGGCGGAACTGGTAGACGCAGTGGACTCAAAATCCACCGCCTGTGAGGGCGTGCCGGTTCGATTCCGGCTCCAGGCACCACGAGATTCTGAAAAGCCCCGGCGGCATTTGCCCCGGGGCTTTTTCTTTGCGCGACCGCCGCCATAGCCCTCCCCGTTTCACGCCGTTATCATTACGCATCGCCCACCGGAGACACTCACCATGGCCATTCCCACCGTCATCGGCACCCCGCTCAGCCCCTCCGCCACCAAAGTCATGTTTCTGGGCGCGGGCGAACTGGGCAAGGAAGTGATCATTTCGTTGCAGCGGCTGGGCGTGGAAGTGATTGCCGTCGACCGCTACCCGCATGCGCCGGGTCATCAGGTGGCCCACCGCGCCCATGTCATCAACATGAGCGATCCGGTGGCGCTGCGGGCCTTGATCGAGGCGGAAAAACCGCATTTCGTGGTGCCGGAAATCGAGGCCATCGCCACGGCGGTGCTGCTGGACATTGAACGGGAAGGCATCGCCGATGTCATCCCCACCGCCCGCGCCGTCAACCTGACCATGAACCGGGCCGGCATCCGCCGTCTGGCCGCTGAAGAACTGGGGCTGCCGACCTCGCCCTATGCCTTTGCTGACAGCCTGGATGCCCTGCAGGAAGCCGCCGACCGCATCGGCTACCCGTGCTTCATCAAGCCGGTGATGTCCTCATCCGGCAAGGGCCAGTCGAAGGTGGACCGCAGCGAGGATATTCCCGCCGCCTGGGACTACGCCGCCAGCGGCGGACGGGTGAATCAGGGCACGGTGATTGTCGAAGGCATGATCGACTTTGATTTCGAAATCACCCAGTTGACGGTGCGCGCCGTGGGGACTTCCGGTCAGGTGGAAACCTTTTTCTGCGACCCGATCGGCCACCGTCAGGTCGCGGGGGATTATGTGGAAAGCTGGCAGCCGCAGGCGATGTCGGCCAAGGCGCTGCAACGCGCCCGCGAGATCTCCAAGGCAGTGACCGACAACCTCGGCGGGCGCGGCATATTCGGAGTCGAATTGTTCGTCAAGGGCGACATGGTCTGGTTCTCGGAAGTCAGCCCGCGCCCGCATGACACCGGCCTGGTGACTCTGGCCAGCCAATATCAGTCGGAATTTGAAATCCATGCCAAGGCCATCCTAGGACTGCCCGTGAACCCGGCGCTGCTCAGCCCGGCCGCCAGCGCGGTCATTTATGGCGGCATGGATGCGCAAGGGATTGTTTTTGAAGGCGTGACCGACGCCCTGAAGGTGCCGGACAGCGATGTCCGCCTCTTCGGCAAACCGGAAAGCTTTCCGAAACGACGGATGGGCGTCGCCGTCTGCCGCGCCGGGGATACCGATACCGCCCGCGCCAACGCCAAGGAAGCCGCCAGCCGGGTCACTCCCCAACGCGGCTAAGCACCAACGAGGCCGGGACTACGATCCCGGCTTGCCCATCACTTCAATCACCCGCTTCACCGGATCAGCTTTGTCATCCGTCGCGCGCTGTGGGGCCATTGCCTCCGGCGTATCACCCAGCAGGATCGCTACCAGCGCTTCCGCATCCTGAGCCGTCCAGCCCTGAGCCGCCAGCGCCTTCACCACCTGTTGCCGCTGCGCCGCCAGCATCGTCAACGGTACATCCGCCTTATCGAGCCGGGAAACCAAGTCCGAACGCTGCATGCGCGCCTGCGCCATCACTCCACTCATCCAGTTGGCGCGTACCGCCGCGATCTTTTCTCCGGAGGCCTGCTCGATCACCTTGATCCGGGCATACAAATCCTCGGTCTGCGCAGACTGCTCAGCCTCCAGCCGGCGTATTGCCAAATCACGCTCTGCCGTCGGCTGCGCCTTCGACAAGGCATCGCGCCAGGAGGTCAACTCGCCGATCAGCACCTTCAGTTGCGGATCATCCACCTGCTTCATCCAGAAGCCATCCGCCCGTTGCGGCGCCGGTCGTTGCCCCAGCATGGCCAGCGGCGGCGCGATCATCGTGTTCCAGGCGGCAGCCACCAGTGGGAAGCCGGTGCCTTCTCCGGCGGCATGCCCCAGTGAAACCACGGAAGGGGTGACTACATAAACCGCCGGGAAAACGGTATATGCCGCCCCCGCCACCAGAACTCCGGCGGGGATGCCCGTGCCAATGCGGAAGACTGACTCGGTTGTAGCCTCCAGTACGCCCCACGGATAGGCCAGCCACCAGCCGAAAACGCGCTTGTGTGTACGCTCTCCGGCGACTTTCATATCCTTGCGCCAGGCTTCCCGTGTGCCACGGAAGGTGTATTCCCGCAGCGTATTGCGGGTCCCGAAACGCCAGGTCTTGTCGGCATATTGATGCAGGTTGGGGAAGAATTCCGGCTTGCGATAGATCCGGAGTGCGTCACCGGCCTTGCGCCAGCCCTTTTGCCCTGTTTCCCACGGCACCACGTAGCCGGGCACGATCCAGATATCGTAAAGCCGATGCTGCTCGTCATGCATTTGCCCGCGCAGAATCAGCTCCTGCTTCTGGGCCCCCGTCAAAAAGTAGCCCTCATCCGCTAATGCCGGCGACAGGCAACTCAGGCCAACCATCAGGGTCGGAATTACGCGACTGTTGCGGTTCATGGACAGCATCTCAAGGGAATTCATATGCTTACTATTATTATGGCTTTTGCCGGATAAACAAACGGGATTCTTGCATCTTTCACTACAAACCAGATCGAAAACCGTCCCCCCGGGAGGACCAGGCCTCCCGGGAAGCACGTTGGGTGTGCTGTTGTTCCGCGCGACGCTCCGCCTTTCCGGTCTTCCCATGCGCCCCGCCATTCAATGCCACGGCGACCAGTGTTAGCCGGTTACGCGGGCGCTCCAATAACTTCACAGCCACTCGTTTAGCCATGATCGGCCTCCGTTTTTGTGAAAATCACCCTTTGATGCAGACAATCTGCCGCAGGGTGTGCACCACTTCCACCAGATCACTCTGATGGGCCATGACCGCGTCGATGTCCTTGTAGGCGGCCGGAATCTCATCCACCACGCCCTTGTCCTTACGGCACTCGACGCCTGCTGTTTGCTCCACCATATCCTGCGTGGAGAAACGGCGCTTTGCCTCCATGCGGCTCATCCGCCGTCCTGCGCCGTGCGAACAGGAACAGAAGGATTCGGCATTGCCCTTGCCGCGCACGATGAACGATTTCGCTCCCATACTGCCGGGAATAATGCCCAGCTGCCCTTCCCGCGCGCTGATTGCGCCCTTACGGGTGATGTAAACCTCCTCGCCGAAATGACTCTCCCGCTCCACATAGTTGTGGTGGCAGTTGATCGCTTCGCGGGTCAGCTCGAAAGACGGCAGCACCGGTTTCAGCGCCTCAACGACCAGCCGCATCATTTCGCGGCGATTGAGCAGGGCGTAATCCTGCGCCCAGCTCACGGCCTCGATGTAATCGGCAAAATGCTGCGAGCCTTCCACCAGATACGACAGATCCTTGTCAGGCAAATGATCGTATTCACGGCTCATATCCTTGCGCGCCAGCTCAATAAAATAGCGCCCGATACAATTGCCGATGCCCCGGCTGCCAGAATGCAGCATGACCCATACGGCATCCGTTTCATCCAGGCAGATCTCGATGAAGTGATTACCACCGCCCAGGGTGCCCAATTGCCGTGCCCAGGTCAGGCGGAACTGGCGCAGCATTTTCAGCAGCCCGGGATGCTTGGCGACAATGCGGTCAATGCCGGCATCCAGCGCACTCAGGCTCGAGGCCTTGACGGTTTCACGGGCATGCTGGTCGAAGCCGACCGGTACGGCGCGCTCAATCGCCGTCCGTAGCGCCTTGGAGTTGTCCGGCAATTGCCGGGCATTGAGCGACAGGCGCACGGCGTTCATGCCGCAGCCGATGTCCACGCCCACCGCCGCCGGGACAATCGCGCCGCGACTGGGGATCACCGAGCCCACTGTCGCACCGATGCCCACATGCACATCGGGCATGACCGCGATATGCGGGTAGACAAACGGCAGCGCCGCCATGTTCCTCAGCTGCTGCAAGGCTTGCGGGTCAACATCGGAGGTAAAGATCTTCACCGGCTTGTGGCCGTTCTTTTCATTTGCGTTCAATACCAATTGGATTGGCATGTCACACCTCATATTTCGGGTTTCAATCCATGCAGCCGCGCGGTCTTGTGAATCGCGAACAGCCGCCCAAAGAAAAAGCCCCGGCATCATGAGCCAGGGCTTTTTGTCTGGCCTGAAGGCTGAACGCCTTCAGGCCACGGGACCTGAAAGGTTCAGCAGTACAACATCGGGTTTCCGGCTGAATGGGTCATCTTTCAGGTGCCTCCGTTAATCTAATCGTGGGTTATGCGGTTTCGCGGCGGCGATAGTAGTACCGCCGCCCCTCGAAATCAATATTCCTGCTAAACAAAATCATCGCAACTGATAATTCGCACTCCCGGCCCGACCGGCGGTCAGCGGGGAATCACCAGCCCCTCGCCTTCACGCAGCACGCGGAAGGCATCCGGAGCAATACCCAGCGGCATCATCGCCCTATTAAGGTCGCGCACTGGTGCATGGATCGGCTCATCCGTCAGCTGGAAGGTGTTGAAATGCATGCCCAGTGATAATCCGGGCGACAGGTCCACATGCGCCTGCGCCGCGTCCGCCGGATTCATGTGCACCTCCTTCATCAGTTCACGCGGCTCATAGGCCCCGATTGGCAGTAAGGCCACGCGCGGGCGGCCCAGCCTTTCACGGATTTCGGTGAAATGCGGCGAATAGCCGGTATCGCCGGCGAACAGCGCATGGCCGTGCGGCGTCACGATCGACAGGCCGCCCCATAAAGCGGCATTGCGGTCGCGCATGCCGCGTCCGGAGAAATGCCGGGCCGGGACATAATGCAGCACCACGTCCTCGGAAAACGGGAACGACTGCCACCAGTCCAACTCCACCACGGACAATCCGTAGGGTCGCAAATACGTCCCGTTGCCCAGCCCGGTGATGATGGCGGGCTGGAAACGTTCCTGCAGCCACAACAGGCTGGCAGTGTCCAGGTGATCATAATGATTATGGCTGAGCAGCACCGCATGAATCGGCGGCAAGTCTTCCAGCGCGATACCGGCCGGACGCACCCGCTTCGGCCCCATCGCGGCGAACGGACTGCAACGCTCCGCCCAGACCGGATCGGTCAGAAAGTTCCACGGCCCGATCTGGATCAACAGCGTGGCATGGCCCACAAACCAGACCTTCCAGTCGGCAATATCGTCGCTGAAATGCGCCTCCGGCTTGGCAAAGGACTCGTTCGCCAACTGTTTCGGCCAGGTATCGCGCTCGCGGGTCATCAGCCAGTTGAACAGCTTGCCGAAGTCGCGGCTGTCGCGAATCCAGGGATTGAAAAAGCGGCGGCCATTATAATGATCCGCCCCCGGATCGCTCTCGAAAACAGGCTTTTGCAAGAGCTCCCGGGTCACCGTTCGCGTTGGCAGCACAAAGGTTTTAGCCATGCCGAACATCCTCTGCGCCCGATTCAGCCGGCAATCGCTTCCGCGCCACCAGCATGTAGACCGCCGGCACCACAAACAGCGTGAACAGCGTCCCCAGCGTCATGCCGCCCACGATGACCCAGCCGATGGGATGACGCACCTCCGCCCCGGCGCCGCTGGCCACGGCCAAGGGCAAGGCCCCCAGCACCATCGCTGCCGTGGTCATCAGGATCGGCCGCAACCGCAGCGATGCCGACTCCAGAATCGCGTCCAGCTTATCCTTGCCGGTTTCCTGCAACTGGTTGGCGAACTCCACCAGCAAAATACCATGCTTGCTGATCAGGCCGACCAACGTGATCAGACCGATCTGGCTGTAGACGTTCAGCGTTCCTTGTGTCAGCTTCAGCGCTGTCACCGCCCCAAGCAGGGCGAGCGGCACCGAGAACAGGATAATGAACGGATCGCGGAAGCTCTCGAACTGTGCCGCCAGCACCAGATAGATAAAGACCACCGCCAGACCGAAAGCCAGCGCCAGCGCATTGCCGGACGCCAGGAACTCACGCGACTGGCCGGCCCAGTCATAACTGACCGATGGCTCGCGCACTTCCTTCATCACATCCTGCATGAACGCCACCGCCTCACCCAGCGAATAGCCCGGGGCCAGGTTGGCAGTGATCTTCGCCGAGCGCAACTTGTTGAAATGGCTCAGATCGGAGGGCGTGATCGTTTCCTGCTGACTTAGCAAGGCGCCAAGCGGCAGAATTTCACCCAGCTTGTTGCGTACATGGATCTGTTGCAGTTGCTCGGGAATCTGGCGCTCATCCGGCGCCAACTGCACGATCACATCGTACTGCTCTCCATTCAGCTTGAAGGTGGTCACCTTGCGGCCGCCCAGCAGGCTCTCCAGCGCGCGCCCGACCTCCGACACCTCCACGCCGACCAACGCCGCCTTGTCGCGATCCAGTGTCAACGATAACTGCGGCTTGTTCAGTTTCAGGTCCGGCACGGCATTCATCACCCCCGGATTCTGACTGACCTTGGCCATCACTTCGCGGATAACCCGCCCGAGATCTTCATAACTGCCGGTCGTCTGGATCACAAAATCCAGCGGCGAACTGGAATTACCCTGTCCCAACGATGGCGGCAATGACACCATCGCCATCACGCCGGGCACTTGCCACAGCTTCGGCCGCACATCATCCGCAATCATCTGGGTGCTGCGCGTGCGCTCTTCCCACGGTTTGAAACGGTTGAAACTGATGAACTTGGTGTCATCGGGAAAACCAGTGATCAGGAAGGTCGAGGCGCGCTCGGGCACTTGCCGATAGATCTGCTCCACCTGCAGGCCGTAATGATCAAAGTAGGCAGGTGAAGCCCCCTCCGGCCCGATACCGACCGACAGGATCACACCTCGATCCTCCACGGGGGACAATTCGCTAGGCAGGCCCTTGAACAACACCAGCATCACGCCGCACAAGCCCAACGCCAGCGTCACCACCGCCCATCGCCATGTCAGCAGGCGCTTCAGCAGACGGCCATAACCTGTGGTCAACGCCGTCAGGAATCTTTCAATCAGCCGATACAGGGCATTCCCCTCCCCCATGTGCGATTGCAACAGGCGCGAGCTCATCATGGGCGAGAGTGTCAGAGCGCAGAAACCGGACACAATCACGGCCGAGGCCAGGGTCAGCGCGAATTCGGCGAACAACTTGCCGGTGCGCCCTTCCGTAAAGGCGATCGGCGCAAAGACAGCCGCCAGGGTGAACGTCATCGCCAGCACGGCAAAACCGATTTCCCTGGAGCCCTGCATAGCCGCTTCGCGAGGCGTCTTGCCTTCCTCAATGTGGCGGTAGATGTTTTCCAGTACCACAATGGCATCATCCACCACCAAACCGACCGCCAGCACCATCGCCAGCAAAGTCAGGGTATTGATGGAGAATCCCAGCATCTGCATGAAGATCAGCGCCCCTACCAGAGACACCGGAATAGTCACCAAGGGAATCAGCGTCGCGCGCAGATTACGCAGGAAGAAAAAGATCACCAGCACAACCAGACCGACCGCCTCCAGAATGGTGCGTTCGACCGCCTGAATCGAGCGTTCGATAAAAATGGAGGAGTCATAAGCCAGCCGGACTTTCATGCCCGCCGGCAGGCTCTGCTCGATACGCGGCAACTCGGCGCGCACCGCCTTGGAGACATCCAGCGGGTTGGCCGTGGAGAGCTTGATCACGCCCAGCGCCACGGCAGGCTCACCATTGAATCGGGCTATACGCCGCTCGTCCTCGGGCGCAATCGTGACCCGGGCCACATCGCCCAAACGCACCAGCAAGCCGCCTTGTGCGCGCAGCACCAACGCGGAAAACTGTTCGGGGGTATTCAGATCGGTTTGCGCCAGCACGTCGAATTCGCGTTTCAGGCTTTCAATCCGCCCGGAGGGAATTTCCACGTTCTGGTTACGCAGGGCCGACTCGATGTCCTGTGGCGTCAATCCCAGCGCGGCCATCCTTCCGGCATCCATCCAGACACGCATTGACGGCCGGCGTTCACCGAAGATGCGCACATCTGAAACACCCACCAGGGTCTGCAAGCGGCTTTTGACCTGCTTGTCCGCGAAAATATTGATTTCCATCGGCGTGTGCCGATCCGACGAAAAGGCCAGCCAGATAATTGGTTGTGCATCCGCTTCCGTCTTGGTAATCACCGGCTCATTGATATCCTGAGGCAGTTTGCCGCGGATACGCGAGACCCGGTCACGGACATCACTGGTGGCGCTCTCAATTTCACGATCCGGCTTGAAGGCAATCGTGATCTGCGAACGACCGGAACGGCTGCTGGAAGACAGGTAGTCAATACCCTCAATGCCGGAGAGTGAATCTTCCAGCAATTTGGTCACCGTGGTTTCGATAATGGCCGCGCTGGCGCCGGTATACGTGGTATCGACGGTCACGGTAGGAATATCAATATTTGGATATTCCCGGACTGTCAGCCGGTCAAAAGCCAACAGCCCCGCCAGCACAATCAGCAGGTTCATCACGATCGTCAGCACCGGCCGACGGATACACAGCTGGGGTAATTGCATTACCAGCCACCCGTCATCAGCACGGTCTTGATCGGCATATCCGGTTTGGACAGTTTGTTCTGGCCCGATACCACAACAGTATCTCCCGTTCGGACTCCCTCCAGAATCTCGACCTTCCCGGGCTGACGCTGACCAACACGCACAGGCGTAGCCTTCGCTTTACCATCCACTACCTTAAAGACCACTTGCTTGCCGCTTTGCGCCACCAAGGCCTGTTCGGGCAGCCATGGCGACGCCCCTCCTCCAGTCAGTGGAATCAAAACGGTGGCGCTCATGCCGCTGCGGATGCGACGATCACTCGCATTCAACACCACGCGCGCCCACAGCGCACGGGTTCCGGCATCAAGCTGAGGCTCAATGACGGCCAGCCGCCCCTTCAATAACAGCTGCGGCAAAGCATCAATACGCACATCAACCCGCTGGTTTACCCGGAGGACGTCGGCACGCCCCTCCGGCAACTTCACATCCACCTTCAAGGGGGTAAAACTGGACAAACTGACCAAGGCCTGGCCCGGCTGCACCACATCGCCAATGCTGAACTGACGAATCCCGATAATGCCGTCAAAGGGGGCGCGCAACTCCGTTTGCTTGATCCGCGCTTTCAACAGTTGGCTAGCTGCCTTGGCCAAGGCCACATCGACACGTTTGCGCTCGACATCAATATCGGCGACCTGCTGCGATTGAGCAAGCAACTCTAAACGCTTGTACTCAGCCTCAGCCAGAACCACGGCCGCTTCTTTGGCGGGCAGCTCAGCCACCAACAGCGAATCATCCAGTTTTACCAACAAATCTCCGTGACGAACTGACTGCCCTTCCTTAAAACCCAAGCTGATAACCCGTCCCGCAACCTCTGGCTTTAACATGATGCTTTCCGAAGGTCGCACCGACCCAATGGCCTGCAGCGTCGACGTCACACTTGTAGCCGCCGGAACCTCAATGACTTCAACCACGGGAGGGGGCCGCGACTTATCCGCCGCAAGCGCCACCACAGGTGTCAGGCAGGATAACGACAGGAGTAGAGATAAGTAATATTTCATGGACATGCCCCTCACAAGGCTGAAAAGCCCCGATCAAGGTTAAGAATAAATGGGAAATGGTGACTAAGATCAGTCATGCAACAGTATCACTTGTAAGAGCGCCTGCCAGATGACAGGCATAAAAAAAGCCGACAGATTTGTCGGCTTTTTTTATGCAACGCGTAATTACTCTGCGGCAGGCACAGCAGCAACCAGCGGACGATCCACCAGCTCCACATAAGCCATCGGTGCTGCGTCACCGGCACGGAAGCCAGCTTTCAGCACACGCAGGTAACCACCGTTACGGGCCTTGTAGCGCGGACCCAGCTCATTGAAAAGCTTGGCAACCGCTTCCTTGCTACGAGTGCGGGCAAACGCCAGACGACGGTTGGCAACGGAATCAACCTTTGCCAGCGTAATCAGAGGCTCAGCCACACGGCGCAATTCCTTGGCCTTGGGCAGAGTGGTTTTGATAAGTTCGTGTTCGAACAATGAAATTGCCATGTTGGTGAACATGGCCTTACGGTGACTGCTGTTTCGACCCAGCTTGACACCACTATTACGATGACGCATGGCGTAACTTCCTCAAATCAGATTCAGCGATTAGCGGCTACGATAGGCGAAACGGTCATCGGCGCGCAGGCTGGCGGGAGGCCAGTTATCCAGACGCATACCGAGTGACAAGCCTTTGGAAGCCAGCACATCTTTGATTTCGGTGAGCGACTTCTTGCCCAGATTCGGAGTCTTCAACAACTCCACTTCTGTACGTTGAACCAGATCACCGATGTAGTAAATGTTTTCAGCTTTGAGGCAGTTAGCCGAGCGAACCGTCAGTTCCAAGTCATCAACCGGACGGAGGAGGATCGGATCGACCTCCTCGACCTTGCCAACCGGCTCCGGCAGCTTGTCCTTCTGCAGATCAACAAATACGGCGATCTGTTGTTGCAGAATAGTGGCAGCACGGCGTATAGCCTCCTCAGGTTCAATGGTGCCATTGGTTTCCAGGTCGATAACCAACTTATCCAGATCAGTACGTTGTTCCACACGGGCATTTTCAACCACATATGAAACACGCTTCACCGGGCTATAGCTGGCATCCAACTGGAGACGGCCAATGGGACGCCCCTCACCTTCAGCATACCGCGCATCAACGGGCTCATAACCACGACCCCGCGTCACCTTCAGTTTCATCTTCAGGTGACCATTCGCCCCCAAGGTGGCGATGTGATGGTCATTGTTCACAATTTCGACATTATGCGGCAAACCGAGGTCAGCAGCAGTGATCGAGCAGGGGCCCTTTTTGTCCAGGGTCAAGACAGCTTCGCTTTGTTCAAACAACTTGATGGACAGACCTTTCAGATTGAGCAACAGCTCAATGATGTCTTCCTGCAAGCCTTCCAGCGTGCTGTACTCATGCTCAACGCCCTCGATTTCCGCCTCAACCACAGCTGCACCAGGCAGCGAGGACAGCAGAATGCGACGCAGGGCATTGCCCAAGGTGTGACCAAAACCTCTTTCAAGAGGCTCCAGCGTCACCTTCGCATGAGTCGCGCTGATAGCCTGAACGGCTATCGAACGCGGTGTCAGAAACTCATTGGTACGCGTCATGAATGCGACCTCAAAACTAGAGCCAAGCCTTACTTGGAGTACAATTCAACAATCAAGCTTTCGTTGATTTCCGAGGGCAGGTCCGAACGCTCAGGCAGAGCCTTGAACGTACCTTCCATCTTGGCATAATCAACTTCCAGCCACGCAGGCGTACCGCGCTGGCCAGCCAGCTCGATTGCACTCTTGACGCGCAGCTGAGTCTTGGCCTTTTCATAGATTGCTACCACATCACCCGGCTTCACTTGCATGGAGGCAATGTTAACGCGACGACCATTCAGGGTCACCGAACGGTGGCTAACCAACTGACGGGCCTCAGAGCGCGTAGCACCAAAACCCATGCGATAGACCACGTTATCCAAGCGGCTTTCCAGCAGTTGCAGCAGGTTTTCACCGGTAGCGCCCTTCAGGCGGGCAGCTTCCTTGTAGTAATTGCTGAACTGGCGCTCAAGAACGCCGTAAATACGACGGACTTTCTGCTTTTCACGCAACTGGGTGCCATAATCGGAGGTCTTTCCCTTACGGGAAGCGCCATGGACGCCGGGAGGTGTATCAATTTTGCACTTCGAGTCCAGGGCGCGAACACCGGACTTGAGCATCAGGTCAGTGCCTTCACGACGGGAGAGCTTGCACTTCGGACCAATATAACGAGCCATTTTTCAAGTCTCCTGGATTACACGCGGCGCTTCTTGGCTGGACGACAACCATTGTGTGGAATTGGCGTGACGTCCGTAATGCTGTTGATCTTGTAGCCAACAGAATTCAGAGCACGCACCGCGGATTCGCGACCGGGGCCAGGACCCTTGACAAGCACGTCAAGATTCTTCAAACCATAATCCAGTGCAGCCTTGCCTGCCACTTCAGCCGCCACCTGGGCAGCAAAGGGGGTGGACTTACGCGAACCACGGAAGCCCTGACCACCGCTAGTGGCCCAGGCCAGTGCGTTACCTTGTCGATCGGTAATCGTCACAATGGTGTTATTAAAAGAAGCGTGAATGTGCGCGATGCCTTCGGAGACGGTACGTGTGACCTTCTTCCGACCGCGCTGATTGTCTTTTGCCATCTTTTAGCTTCCGAGGAAATGTTTACTTCTTGATTGCCTTGCGAGGACCCTTACGCGTACGCGCATTGGTCTTCGTACGCTGTCCACGGACAGGCAATCCACGACGGTGACGAATACCACGGTAGCAACCGAGGTCCATCAACCGCTTGATATTCATTGAAACTTGGCGGCGCAGATCCCCTTCAGTAGGAATCTTTGCCACTTCTGCACGGATAGCATCCAGTTGGCTGTCTGACAGATCCTTAATCTTCGTCGTGGTCTGGATACCTACCGCCGCCAAAATTTTGGCAGAAGTAGTACGACCGATACCGAAGATGTAGGTCAGCGAGATCACCGCGTGTTTGTTATCCGGAATGTTAACGCCGGCTATACGGGCCATTCACCTTTCTCCACACAATACGGCATGCCTGAAGGCATGCCGCGAAAAGTGGGCGATTTTATCGCCCGAACCTGAAAAAATCAACAGGCAGGTTAACCCTGACGCTGTTTATGGCGCGGTTCTGCACTGCAAATCACACGGATTGTGCCGTTACGACGAACAACCTTGCAGCTTCCGCAAATCTTTTTCACAGAGGCACGAACTTTCATGGGAAACACCTGTCTGTTTTACAGTTCAACGAATAAGGCCAGATCCAGTACCAACACCCTTAAGATTGGCTTTCTTCATTAAGGACTCGTACTGGTGAGACATGAGGTGGGCTTGAACCTGGGCCATAAAGTCCATGACAACAACCACCACAATCAACAGCGATGTACCACCCAAGTAGAAGGGCACATGAAATGCCACCTGCAGCAACATGGGGAGCAAGCAAACTATGGTTATATAGATTGCGCCAACCAGCGTCAGGCGAGTCAAAACACTGTCAATATACTTAGCGGTCTGGTCGCCAGGACGAATCCCGGGAATGTATGCACCAGACCGCTTCAAATTATCTGCAACTTCTTTCGGGTTAAACATCAACGCCGTATAGAAGTAGCAGAAGAAAATGATCAATAATGCAAAAAGCAACAGATACAAAGGCTGGCCCGGTGAGAGCGTCAATGCCATATCTTGCAGAAAACGCTGCGCCACATTCGGGTTTGGAGATTGGGCAAACCACTGTCCCAAACTTGCCGGAAACAACAACAACGAACTAGCAAAGATAGCGGGAATAACACCAGCCATGTTAATTTTCAATGGAAGGTGACTTTGCTGTGCCGCGTACAGGCGTCTGCCCTGCTGCTTTTGGGCGTAATTAACGGTAATCCGACGCTGGCCACGCTCCATGAACACGACAGCACCAACAACGACCATCGCAAGCATGAAGAGTATCAGCAAGCCGATTATGCTCATTTCACCTTGACGTGCCGATTCAAGGGAACGACCAATTGCCGAGGGGATTCCCGCGACAATACCTGCAAAAATAAGCATTGAAATGCCGTTACCTACACCTCGCTCGGTAATCTGCTCGCCAAGCCACATCAGAAACACAGTGCCAGCAACCAAACTGACAACAGCCGGGATATAAAAAGACAAGCCGACACTGAGGGTGATCCCCTGCCCCTGCAAACCGGCACACATTCCAACAGCCTGAACCAAACCAAGAATAACCGTGCCATAACGAGTATACTGGTTGATCTTGCGCCGCCCTGACTCGCCTTCTTTCTTGATTGCCTCAAGCTGTGGGCTGACAGTCGTCATCAACTGCATGATGATGGATGCCGAAATATAAGGCATGATACCCAGCGCCAGAATAGACATGCGCTCAAGGGCACCACCAGAAAACATATTGAACAGACTCAGGATGGTGTCCTTATTCTGCTCGAACAGCTGGGCAAGCTTTTCAGGATTGATTCCAGGAACAGGGACATGCGCGCCAAGTCGAAAAACCACCAGCGCCATAAACAGAAACGTTATACGCCGCCAGAGTTCATTCATACCTTGTCGCAAGGCGGGTGATTGCATCGCCGCTTTGGCTGCCTCACTACGCGCATTGGCCATCTCTATTATTCCTCGACCTTGCCGCCAGCTGCTTCGATAGCCGCACGCGCACCCTTGGTCACAGCAATGCCTTTCACCGTTACGGCGCGATCAATGGCGCCGGAAAGAATGATGCGGGCGCGAACCTTGTCTTTACGGACAATGTTGGCAGCCTTGAGGCTATCAAGGGTTACGTCAGCACCGTCCACAAAAACCAGCTCCGACAAGCGAACCTCGGCTGTATCGAGGGCACGAAGAGACGTAAAGCCGAACTTGGGCAGACGACGATAAATCGGCATCTGACCGCCTTCAAAACCAGGACGCACCTTTCCCTTGCCACGAGATGTTTGGCCCTTGACACCGGAACCGCCAGTCTTACCCAAACCGGAACCGATACCACGACCGTGACGGCGTGCTACTTTCTTGGAGCCTTCAGCAGGGCTCAATTCGTTCAGTTGCATCACTTATGCCTCGACTTTCACAAGGTAATAGACCTTGTTGATCATTCCACGATTATCCGGAGTGTCCAGAACTTCGACGGTGTGACCGATCCGGCGCAAACCCAAGCCCTGCAGACAAAGCTTGTGGTTCTTCAGCTTGTGTGCGCTGGACTTGATCTGGGTAACTTTAATAGTTGCCTGGGACATGACATTACCCCAAAATTTCTTCAACAGACTTGCCGCGCTTGGCCGCAACCTGCTCCGGCGAAGTCATGGAAGCCAAGCCCTTGAATGTTGCATAAACAACATTGTTGGCATTGGTCGAGCCATAGCACTTAGCCAAGACATTATGAACACCCGCAACTTCGAGAACGGCGCGCATGGCACCACCAGCGATGACGCCGGTACCCTCGGATGCGGGCTGCATGTAGATACGGGAAGCGCCATGCTGGGCGTTCACCGCGTGCTGCAACGTAGTTCCATTCAGGTCAACGGAAATCATGTTGCGGCGGGCCGCTTCGAGAGCCTTCTGGATGGCGGCAGGCACTTCACGCGCCTTGCCACGACCAAAACCCACCCGACCCTTTCCATCGCCAACCACAGTCAGTGCGGTAAACGAGAAAATACGGCCACCCTTCACAACCTTGGCTACACGATTTACGGCAACCAGCTTTTCGACAAAGCCTTCGTTTTGTTCAACTTTAGCCATGATGCACCTTAGAATTCCAGACCGCCTTCACGGGCGGCATCAGCCAAGGCCTGAATACGGCCATGATATTTGAATCCGGAACGGTCGAATGCAACACGACTGATTCCTGCTGCCTTGGCGCGCTCAGCAACGAGCGCCCCAACCTTCTTGGCCGCTTCCACATTACCGGTTTGCGCATCACGCAGTCCGGCATCAAGGGTAGAGGCCTGGGCAATGACAACTCCGCCACAGGCAGAGATGACTTGAGCATAGATATGACGCGGCGTGCGGCTCACACACAGACGGACAACACCCAACTCACGGATCTTGAGCCGAGTGGCCTTGGCGCGCCGCAAGCGAGCTTCTTTCTTTTCGTTCATGGCGACCTCACGCGTTATTTCTTCTTGGCTTCCTTACGGATGACATTTTCATCCGAATACCGAATCCCCTTACCCTTATAGGGCTCGGGCGGACGGAAAGCACGAACATTAGCGGCCACTTGGCCGAGCAGATGTTTGTTGATCGACTTGAGAATAATCTCCGTCGGCGTCGGCGTTTCAGCAGTGACGCCCTCCGGCAGATCAAAATCAATCGGGTGGGAGAAACCGAGTGCAAGATTCAAGACCTTACCCTTGGCTGCAGCCTTGTAACCAACACCGATCAACTGGAGCTTGCGCTCAAAACCAGCGCTGACACCTTTAACCATATTACCTGCCAAGGCACGAGCCGTACCGGTCTGCATCCAGCCATCCTGAGTCAACTCACGGGGGGCGAACACCAACTGCTCGTTTTCTACTTTGGCTTCAACCAGAGCATTCAGGGAGAGGGAAAGAACACCTTTCCCCCCCTTCACCTGCAGCTCCTGGCCATTAATGGTCACCTCAACCCCCTTGGGGAGAGCGACCGGAGATTTAGCCACGCGAGACATTATGCTTCACCTATCACGATACAAGGGCAATTACTTCGCCGCCCACGCCCGCAGCACGGGCAGCGCGATCAGTCATAATGCCTTTATTGGTGGAAACAATCAGAACGCCCAAGCCATTCTTCACAGGGGCCAATTCATCTGCCGCCTTGTAAACACGCAGACCAGGACGACTAACGCGCTTGATCTGCTCAATGACAGGCTTGCCTTCATAGTATTTGAGGCCCAAGGTCAGGGTCAGACCCTCGACAGCACTGGAAGCGATATAGCCTTCATCAATCAGCACTTTGGCCAAGGCCACTTTCAGCTTGGACGTCGGCATGGCCACGTTTTGCTTACGGGCCTGTTGTGCATTGCGGATGCGGGTAAGCATATCCGCAACGGTATCTTGCATGCTCATGAAACAGTCCTCTTACCAGCTAGCCTTGACAACACCAGGGACATCACCCTGCATCACAGCTTCACGCAGCTTGTTCCGACCGAGGCCGAACTTGCGGAAATAGCCATGAGGACGCCCGGTCAAACCACAACGATTACGCAGGCGAACAGGAGATGCATCACGCGGCAGGGATTGCAACTTCAACAAGGCCGCCCAACGATCCTCATCGGAGGTGCTGACACTGCTGATTGTCGCTTTCAACTGGGCCCGCAGAGCTGCGTACTTAGCAACAGTTTTTTCGCGCTTTGCTTCGCGATTAATCATGCTCTTCTTAGCCATGACAAATACTCACTTGAATGGGAAGCCAAAAGCACGCAGCAACGCACGACCTTGGTCGTCATTGGCAGCAGTCGTGGTAATCGTGATATCCATCCCGCGAATCTTGTCGATCTTATCGAAGTCGATTTCCGGGAAAACGATCTGTTCCTTGAGACCCATGCTGTAATTTCCACGACCGTCAAACGCCTTTGCGCTAAAACCGCGGAAGTCACGAATACGGGGGATGGTGATATAAATCAACCGCTCCAGGAATTCATACATGCGCTCACCGCGCAGCGTAACTTTACAGCCAATCGGCCAGCCTTCACGAATCTTGAAGCCAGCGATGGACTTGCGAGCGAGAGTAACAACGGGTTTCTGGCCAGAAATCAGCTGCATATCGGCCACGGCGCCATCAAGCATCTTCTTGTCTTGCGCGGCGCCGCCCACTCCCATATTCAGAGTAATCTTGGTGACGCGGGGAACCTGCATCACATTTTCGAGACCAAGCTCAGCCTTCAGCTTGGCTACGAGCTCGTCATTATACACTTGTCTTAGTCTGGCCATTTCCAACCAACCTGTTACTTAGCGTCTGCAATCGTTTCGCCACTCGACTTCAGAATACGGACCTTCGTCTCGCCTTCAGTCTTGTAGCCCACACGATCGGCCTTTTGCGTTGCTGCATTGAAGATCGCCACATTCGAGATGTGGAGCGAAGCTTCACGCTCTTCAATACCACCCTGGGTGCCGCGCGCCGGATTCGGCTTCACATGCTTCTTCACCAAGTTGATACCGGCAACCGTGACACGTTCATCAGCAACCTTGAGCACCTTGCCGCGCTTGCCTTTGTCTTTGCCTGTAATGACGATAATTTCGTCATTGGTTTTGATCTTTGCCATTTAACTCACCCTTACAGCACTTCAGGCGCCAGCGAGATGATCTTCATAAACTGCTCTGTACGCAGTTCACGCGTCACCGGCCCGAAGATACGCGTAGCGATGGGAGCGCGCTGATTATTCAGCAGCACGGCTGCATTGTCATCAAAACGAATCAAGGAACCATCCGGACGACGAATACCAAACTTGGTACGCACCACCACGGCATTCATGACGTCGCCTTTTTTGACCTTGCCACGAGGAATAGCTTCCTTAACCGTGACTTTGATGATATCGCCCACTGAGGCATAACGACGATGAGATCCACCCAGCACTTTGATACACTGGACTCGTCTTGCACCGCTGTTGTCAGCCACATCGAGCATCGTTTCGGTCTGAATCATTGTTCAACTCCAAACCTGGAATAAACCCTACGCGAAAGGGCAGCCATGCTACCCAATCTTGCGCAGGGAAACAAGTAAAAATCAGCTTATTCGGCGGATTCGATCACTTCAACCAGAGTCCAAGCCTTAGTCTTGGACAGCGGCCGGCACTCAGCAATCGTCACCACATCACCTTGCTTGCACACGTTATTCTCATCGTGGGCATGGAGCTTGGTGGAGCGGCGAATGAATTTGCCGTAAACCGGATGTTGCACTCGGCGCTCGATCAGAACAGTGATGGATTTGTCCATCTTGTTGCTGACGACCTTGCCGGTCAGCGTACGCTGGGTTGTATTTTGCTCGGTCATTTCAGCCACCCTGTTTTTCAGTCAAGACGGTTTTAATCCGGGCAATGTCTTTGCGTACCTGCCCAACCTGGTGCGACTTGGCGAGTTGACCAGTGGCTTTCGCCATGCGCAGTTTAAATTGCTGGAGTTGGAGGCTATCCAACTCGGTGCGGAGCTCATCCGCAGTCTTCTGACGCAATTCTGTAGCGTTCATCACATTACCGTCCGGGACACGATGGTTGTCTTAACCGGCAGCTTTGCAGCCGCCAGCGTGAAGGCTTCACGTGCAAGCTCTTCGGAAACCCCTTCGATCTCGTAAAGAATCTTGCCGGGCTGAATCTCGGCGACCCAATACTCGACATTACCCTTACCGTTACCCATACGAACTTCGAGGGGCTTTTCGGTGATCGGTTTATCCGGGAACACACGGATCCAGATTTTTCCACCACGCTTCACACGACGCGAAATCGTACGGCGGGCAGCTTCAATTTGACGGGCCGTAATACGACCGCGCTCAAGGGACTTCAACGCAACGCTGCCAAAGGCAACTGTGCTGCCGCGATGAGCAAGACCGGTATTACGACCCTTATGTACCTTGCGGAACTTGGTGCGTTTAGGCTGTAACATCTCTAATTACCCCTTTGCTTCCGAGTCACGACGGCCACCGCGATCACCGCGATCACCGCGATCATCACGCCCACCGCGACGCTTGGCCGGCTTGGCTTCTTCAACAGGAGTCGGCTGCTGGACATTGTCCATGCCGCCCAGGATCTCACCCTTGAAAATCCAGACTTTCACACCGATACACCCGTAGGTGGTTTCAGCGCGCATGATGGAGTAATCAATATCGGCACGCAAGGTATGCAGAGGCACACGACCTTCGCGGTACCACTCGGAGCGCGCAATTTCAGCACCGCCCAAACGACCCGAAACCTCAACCTTGATGCCCTTGGCGCCAGCACGCATCGTGTTCTGTACAGCACGCTTCATGGCGCGACGGAACATTACACGCTTTTCCAGCTGGGAAGCGATACCCTCTGCCACCAGACGCGCATCCAGATCAGGCTTGCGAATTTCATCAATATTGATTTGGACTGGCGTCTTCATCAACTTGGCGACTTCACGCCCCAGACGCTCAACATCTTCACCTTTCTTACCGATGATGATGCCCGGACGCGCCGTGCTGATCGTGATACGAGCCGTATCGGAAGGACGCTCAATCAGAATGCGACTCACGGCCGCGCTCTTCAGTTTCTTATAGAGAAACTCACGAACCTGAAGATCGGTCAGCAGAAAATCTGCATAATTTTTCGGGCTGGCATACCAGTTGGCGTTGTGCTTTTTGACAACCCCAAGACGAATACCAATCGGATGAACTTTTTGACCCATGATAGATCCCCTTATTCCGCGACTTTGACGGTGATGTGGCAGGTCCGCTTGGTGATACGGTCTGCACGCCCTTTTGCACGGGGCATGATCCGCTTCAAGCTGATCCCTTCATCGACAAAAATCGTGGAGACTTTAAGTTCATCCACATCAGCGCCATTGTTATGCTCGGCGTTGGCAATTGCCGACTCCAGCACCTTCTTCACAAAGGCGGCTGCTTTCTTGTTGCTGAACGCCAGGATGTTCAGCGCCTGATCAACCGGCTTGCCACGCACCAGATCCGCCACTAAGCGAGCTTTCTGGGCGGAGATTGGCGCACCGCGAAGTTTAGCCACAACTTCCATTACTCACCCCTTAGCGTTTGGCTTTCTTGTCAACACCATGACCGCGATAGGTGCGGGTGGGTGCGAACTCACCGAGTTTGTGTCCCACCATATGCTCGGTCACGAAAACCGGAACATGCTGGCGTCCATTGTGCACGGCGATGGTCAGACCAACCATATCCGGCAGAATCATCGAGCGACGCGACCAGGTCTTGATGGGCTTCTTGGAGTTGGCTGCCAGAGCGGCTTCCACCTTCGCAAAAAGATGCGTATCTACAAACGGGCCTTTTTTAAGTGAACGAGGCACAGTTACTCTCCTTCATCCCATTACTTGCGACGATCGCGAACGATCATATTGGTCGTACGCTTGTTGCTGCGGGTCTTGTAACCCTTAGCCTTCTGACCCCACGGCGAAACAGGGTGCATACCCTTGTTACGGCCTTCACCACCACCATGCGGGTGATCAACGGGGTTCATGGCCATGCCGCGAACAGTCGGACGAATACCACGCCAGCGACTTGCGCCAGCTTTGCCCAGTACACGCAGGTTATGTTCTGAGTTGCACACTTCACCCAAGGTGGCGCGGCAATCAACATGAATCTTGCGCATTTCGCCAGAGCGGAGACGGACGATGGCATAAGCACCGTCACGACCCAGCAACTGCACGGAAGTACCGGCCGAGCGGGCAACCTGAGCACCCTTGCCGATCTTCAACTCAACACAGTGAACCGTGGCGCCAAGCGGCATGTTACGCAACGGCAAGGTATTACCCACCTTGATCGGCGCATCATCACCGGACTGAACAGCATCACCGGCCTTCAAACCCTTGGGAGCGATAATGTAACGACGCTCACCATCAGCATACTTCAATAGCGCAATGTACGCCGTACGGTTGGGGTCATATTCAAGACGCTCAACAACAGCAGGAATGCCATCCTTGTTACGCTTGAAATCTACAAGACGATAAAGCTGCTTGTGACCACCACCCACATGACGGGTTGTGATGTGACCATTGTTATTGCGGCCGCCGGTGCGCTTCTTGTTTTCAACAAGCGCTGCAAAAGGACGACCCTTGTGCAGATCCGGATTGACAACCTTTTCTACAAAACGACGACCCGGAGAGGTCGGTTTACATTTTACGATTGGCATAATGCAGTCCTACCCTTACTCAGCAGCGTCAGCCAGCTGGATTTCAGCGCCAGCCTTCAGAGTCACATAGGCCTTCTTGATATCCGAGCGACGACCAGGCGTACGACCGAAGCGCTTGCTCTTACCCTTGATAACCGTGGTATTCACCGCCTCAACCTCAACGCCGAACAGCTT
This sequence comes from Fluviicoccus sp., assembly GCA_036279775.1. Classification (GTDB taxonomy): domain Bacteria; phylum Pseudomonadota; class Gammaproteobacteria; order Pseudomonadales; family Moraxellaceae; genus Fluviicoccus. The sequence continues at coordinate 5,456 of DASUIM010000308.1, read as the reverse complement.
TTCCACAGCCTTTTTGATTTCGAGCTTGGTGGCGTCCAGACTTACACGGAATACCTGCTGATTACGGGTTTCAGCAGCAATGTTCGCCTTTTCGGAGATGTGCGGACCAAGCAGCACTTGGTACAAACGTTCGTTGTTCATCCCAGTTCCACCTCAAGTTTCTTGGCAGCAGGCACCGACATCAGCACACGTTCAAAGCCAATCAGACTGACAGGATCAATCGCCGCCGTATCAATCACAGCTACATTCGGCAAATTGCGAGCCGCCAAGTACAGGTTTTCATCAACAGCATCCGTCACAATCAGGACATTGTCTACGCCCAAGCCCTTCAGCTTTTCAACCAACTCTTTGGTTTTCGGGCCGGAAACCGTAATGTCTTCCACCAACATCAGGCGATCTTGACGAACCAATTCAGCCAGGATGCACTGCATGGCGCCACGATACATCTTGCGATTAACTTTCTGCTCCCAGTTCTGCGGAACAGCCGCATGAGCCTTACCACCGCCACGCCAGATCGGGCTGCGAATGGAACCAGCACGCGCACGACCAGTACCCTTTTGACGCCAAGGCTTCTTGCCGCCACCACTCACTTCAGCACGATTCTTCTGGGCACGAGTACCCTGACGAGCGCCAGCCAGGTAGGCAGTTACCACCTGATGAACGAGCGCCTCGTTAAAATCCTTGCCGAAGGCAACTTCGGACAGCTCAACAGCTGCGCCGGAAACGGTCTTCAGATTCACGTTCAATTCCCCCTTAGGCCTTAACCGACGGACGCACGACCACGTCGTAGCCAATCGCCCCAGGCACCGCACCCAAAACCACGAGCACAGACTTCTCGGCGTCAACGGAAATCACTTCCAGACCCTGCACAGTTACACGGACATCACCCATGTGACCAGCCATCTTCTTACCCTTGAACACTCGGCCCGGGCTTTGATTTTGACCAGTAGAACCATGCACACGATGCGACACGGAGTTGCCGTGAGTTGCATCCTGAGTACGGAAGTTCCAGCGCTTGACACCACCCTGGAAGCCCTTACCCTTGCTGGTGCCAATCACATCAACCTTCTGGCCCGTCGCAAAGAGATTCACACCAATCTGACCACCCACCTGATAGGAAGCCAATTCCTCGGCGCCAACACGGAATTCCCACACACCACGACCAGCAGCAACTTCAGCCTTGCCAAAGTGACCCGCCATAGCCTTGGTGACACGAGATGCACGACGCTCACCAGTCGTAACCTGGACAGCCTGATATCCATCAGACTCAAGGGTCTTAATCTGGGTGATGCGGTTCGGATCGACCTCGATAACCGTCACGGGAACAGACACACCTGCATCCGTGAAGATCCGGGTCATGCCGCACTTACGTCCGACCAAACCAATAGCCATTTCCTCTAACCTCTTCTCAGCACTGCCTTACGGCAACGCAACACGAATAACGATTATCCCAAGCTGATCTGCACATCTACGCCTGCAGCCAGATCCAGCTTCATCAGCGCGTCCACCGTCTTATCGGTGGGCTGCACGATGTCAACCAGTCTCTTATGGGTGCGGATTTCGTACTGATCGCGGGCGTCCTTATTGACGTGCGGCGAGGTCAGCACATTGAAGCGTTCGATGCGGGTGGGCAGCGGAATCGGACCACAAACCTGTGCGCCAGTGCGCTTGGCGGTCTCAACGATCTCCTGGGCCGACTGATCAATCAGGCGATGATCAAAGGCCTTCAGGCGGATGCGGATTCTCTGGTTAGCCATTCCAGCAACTCCAAACCAAAAAATAAAAATATCCCTTTCACCATTCCCCGCAGGGAAGCGAAAAGTATCTAAAAAACCAGTGCCGAGATCGATGCCCCGACTGTAAGTAACACCCCGCATATCGCGGGAGGCGCATTATTCCCTTTATTCAGGCCAAATGCAATACAGGCGAACATTTTTTCTGCAATAACTGGCTCAAAAAAAATGGGAAGGGTATACCCTTCCCATTTTTACAGCCTTACATCAATTACTTGATGATCTTGGCCACAACACCGGCGCCGACGGTACGACCGCCTTCGCGGATCGCGAAGCGCAGGCCTTCATCCATCGCGATCGGGTGGATCAGCTCCACCGTCATCTGGATGTTGTCGCCCGGCATCACCATCTCAACACCTTCCGGCAGTTCGATGGAACCAGTCACGTCCGTGGTACGGAAGTAGAACTGGGGACGATAGCCCTTGAAGAACGGGGTATGACGACCGCCTTCTTCCTTGCTCAGCACATACACTTCGGAAACAAAGTTGGTGTGAGGCTTGATGCTGTTCGGCTTGGCCAGAACCTGACCGCGCTGAATATCTTCACGCTTGATGCCGCGCAGCAGCACGCCGACGTTTTCACCGGCACGGCCTTCGTCCAGCAGCTTGCGGAACATTTCAACACCGGTGCACGTGGACTTGACAGTATCCTTGATACCGACGATTTCCACTTCTTCACCAACCTTGATGATGCCGCGCTCGACGCGACCGGTCACCACGGTGCCGCGGCCGGAGATCGAGAACACGTCTTCGATCGGCAGCAGGAACGGCTGGTCAATGGCGCGGGTCGGCTCGGGAATATAGGAATCCAGAGTCTCAACCAGCTTCAGAATAGCGGGAACGCCAAACTTGCCATCGGAACCATTCAGGGCTTCCAGGGCGGAGCCACGAATGATCGGGGTATCGTCGCCAGGGAAGTTGTACTTGTTCAGCAGGTCGCGAACTTCCATTTCCACCAGTTCCAGCAGCTCTTCGTCATCGACCATGTCGCACTTGTTCAGGAACACGACGATGTACGGCACACCAACCTGACGGGACAGGAGGATGTGTTCGCGGGTCTGCGGCATGGGGCCGTCAGCAGCGGAGCAAACCAGGATAGCACCGTCCATCTGGGCGGCGCCGGTGATCATATTCTTCACATAGTCAGCGTGACCCGGGCAGTCAACGTGAGCGTAGTGACGGATCGGCGACAGATATTCAACGTGGGCGGTGTTAATGGTAATACCGCGGGCGCGTTCTTCGGGAGCAGCGTCGATCTGGTCGTACGCCTTGGCTTCACCGCCATACACTTTCGCGCAAATAGTGGTGATGGCAGCCGTCAGGGTGGTCTTGCCGTGGTCAACGTGACCAATGGTGCCGACGTTTACGTGCGGCTTATCGCGTTCAAACTTGGCCTTTGCCATGATTACATCCTCTCAATAAAAGTCATGGAGGGGAATTACCCCCTCCACCCAGTGATTATTCGTCTTCAGCCTTACCCTTGCCAGCAAACTTGGCAATGATGGCGTCCGCAACGTTGCGCGGAGTTTCGGCGTAGCGCGAGAACTCCATGGTGAACGTGGCGCGGCCCTGCGACATGGAGCGCATGTCGGTGGCGTAGCCGAACATTTCGGACAACGGCACCTCAGCCTTGATGGCCTTGCCGCCGCCAACCAGATCGTCCATACCCTGCACCATGCCGCGGCGACGGTTAAGGTCACCCATGATGTCGCCCATGTAGTCTTCCGGTGTTTCCACCTCAACCTTCATGATCGGCTCAAGCAACACGGGATCGGCCTTCATGAAGCCCTGACGGAAGGCGATGGAGCCAGCCATCTTGAAGGACAGTTCATCGGAGTCGACGTCGTGGTAAGAACCATCGAACAGAATGGCCTTAATACCCACAATCGGATAACCGGCGAGAACACCCGTGGTCATACGCTCTTGAATGCCCTTATCGACCGCACCGAAGAATTCCTTCGGAACCGTACCGCCCACGACTTCAACTGCGTACTCGTAGTCCTTCTCGCGGTCTTCACCCATCGGCTCCAGACGCACATAGACGTGACCATACTTACCACGACCACCGGTTTGACGCACAAACTTGCCTTCGGACTCCACCGTTTTGCGGATGGTTTCACGGTAAGCAACCTGCGGCTTGCCGATGTTGGCTTCAACGCCAAATTCGCGCTTCATGCGGTCGACGATAATTTCCAGGTGCAGTTCACCCATACCGGAAATAATGGTCTGGCCGGACTCTTCGTCGGTCTTGACGCGGAACGACGGATCCTCCTTCGCCAGACGGCCGAGAGCGGTTGACATTTTTTCCTGGTCAGCCTTGGTCTTCGGCTCAACAGCCAGAGAGATCACGGGCTCGGGGAATTCCATGCGCTCCAGAGTGATGATGTTGTTTTCATCACACAGCGTTTCACCGGTGATCACATCCTTCAGACCGACAAACGCAGCGATATCGCCGGCGCGAACTTCAGTGAGCTCTTCACGCTGGTTGGCGTGCATCTGCAGGATACGACCCACGCGCTCCTTGCGCTGCTTGATCGGGTTCCAGACCGCATCGCCAGACTTGATCACGCCGGAATAGACGCGAACGAAGGTCAGGGAGCCGACGAACTTGTCGTTCATGATCTTGAATGCAAGCGCGGCAAACGGCTCATCATCGGACGCGTGACGCTCAGCCGGAGTTTCAGCCTTGTCATCCAGGGTGCCCTTGATGGCGGCAACGTCGTTCGGAGCCGGCAGGTAGCGGATCACCGCATCCAGCATGGCCTGAACACCCTTGTTCTTGAACGCAGAACCGCACAGCACTGGCTGGATTTCGCTGGCCAGCGTGCGCTGACGAATAGCGGAATGAATTTCGTCTTCGGTGAGGTCACCCTCTTCGAGGTACTTGTTCATCAACTCTTCGTTAGCTTCCGCTGCGCTTTCAACCAGGTTGGCGCGCCACTTGTTGCAAACCTCAACCAAATTGGCCGGAATGTCGCGCAGGTCGAACTTCATGCCCTGCGAGGCTTCATCCCAATACACAGCCTTCATGGTGACCAGATCGACCACGCCTTCGAAGTTTTCTTCGGCGCCGATCGGCACAACCATGGGAACCGGATTGGCGCCCAGACGAATCTTCATCTGCTCGACGGCACGGAAGAAGTTGGCGCCGGTACGGTCCATCTTATTCACGAAAGCCAGACGGGGCACCTTGTACTTGTTGGCCTGACGCCAGACAGTTTCGGACTGCGGCTGCACGCCACCGACCGCACAGTAGACCATGCAAGCGCCATCAAGAACACGCATTGAACTCTCGACTTCAATGGTGAAGTCCACGTGACCCGGGGTGTCGATGATGTTGATGCGATGCTCGGGGAACTGGTGGGCCATACCAGACCAGAAGCAGGTCGTAGCGGCGGAGGTAATGGTAATACCCCGCTCCTGTTCCTGCTCCATCCAGTCCATGGTGGCGGCGCCGTCGTGCACTTCACCGATCTTGTGGTTCACACCTGTGTAATACAGGATGCGCTCGGTGGTCGTGGTTTTGCCGGCGTCGATGTGGGCGCTGATGCCGATGTTACGGTAGCGCTCCAATGGCGTAGTTCTAGCCATGAAATAAACCTCTGGATCGTTTTAGAAACGATAGTGGGAGAAGGCCTTGTTGGCCTCGGCCATGCGGTGAACG
>DASUIM010000307.1:0-16634 GCA_036279775.1 Fluviicoccus sp. | reverse complement strand
ACACCATCTGGCGGACTGGTGGAAAGACCCGGAGAAATTCGACCCGGAACGCTTCAGCAAGGAGCGCAACGAGCACAAGAAGCACATGTACCAGTACCTACCCTTCGGCGGCGGCGCGCACATGTGCATCGGCCTGCATTTTGCGGAAATGCAGGTGAAGGCGATTTTGCACCAGGTGGTGCTGAAGTACCGCTGGAGCGTGCCGAAGGGCTATGTGATGCCAGTGAATTTCACGTCGCTGCCGACGCCGGCGGACAAGTTGCCGGTGAGGCTGGAGCGGGTCTAGAACCCCAGCGCCCTCGCCCCCTGGTAAAACACGAACGACGCCACCCACGCCAGCCCTAACGGCCAGGCCACGGCAAATGCCGTATAGGCGCGGCTTTTCGACTCGGCCAGCAGTGTCGCCACCGTCGACAGGCAGGGCGTGTAAACCAGCGTGAAGATCATGAAGCTGTAGCACTGCACCCAGTCCATGCTCTGCGCGATCTGGTGGCTGAGGGCGTCACCTTCCAGCCCGTAGATCACCGCCAGCGAGCCGACCACAATCTCCTTCGCCACGAAGCCGAAGATCAGCGCAATGGCCATCTGGCCGTCAATGCCGATCGGTGAAAGGATCGGCTCGAAGAACGCACCGACCATGCCCGCCAGACTTTCCGCCCCGGCCACCGGCACGCCCGGCGGCAGGTGCGTCATCGCCCACACCAGCGCCACGCCCAGCGTGATGAACTTGGTGGCGCGGTTCAGGAAGTGACGGGCTTCCTGCCAGGCGCGCAGCCACAGCATGCGCACGGTGGGCAGGCGGTATGGCGGCAGCTCCAGCACGAATGGTTCGCGGTCCTTGAACTGGCTCTTGAACAGGAAGGCGGTGACCACCGCCGTGAACACGCTGAGGAAATAGAGGCTGAACAGCACCAGCGGCGCTTGCTTGCCCGTAAAGAGAATCGTGGTCAGGAACAGGAACACCTGCAGCCGCGCCGAGCACAGCGAGAAGGGAATTATCAGCATCGTCAGCAGGCGCAACTTGCGCGAGCGCATCACCCGCGTGCCCATCAGCGCCGGCACGTTGCAGCCGAAGCCCATCAGGATCATCACGAAGCTGCGGCCGTCGAGGCCCATGCGCGCCATGAAGGCGTCCATCAGGTAAGCGGCGCGCGAGAAATAGCCGGTGTCTTCGACCACGGCCATGAACAGGAAGAAGATGATGATGATCGGCACGAAGGTGGCGACCGTGGCCAGACCGTCCCACAGGCCGTCCAGCAGGAAACCGGACAGCAAGGGCGGCGCCCAGGACAGCAGCGGCGTCAGCACCTCGGCCTTCAGCCAGCCCTGCGCGAAATCGACGCCGTCCTGCAAGGGAGCGCCCAGCAGGTACACGGCTTCAAACAACAGGAACAGGATGCCGAAGAACAGCGGCAGCCCCAGCCAGGGGTGCAGCAGCCAGTGGTCGAGACGGTTGGAGAACTTGTCGGAGGCCAGCGCCGGTACGTCGACGGCGGCCTGCGCCAGCGACGCGGTCTGCATCCGCAGCATGCTGTCTTCCGGCAGCGCGGCAAAGGCGCTATCCGGCACCTGCACCGGGGCGGACCCGGCCAGCCCCTGCTGGAAGGTGGGGATGACCTGGTTCATGCCCTGCCCAAGCTTGGCGCTGATCGCCACCACCGGCATCCCCAGTTTTTGTGACAACACGTCGGTCTGGATGCGGATGCCCATCTGGTCGGCTTCGTCCTTCATGTTGACGAACAGCACGGCGGGCAGGCCCAAGGCCTTGATTTGCAGGGCGATATGCAGCTGGCGTTCGATCTGGACGGCGTTGACCACCAGCGCCACCAGATCGACGGGATTGCGGGTCAGGAATTCGCGGACCACGGCTTCGTCATCGGAGAAGCCTCGCATGTCGTAGATGCCGGGAAGGTCGACGACTTCAACGACACTGTCGCCGACAATCAGCCGGGCCGACAGCAAGTCAACCGTCACTCCCGGCCAGTTGCCGATGCGCGCCGAAGCGCCGGTGAGACGGTTGAAGAAAGTGGATTTTCCGGTGTTGGGCATGCCGATGATGGCTACCCGGCGGCGTGTTCCCGGTTCAGGCGAAGACGACGGTGATGCCGGCGGCATCTTGGCGGCGCATGATGACATCGGTCGTTCCAATTCTCAGATGGAGGGGCCCGGCAAAGGGGGCGCGGCGGACGACTTCAATCATTTCACCCACGCGCAGGCCGAGGGCGCTCAGCCGATGGGAGAATTCGGGCGAGACGGAAATGCCGGCGATCGTGGCCTTGCGGCCGGTTGCCAGGCGGTGCAGCGGATTCAGTGCGACGTTCGCGGTCATGGCGTTCACACAATCTCTAAATGAGAAACAATTGCATTATCACGCAGGCGATAACGGATTGCAAGTGAGAATGATTGCTTTTTGGCAATGATCCTCAGTACTGATAATAATCAATTCCCGTAACAAATAAAAGGTTATTTCAATTTGTAACAACAAAATTGTCCGGCATCGTCTTGCGGGCCGGAGGGGCTTCTGTTTCTATCGGGGAAGGCCCGGGAACAGCATAACAATATCGCCCCGGAACCTGACACTGGCCATAAGAAGAGGGTTTCATGATCACGAAAAAATCCCTGTCCGTTGCCTTGGCCGCCCTGGCCCTGGCGGGCGGACTACCGGCGGTTTCCCACGCCGACATTGATGACGATCTGGACGAGTTGCGCGGCACCAGTGCTTACAGTGACTGGCAGCTGGTCAAGAATGACGCCCGACGCAACATCCGCGCCTGGACCAAGCGCGAGGACGGCAAAGGCGTGCGTTCCTTCAAGCTGGATTACATCGTCGATGCTCCATTCCTGACCGTGGCCCGCGTCTATCTGGACATCGAGAACTACACCCGCTGGTTCTGGACAGTGCGCGAAGCCCGCATCCTGAAGAAGGTTTCCCCAACCGAATTCTACTACTACGTGCAGCATGACGCGCCGGTGACGCTGCCCGACCGCGACGCTGTGATCCGCGTCACCATCGACCCCTACACGCCGCGCAAGGGCTATGGCGCACTGAAGCTGAAGGCCGCGCCGGATTTCATTCCACCCAAGCCGCCGCTGGTGCGGATGGACGCCGAGGACATGGTGGTGAAATTCACCCCGATCGACAAGGATCAGGTGCGGGTGGAAGTGGAAGGCTTCATTGATCCGGGCGGACTGGCGCCGTCCTGGGCGATCAATGCGGTGCAACGGCAGGCACCGTATTTCACGGTGCTGGGGCTGCAGCGCATGGTGCTGCTGCCGCAGTACAAGGATGGCAAGGGACCGCTGCCGTTCAACCTGATCCAGGAGGATTGATTAGAAATCCGGCAGGGCTGAATTCATGGACGAACTCTAAACCCTGCCGGCATCGATTAACGCAGATACTCAGAGATTACTGTTTTGCTTGACCGAGCTTATCACACCGGTCAATGGCAACAATTGTGTCAGGAAACGGTTCCAGCGGGTAATACCGGCCGCGCCGACAAAAACCACATCCCCGGCCTTGACATTGAAGCCCGACGCCAGCGTGAATGACGCGGGCGACTTGGCATCCAGCTGATAAATGGTTGCCGGTGTCTTTTCCATGCTGCCAATCCCGCGAATCACATACACCGCCTTGCCCTTGGCCGTCGATTGATTCAACCCGCCGGAACGCCCCAGAACCTGGGTCAATGTCATGCCGTTGGTTTTGAAGGGGATTGCCGCCGGCTTCATCACTTCGCCCAGCACATACACTTCCTTACGGTCATTGTACGGCAGGAAAATCTGATCCCCGGCCTTCAGCCAGATATCCGCAAAGCCGGCCGGGGCCTGCCCCAAGGCATCCAGATCCAGGTGATACTGACGGCCGTCCCGGGTCAGAACCAGATCCGACAGATCCGCCTGCAAGGTATCAACGCCAGCCGCGCCCAGCGCCTGCGCCAGGGTCAACGGCGTAACAGTCACCGGCAGTGGATCGGTTTTGCGGAATGCGCCGCCCAGCGTGACCCGCTGGGCGCCATAAGCATTCACACTCACATCCACCTGAGGATCCTTGATCAGCTTGGATAACCGGACGGTGAGAGCGCCGCGCAAATCCTCCAGCGTCATGCCGCGGGCGGTAATGACACCGGCATAAGGATAAAACAAGGTGCCATCGGCACGAACCAGACGCCCATTGGCCCCGGCCTGAAGTTGCTGGCCGGCGGGGATCGTCAGTTCCGGATGCTCCCACACGGTAATGTTCAGCGTATCGCCGGCATCAATCCGGTAGGGCCCGGGGATGTAATCCAGCAACTCCTTCGGCACCGCCACAGCCTCGGCCGCCATCGCTGACAACTGCTGAGGGGTTATCGAAACCAACTGGTAATGAGCCGCATCCGCCACGCCCGCTTGGGCAAGATCATTTCGCCCCATGTTCTGACCGGGAGCCCAGGCGCAGGCTTGCAACCCGACAGCCAACAAGACCATCACGGCAGTCCGAATATTTTTCATTGCATACACAACCTTATTCACTCAAACCGCATTCGCAAAATCTCATGCCTAACCCGGCATCAGGTTATATGCATCCCCATGGGCGTGATAACCGCATGAATATCACCGCCCCGCCCCGCACATAATAAGAACTCAAATCACAAGAATATGATGATCTCATGACCCGCAGCGGTTATGAACGGGGATCTTTATAATCATAGAACCCGTAAGAGTAATAACCGGCCGTGCGCTTTTCCACCGCATTAAATACGGCCCCCTTGATATTAACGCCATTTTGCTCGAAACGCTGCGTCGCCAAAGCAACTTCGCGGGCCTGGTTCAGGCCGAAGCGCACAACCAGCAATGACGTATCGGCAAAATGTCCAATCACGGCCGCATCCGTCACGGCCAGAATTGGCGGCGTATCAATAATAATCAGATCATATTGCGGCATCAGCTCATCAAGCAGCGTCTTGAAGTTGGGGTGCATCAGGATTTCTGACGGATTGGGAGGCGCTTTCCCACGAGCGATGAAGTGCAGGTTCTCAAGCCCGGAAACCTTGCGGATGGCCGCCTTCAACTCGATCTGGTGGGTCAGCAACTCGGAAAGCCCCTGATCGGCGCGGCCGCCAAAGACCAGATGCTGGCTGCCTTTGCGCATATCACCATCGATCACCAAGACTCTTTGCCCTGCCTGGGCGATCACCGCCCCCAGGTTGGAGGAGATAAAGGTTTTACCGGCATTGGGGCTGGAGCCGGAAATCATGATCACGTTGTTTCTTGCCTCCAGCCGGGCGAAATGCAGACTCGTGCGCAAGCTGCGCAAGGCTTCGATGGTCAAATCCGACGGCGAGGTCACCGCCAGCAAGCCCTGCCCGCCACCCTCGCCACGACGGGAGCCTCGCGTTTCACTGGCCAGGCTCGCGCTCATCGGAATCGAGGCATACACCGCCAAGCCCAGATGCTCAATATCGGTAGGATCAACAACCGTGCGGCTGAAGCGCTGTCGCAGAAGGACAAACACCACGGCCAGGAAACCGCCGGCCAGTGTCCCCCCCAAAACAATGGCGGCCTTCTTGGGCCGGACGGGATGAACGATATCGGTTGCCGCATTATCGACAATTCGGACATTACCGACCGTTCCGGCGCGGGCAATTTCCAATTGCTGCGACTGGTTCAGCAAGCCGGTGTACACCTCGCTGTTCACCTGTACATCGCGCATCAACCGCAAGACCTGTTGCTGGGTATCCGGCAAGGTGCTGACCTGCTTGCTGAAAGCATCCTTCTGCTTCTGCAACTGGTTGATTTGCTGGATGATGGCTTGATATGCCGGGTGCGTCGACGTGAACTTGCGCTCCATCTCCGGCAATTGCAGGCGCAGTTGCTGGATACCGGCATCCACGGCAACCGCCTGTTCCAGCAAGCCCTTGGTTTGCAATGACACGTCCACGGAATGCGCGCTGATCTGGAAGGCATTCAGCGCCTTGGTCGCCTTCTCCAGGGCCTCCCGGACTATCGGCAATTGCTCCTTGACAAAGCGCAGGCTGCTGGCCACTTGCGCCGCATTGCGGTCAACATTCTGCTCGACATAGGCCGCGCCAACCTGATCCAGCAACTCAACCGCAAACGCGGGATCGGCATGCTCGTACGTCAGGCCGATGATTCCGGAATTTTTACCCTTCTCGGCGGCCTGTACATCGGCCTGCAACGGAATAATGACGGACAGATCCCGCTCACGCACAACATCAAACCGCATCCCCGGGTTGGCAAACAGCTTCGCCACCTGAATGCGGACACCGCCATTCGCGGCCAGCAGGCCGACCTGCCCCTTGACCAGCAACGCTCCCGCCTCATTCAGCAGCACATAGGAGCCGTTCGCACCCGCCACCAGAGTCAATGACTGGCCCATCATGGCTTCCGGGACATCCAGCCTTGCCAGCTTGAGTTCGTCCCCGCCCCAACCAAACTGGGCGAGACCAAACAGGGGCTTGGCCACCTGACCGGGGACAACCGGCTGGAAACGCCGAGCCATGAAATTACCCACGAACGGGAAACGGCTGGGGGTGACCTTCACATTCAAGCCCAGACGATTCACCGCCTTGCCGATAACCGACCTCGACGTGATCAAGGCAATTTCCGTGACCGCCTCCGGGTTGGACGCGCCGAGGGTCTGGGTAATGACACTGAGGCCGGGCAAATCCGGCACCTTCTTGTCGACCTGAACAACCAGGTTTGCCTGATAAATGGGCGTCGCCAGCACCGCAAACAACAGGCTGGAGGCAAAAAAGAAACCCGTCACGATACCGATCAACCACTTGTGGTCAAGCAGCACGCTCAGTAGCGCCTCAATATCGATATCATCATCAGAGGGGGTGCGGGTATTGATGGTGGTTGTCGTCATGGATTGGCAAAACTTATGAGAATTTAAAGAAGGTAGGGAAGCCAGCTGGAAACCGCCTGATCAATCAAGCCGTAAGCGTGATCGTATGCAGGGCGCTGACGGCCATAGGGATCCGGAATGCTGATATCTGACTGCCACTTGCCAAGCAGGAACACCCGGCCGCTGACTTCGGGGGCGATCCGGCCGATCGCCGCGACGTGGGACTTTTCCATCGTCAGGATCAAATCCGACTGACGCAGCATATCCACCGTCAATTGCCGCGCCTGATGGCCGGAACAGTCAATGCCCTGCTCACGGAGGATCTCGGCCGCTGTTGCCTCAACAGGCCGCCCGACAAGCGCCCCGAGACCGGCACTGGAAACGATATTGCCCGCACCCGCCGGCAGCCGCCGCCGCAACAGAAATTCCGCCGTGGGACTTCGGCAAATATTACCCACGCAAATAATCAGGACTCTTTGAAACACAATGCTGCCCAACCCCTATCCATCGCCGTCAAACGCACTGCGGCACCTTATACGGGCCAATCCGACAACATAGCCTGAATATGGAAAAAAACAATCCCGGCAGCATATAGGTTTGTATCATAACCAGTCAATCTGTCCCCCCGCCCTTCTGAACCACCCCGCACAAGTCGGCAAACCGCCTTATTTTTCTTGTAATGTCACAGGCCTGGCCCAGTCGAGACCAGCCAGACCTTTCAATCAGACACCGCAAAGCCCGCAGCACTAACCGCAGCCCGCGCACAAACCCGGCAAATTTATCCGGACACCATCAGCTTTGTGTAGACAATGCTCAATTTTAGCGGCATCATCATAGAATGGTGTTTCTTCGTAATTTCGCAAAAACGATGGAAATTCATTCGATGGCGCGCCGGATTGCCTGACAGGTATCGGTGTCATGCGCGGATGCGCACTCCCGGGTACGCATTCTGATACACATGCACCGCTAATGCCTTTGACAAGCGCATTCCTGCCGTTTATCCCTTAACAAGTTTTCTGGGTGTTTCATGGCTACCTTTACTGCAGGGGCCATCATTGGGAGAAGGAAGTCATGAAAAAGACGGTTTTGAGTTCGTCGATTGCTCTGGTTCTGGTTGCGGCCGGAATGACGGGTTGTTCGCGTGGTCCGCTATCCGAGAGCACTCCTGCGGCCGGCGTGGCAACGGCAGGTAAAGTGGTGGACGGCTATGTCAGCGGCTCCACGGTAACCCTGGATGTCAACGACGACCGGATCTGCTCGGCGGGCGAACCCACCACCACGACCGACGCCGAAGGCAACTTCAACTTTTCGCCCCGGCTCGGCAGTCATATGACTTGTGCTTCCGGCGGTATTGACCTGTCAAGCGGTCTGCCGTTGGTCGGTGAACTGACCGCACCTCCGGGCGCAACCACCATCACCCCGCTGACCAGTCTGGTCATGGTTCAAATCAACGCCGCCAACCCGCCGGTACTTAACCAGGCGACTCCGGTGTCGGCTGATGCCGCCTCATTTGCCCAAAATGCCGTTGCCACGTCATTGGGGTTGCCAGCCGGCATCGACTTGCTTACCGCTGATCCGATTGCCAGCGCCGCCACCACTCCGGAACTGCTGAAAACAACCGCAGCCATCCAAACCCTGATGGTGCAAACGGCCAAGTTGATTGAAGAAGCAGCCACAGGCGGCAGCAGCACGCCGTCGGCTGACTCTTCCCTGACAAATGCACTTTTCGCCAATGCCATGCTGGCTGTTGCCAACACCATCAAGACCAGCCCGGTGACCACCGCCACCATTGGCAATCTGGCAGAGTCAGTCGTCAAGGCGGCGGCGGAGACGGCCGCCACAAACCCTGTTGTCACGGCAGCCGCCCCCAGTATTTCCACCCTCAGCCCCGCAAGCGTGGCCGCTTTTGCCGCGCCCGCGCTTGAAGCCATGGCGACCTCCATCGTGAGCGCCACTTCCGCGGAATTGCTGACTCAAGGCGCCGCCAACCCGATGACGGTCGCTCAGGCCAATGAGTCCTTGAGTAATACGGTTGGTTCCTTGGCGGACATTCTGCTGACACAAGCGGCCGGTAGCATTTCGGGTGTCACTTTGGCCGATCTTGAAGCGATTGCTGCCGCCACCTTTACCGTCAGTGAGACTGGTGCTGTCAGCACCGCGCCTGTCGCGGATATTGTGACCGTGATCAACGCAGAAGTTCCGACGGTTACTGTGCCTGCTGATGTGACCGCCGAATTGGCTAATGCCAACATCCTGACCAATGCCGTAGCCATCAAGACTTACGGATTCAACTGCTTGGGTACCGGCGCTGTCAGCACCCGGACCGGCTGTATTGCCAAGGATGTCACGGGCGCCCTGAACAAGCTCAGCATTGAACTGGACACCCCGAATGGCAATGCCGTCCAAGGCGGTACTGCTGCGGCCAACCCGGTCGTTCCCGGCGTTACCGTTGCGGCGGGCACCGCCCAGACCAGCAATGTGACCATTGTTATCCAACCGGCCAACAGCACTCAGGCTGACCAGCGCACTCTGACCCTTTCCCTTGATGGTGTCACTTTCTATCAAGGCAACGTCGGCGCGGGCACCACCACCGTGGCGGGAATCCTGCCTGTCAACGGAAGTGTGGTTGTCACCGGAACCAAGGTGGCAGGAACGGCCATTGCTGAAGCCCGTGTGGCGGCGGCGAATGTGATCTCGTTCGACCCTGCAACCAAGTCTGTTGACCTTGACATTGCCGCCCTGCGCAACGCCTTGCCAGCCGGCTATGCATCGCTGACGGATCTGACGGGGTCCTATGTGATTAATGCTGTTTTCCCGGGCTTGTCACTGTCCACGGGCACAACCGCAGCACCTGTTCGTGCCAAGGTTGTGAGCATTCCGGTGACCTTGCAATAAAAGGTCCGCAACTCTGCTTTGAGTTGTCGTTTCAAGGCTCTCCTCCTCCATGGTTAACCTTATCCATGGGTGAGGAGAGCTTGTTTGTTCCGTAGAAATCTCTAGCCTGCTAAATCGTTTGTACGTTTATTCGGGCCGACCATCTTCGGAGATGGGCGGGGTAGTAATCAACAAACTGCATGGAAAGCCATGGTTCCTTCATTTCAGGCCTGCATCATTCTAGCTCTTCGTGCCGGCATTGCTATTCTGGTTCCCCTCGGTACGGGGTTGTCAGGATATGCATTTGCAGCTCCGCTTGATGCGCTGCTGACCACAGAAACACATGGCCGGACCAACGAGCTCCACCTCGATGTTGGCGTTGATGCTGTCAATGACACCCTGGACATTTTCAACATCCGTGACCAAGACCCCAAATATGCGGGAACCAATGTAGGCGACTACAAAGGCGCTCATTTGTTAGCCGGCTATGGCCTGACGGAGCAATTGTGGGTCGATGCCGGATTCTGGCGGCGCGAAATCAGTTACCGGACAGATACGGAAACGCTGAACAGCTGGCAAGCCGCCCTGCAGTACCGCTTTTCAGGCTCGCCGGATTCGATTGCGCGCTATGGTGTGCGGATCGGGGCGTGGGGCAACGAGGCAGGCGTCCTGAACAAGTCAACGCCGACGTCGGCCTTTAACCAAAGCCTCGACAGCATCAGTGTCAACAACCCGCGCGACCGTCAGTTTCAAATCGACTTGATCGGCTCCTGGAAAATCAAACCGGAAATCCGCCTTGGCGCCTTTGCCGGGGGCGGGATCAGCCAGGTTGACTTGGGCAGCATTACGGCAGGCTATAAGGGGTGCCTTTACGACATCCGCTTCTCCTCAAGCGAGGTCTCGGGAACGCAGGTCGGACGTTGCGGCGGGCTGCTGAGCAGCCGCTTCACCGCGCCGGTCACGGACGATTATAGCCAAGGACTTGCCTACTCCGGTCATTATGTGCATGCAGGTGTCAATCTCCGCTGGCAAGTGGCAAAATGGACGCTGAAAGGCGGCTACACCCTGCAGCAGCTGACCCGTGAAAATGTCGACGACATGGTGACCCGGCAGGGAGGTACCGCGTATACACGCAACAATATTCTGGAAGGCGAGTTGTCTCATGCATGGGGACTTCATTTTGAGGGATATGCCAGAGCCGAAGTCATGAGCAATCAGTTCGTCGGTGAAATTCCCTTTGCCTATAATGCTTTTACCGCCAGTAAATTCGGCGGCAAATATGGTTTGTTGAGTTTAGGGCTGCGGGCCACGATATAACGGCCGGTATCCCGGGAATAGAGTAACATTCAATCGGCATGGGCCAGCGCGACTGGCGGCTACTTTAACTCTCACTGAGAGGGAGATTAGGTGATGAAACTTGGAATGATTACAGTGGCAACACTGTCCACCTTGCTGGCGGCAGGCGCCCACGCGGGCTATACCGTAACTGGTGATGTTATCGAATACTTCCCGGCAACCAACCGGGCCAATCAGACACCAGGACTACCGACAACCCGGATTAACCATATCTTCGGCTTGGGTGGCGCTGCGGGCTACCGGTGGAATGAAGGATACGGCCTCGAACTGGACTATCAGGTCGCGGGTAAAACCGTGATTGACGGAGGCTATAAATGGGCCTCGAGCACTACAACCAGCGTCAACGGCTACTATGAACTTGGTCCGCAATTCGGGATGACGCCATTCGTGTTGACCGGCTTGGGCCGGGAAACGCTGCATGCCTGGAAGGCCCAGCAAAGTTTCAGCAATAATCTTTTCAATCTGGGCGTCGGCGTCTTCTACCCCTTGGTTGACAAGCTGGCCTTGCGCGCCGAGGTTCGAGGCGAGCACTCCTTCGGCTCAAACGGCACACATAATGACTTTATTGCCTTGTTGGGTGTGCAATACCGCTTCAATGACACCTCCGGCAAACCGACTGAAATTGTCATGCCCGAGGCTACTCCGGAGCCGGCTCCCGAGCCTGCCCCGGCACCAGCCAAGCCGGCTCCCGTACCCGTGGCGCCCGTGGTCCTGGATTCGGATCGGGATGGAGTCGAGGATGCCAGGGATAATTGCCCGGGCACATCCGGCATTAAAGTCGACAGCAAAGGCTGCCCGCTGGATAGTGATCAGGATGGCGTGACCGATTCCGCTGACAAATGCCCCGGAACCCCGGGCGGAGCCAAGGTTGACGCGGCTGGTTGCCCCGTCATCGTCACCGAGTCCATCAAGCACGAAATCAATGTCCTGTTTGACAACAACAAGTCTGAGGTCAAGGCCGAGTATAAGGACGAGATACAAAAGGTTGCCGATCTGGCCCGTCAGTATCCGACCGCCTACATCGAGATCCAGGGCTATACCGATAGCAAAGGCAGCAAGAAGCTGAATACCGAGTTGTCTCAACGACGCGCTGATGCCGTGCGCGACAGTCTGGTCAACAACTTTGGCGTGGATGCCGGTCGTGTCAGCTCGAAGGGTTATGGTCCGGTCAATCCTGTTGCCGATAACGCCACAGCCGAAGGACGCGCCAAGAATCGCCGGGTGATCGCACTGCTGTCTTCCGAAAAGAAGGCTGCTGTGGCCAGCACTCCGGCGGCAAAAGTGTCCAAGCAAAAAGTGAAGCGTAAGGTGCGCAAGGCCAAGCGTTAACCATCTGCAGTCGGCGGCTGATATAAAGGCCTGGCCGACTGCCGATGCTGCACACCCCTGTAAAAAAGCCGGTATTCCTGAAATATCGGCTTTTTTATTGCGGCGGCAAAAAGGGCCGCCGCAGCGGGTAAGGAGCCGCTGCCACCGCTGAAGTGAAGAACTCCTGCCCCGTCGTCGATAGTCTGCCCTTATCAAAATCATTGGATTAATTCATTGGTCACAATCGGATGGCCTGTCTAGTCTTCCTTTACATCCCTGCTGCAGCCAAAGGAAGAATCAACATGAACACCGAATCCCAATGCCCGTTCCACGCCCTGCACGGCGGCAATGCCGTCGCCAAGGCCCGTTCCAACCGTGACTGGTGGCCCAACCAGCTCAACCTCGCCATCCTGCACCAACACGCCCCGGCCTCGAACCCGCTGGGTAACGGTTTTGATTACGCTGCCGAGTTCGGCAAGCTCGATTACGCCGCCCTGAAGCAGGACCTCACCGCGTTGATGACCGACTCGCAGGACTGGTGGCCCGCCGACTGGGGCCACTACGGCGGCCTGTTCATCCGCATGGCCTGGCACAGCGCCGGCACCTACCGCACCGCCGACGGGCGCGGCGGCGCGGGTACCGGCAACCAGCGTTTCGCCCCGGTCAACAGCTGGCCGGACAACGGCAACCTCGACAAGGCCCGCCGCCTGCTGTGGCCGGTCAAGCAGAAGTACGGCAACCGCATTTCCTGGGCCGACCTGATGATCCTGGCCGGGAACGTGGCGCTGGAAAGCATGAACTTCAAGACCTTCGGTTTTGCGGGTGGCCGCGCCGACATCTGGCAGCCGGAGGAAGACATCTACTGGGGCGATGAAAAGCAGTGGCTGGCCACCAGCAACCAGCCCGACAGCCGTTATTCCGGGGACCGGCAACTGGCAAACCCGCTGGCCGCCGTGCAGATGGGCCTGATCTATGTGAACCCGGAAGGCCCGGACGGCAATCCCGACCCGGTCGCCTCCGGCCGCGACATCCGCGAAACCTTCGCCCGCATGGCGATGAAAGATGAAGAAACCGTGGCGCTGGTCGCGGGCGGCCATACCTTCGGCAAGGCGCACGGCGCGGGCGATCCAACGCTGGTGGGGCCGGAACCGGAAGCCGCCCCGATGGAGGCGCAGGGACTGGGCTGGATCAACAGGCACGGTTCCGGCAAGGGCGTGCACGCCACCACCAGCGGTATCGAGGGCGCGTGGAAGCCCAATCCTACCCGCTGGGACAACGGCTATTTCGACATGCTGTTCGACTACGAGTGGGAACTGACCAGGAGCCCGGCTGGCGCGAAGCAATGGGTGGCGAAAAACTGCAAGCCGGAGCATCTGGTTCCCGACGCACATGACCCGTCGAAGAAACACCCGCCGATGATGACCACCGCCGATCTGGCGCTGCGTTTCGATCCGGCCTACGAAAAGATTTCACGGCGTTTCCATCAGGACCCGCAAGCCTTCGCCGACGCCTTTGCCCGCGCCTGGTTCAAGCTGACCCATCGTGACCTGGGGCCGAAGGCGCGTTATCTCGGTCCGGAAGTCCCGGCGGAAACGCTGGTGTGGCAAGACCCGGTTCCGGAGCTGGATCATCCGGTGGTGGATGTCGCGGACATCGCCGACCTGAAAGCGAAGATACTGACCTCCGGGTTGAGCATCGCCGAACTGGTGTCGACGGCCTGGGCCTCGGCCTCCACCTTCCGGGGTTCGGACAAGCGTGGCGGGGCCAACGGGGCGCGCATCCGCCTGGCGCCGCAGAAGGACTGGGCGGTGAACCGGCCCGCACAGCTGGCGAAGGTGCTGGCGGTACTGGAAGGCATCCGGAGTGACTTCAATGCCGCGCAGCGCGGCGGCAAGCGGGTGTCGCTGGCCGACCTGATCGTGCTGGGCGGCAACGTGGCGGTGGAAGCGGCGGCACACGCCGCCGGCCAAGCGGTCGAGGTGCGCTTCACGCCTGGCCGCATGGACGCCTCGGCCGAGCAGACCGACGCGGAATCCTTTGCGGTGCTGGAGCCACAGGCGGACGGTTTCCGCAACTACCAGAAGTCGGCGCTCACGACCCCGGCCGAGGCGTTGCTGGTGGACAAGGCGCAACTGCTGACGCTGAGCGCGCCGGAAATGACAGTGCTGGTAGGCGGCCTGCGGGTGCTGGGGGCCAATGCCGACGGCTTGAACCACGGCGTATTCACGGCGCAGCCTGGCCGGCTGAGCAACGACTTCTTCGTCAACCTGCTGGACATGGGGATTGCGTGGAACCCGACATCGGACGAGGCCGCGCTGTTTGAAGGCCGCGACCGCAAGACAGGGTCGGTAAAGTGGACAGGCACACGGGTGGATCTGGTGTTTGGCTCGAACTCGCAACTGCGCGCGCTGGCGGAGGTCTATGCGCAGCGCGATGCGGAAGGGAAATTCGTGCGCGACTTTGCGCTGGCGTGGGCGAAGGTGATGGAACTGGACCGGTTCGACCTGGGCTAAGCCGGAACCGTGACCGGGCAGGACAGGCGTTTCTCGCCCTGCACCGGCCCGGTCAGGCGGGGTTCACGGCAGTACCAGTTCCACGCGCCGATTCTTGGCGCGCCCGCTTTCGGCGCTGTTCGATGCCACCGGCGACAGGTTGGCCACGCCCTTGGCCAGCAGCCGCGACGGATCAATGCCGTAACCCTTAGTCAGCGCATCGGCTACCGCCTG
This sequence comes from Fluviicoccus sp., assembly GCA_036279775.1. Taxonomy (GTDB): domain Bacteria; phylum Pseudomonadota; class Gammaproteobacteria; order Pseudomonadales; family Moraxellaceae; genus Fluviicoccus. The sequence continues at coordinate 1,523 of DASUIM010000307.1, read as the reverse complement.
CGCTCGGCGTTGCGACAGCGACAGGTTGGCGTCCAGCGCGCCCTGGTTGTCGGTGTGGCCCACCAGTATCACTTTCATGCCCGGCTGGCCTTTCAGCAAGCGGGCGATTTCATCCAGCTGCGCCTTGGATTCGGGCTTGACCTCGGCCTTGGCGGTATCGAAATAGACACCATACAACGCAATGCGGCCGTCGTTCTTCAGGCCGCTCTGCAAGGCCTGGGCGTTGACCGTCACCTGGCCGCCGGTCATGGCGCGCGGTTCGGCAATTTCGATATACGTAGCGGTGAAATCGGTGTTGTAGACCTTGCCGGTGCTGAGCAGCACATGCACGGTCGTCCCGTCATGCGACAGCGTGCCATAGGTGAAATACTTGTCATCCGTGCCCAGCATGTTGATGCCGCCCAGGCTGCCCATCTGCCGGTACATCTCGGCGGACGCGGAATAACGCTCCTGATTGATCGCGAAGTCCGCTTCTTTCATGGCCGAATAACGGTCGGTTAAGCCGAAACTCATGTCATAGCAGCTTTTGATGCGCGGCGTGCAACTGAGCACCGGCTTGAACCCGGCGGCGGCCAGCGCCTGTTCGTAGTTGCGGTGGACTTCCAGCGGCGTTTTGCCCAGCGGGGCGAAGTAGTCCAAGCGGGTGATGCGACCCTCGACGGCGGCCGGCGCCAGAAAGTTGCTGTTGCCATCCAGGCCCAGCTTGCCGGGAAAGGTGGTGGCGTCGAAACCTTGCTGTTGATAGGCCATCAGCCAGGAATTGGTAAAGCGCTGGATCAGCGGATGATCCTTGCCGCCCGCGACATCGACCGCCCAATTCGCGGCCAGCGCCTTTTGCGGGGTCAGGGGGATCAGCAGGCTGAGGCAAAGCGCGGCAAGCCGGCGCAGGGACGTCGTTGTCATCGTGGGGACTCCGTTCAGGGAAAGGAAATGCCGGGCAACAAAAAAGCCTCAATCCCTTGGGGAATGAGGCTTCATTTGGAAACTGGAGCGGGCGAAGGGAATCGAACCCTCAGCTCTAGCTTGGGAAGCTAGGGTATTACCACTATACGACGCCCGCATCGAGCGATGATTGTAGAAGGCGGCACCCGCGAAGGCAAGCGCCGCATCAATCCGCAATCCAGTTGCCGTGGAAGCCCATCGGCACCCGCACCCCCAGTTCGATCACCGCCTGCGGCTGGCCGCCCACATCGCCCGCATTGACGATCACCACCTGACTGCGCGCCCGCGCCAGATCATAGACATAGGACAGCAACCAGCCGTCATCCTCGGCGCTGTCAGCGGCGCGCGGTACGAACACCACCTCTCCGGTGGCGTGGCTGGAGCCGTAATGGTGGAAATCCACCTTGCCGGTGTGCAGGTCGTGGCGGATCAGCGGCTGCGGCCGCTGGTTGTCGATGTCGATGCCCGCCGAATAGGCGTAGCGGTAAGGCTTGCCGGTCAGGCGCTCGTCAAGGCGCGGGAATTCCTGGGCCGTTTCCGACAGCACCGTGCGCTGTACCCGCCGCGTGGCGTTGTCCAGC
>DASUIM010000306.1:0-4063 GCA_036279775.1 Fluviicoccus sp. | reverse complement strand
AGGATGTAGCCGAAATAGATCACCCACATCAGGGCCGCAAGGCTCCAGCTGAGGACGCGTTTCTTGTGCACCAGTTCCTTGAAGTGCGGGTGGTCGAGGATGTCCTGTATCTGGTCTGGTTTCATGGTCTGTTCTTCTAGTAGTTGTGGCCAGCTAGCCGGTAAGGGATAACGTCGCGCATGCCGGCGACGCGGGGACTTCTGATGATTGAAAACTAGCAGGGCAATGACGGATTGGCTCTTAGACCTTGGTCGAGGCGGGATGAATGGCGAGCAGAATAACCATACCCCCGGCAGGGGGTTTCGGTCGCGGGGCGCGAGTGATACGGTCAGGGAAAGACACTCTCCGTTATCCACTGAGGACATTGCTCATGAAGAAAGGCTGTTTGGCGCTGGCAATGATGATGCTCCTGAACCCTTGGGGCGCGATTCGGGCCAACGAACTGACCGTTGCGGCCGGGGAAGGCAATCTGCCGCGTGTTCAGCAACTGCTCGACCAGGGGTTGGATGTGAACAGCACGGATGAGGACGGTTACAGCGTCATCGCCAAAGCCGCGAACAAAGGCCGTCCGGACATCGTCGCCCTGCTGATCGCCAAGGGTGCGAATATCAACACCCGAAGCAAATACAACACCACGCCCCTGGCAAACGCCGTCTGGGGAGTCCGTGTCTACCGGGATACGGACGAGCAGTATCTGGCCACCGTCAAACTGCTGCTGGACCACGGCGCGGAGGTCAATACCGTCGATATCTACGGTGACTCACCCATGCTGAAAACGATTGACCACAGAGACATGACCACGCTGGTGCTGTTGCTGGCGCATGGGGGCAATCCGAACATCCGCAAGGACAATGAACCGACTCCCCTGCATATGGCCGTCGCCCGGGATATGAATGATTTCGTCAAATTACTGGTGGCCAACGGTGCGGATATCAAGCTGAAGGACGACAAAAAGCGAACCCCGCTCCAGATCGCCAAAGAGAATAAAAACAGCGAGTTGATCGCTTTTCTGACACATCCCGAGGAACAGTCGCATTCCGCCCTGCACCAGCGCGGCTTGGCCAAGTTCCGCAGCGGCGATTACTCCGGCGCCCTGACCGATTTCAATCAGGCCATCGCCCTCAGTCCGCAGAACTATGACTACCTCCGCGACCGGGGTGAAGACGAACTGGCGCTCAGCGACTTCAAGGCCGCGGCGGAAGACGGGACGCGGATGGCCGGGATCAACGCAACCTGGTCCGACAGCTATTACCTGCAGGCGCGCGCCTATGCCAAAGGCGGCGAATTTTCCAAGGCCCGCGAAGCGCTCAACGCCTATATGAACAGCGAGCGCCGCTATGTCTCCGGCCCCCAGCCCGAACACTCCGGCAAGACCGAACGCTCCTGGAACCGGTTCGAAATGCTCTACGACATCGAAAAAATCGAGCATCCCGAAGCCTATGCCGCCATCATGAACTCTGCGGCGAAATCCGATGCCGGCGACAAGGCGGGCGCGCTGGCATCCGCCAAGGAAGCCATCCGGCTGAACCCGGACTTCTCGAACTATTACACGATGAAGGCCGCGTTTGAATTCCAGCTGGGAGACATGGATGCCGCCCGCGCCGACCTGCAGCAGGCCATCAGGCTCGACCCCTTCATCAGCCAGTCCTACGCCAATCTGGGCCTGATTGATCTTCGCACTGGCAATAAGAGCGCCGCGATCAATAACTTCAACCTGGCCACCAAATACGACCCGGAAAACGCCACCGCCGTCACCGAATTGAAACGGATCGATGACGCCCAATGGGCGGATATACAGCAACGGGCCGCCATGGATAACGCCTATGCCCAGCGGCAGCGGGAAGCCGAAGCGGCCGCCGACGCCGAACGGCAGAAGAAGGAAGCGGCTGAGTTGGCGCGCATTAAGGCCCAACCAAAAGAGCCGGCATTCAGCGTCCCGTCCGGCAACGGCCCGTGCGGTTTCAGCTCCAGTTGCTACTACGACGGGCATTACTACATCGGCGGCCAAAAGGTGCAAACCAGTGAAGAACGGGACAGTACGCGATAAGCCAGCGGAACAACGCCGCCCCGGGTTGGCGCGTAAGGGAGTATCATGCCCCCTCAAACCACGCCTACAGGAAACCGCCGGTGATCAAGCCCAATTACGCGTTTGAAAAACGCCAGAGAGAACTGGCCAAGAAGAAAAAGAAGGCGGAGAAGGAAAGCCGGAAGACGCCGGCGGCAGATGAACTGACAGGGCAGGAGACCGCTGCGGAGTCATCCGGGGCGGATGACGGCCTGACCTCTCCGGCGCCGGACATTCCCGGCGCCACTCCCTGAAAACCTGAAGGGCGGCCGGATCAGACCGCCAGCCGCCATAGGGCAAAACCGACATGGGTCGAGGCGTGCGCCACCATGGCGCTTTCCAGCCCGTGCCGCCAGAATTGCCAGCCATAGACAATACCGGCCAGGGCATTGAGGCCGACCGTCCGCAGCACCAGCCCGGGCCCCGGCTCCATCGACTGCGCCAGCAGCGGCAGATGGCCTGCCCCGAACACCAGCGCCGCCACGACAATGGCCGTCCACGCGACGGCCGGAGTCAGTTCCGCCCTCCCTCCCGGAAGCTGCCGCTGTCCGCTCACCCGCCACAATCCCCAGGCCACCGCGCTCATCACCCCCCAGCGCATCATGACCTCTTCGGCAACCCCTCCGTAGAGCATGCCGACCGGCAAACCCGGCCACAGCGGCGCTGACGCCGCCTTCAGGCGGAAAGCCTGCCATTCCGCGCCCAAACCAGGCGCCGCCAGGGCATCTATCGCCTGGATGATTACGGCTACCGCCAGACCGGCTGCCGCGGCCCGGGCCAGGCCCATCGTCCCGCGCCCGGCCGGCCGGGTTCCCGCCAGCAGGCTTGCCAGGCCCACCCGGTGCGCGCAGGCCGCTCCCGCCGCCGCCAGCACGGTAAGCAGAATCAGCGGATTCAGCAGCAACAATGCCTTCAGGGCCGCAGGCGGCAACTGGCGTAATTCCGGGGGCAACGCGGCGGGATCCAGCGCCGGGTCCTGCAACAACATGGACAGCACCCCCAGCACCCCCACCAGCCAGACCCCGGCAAAACGGCGGCCAAAACCCGTTGATGTTTCTACAGACACACTCATTACCTTTCCTCCGGCATACCATGGCTGATCTTGTCGCCGCGCATGGTGTTCAAAACCCTCAGGTATTCTCAACAGGCTTTGTGCTGCGTTATGGTGAATGGGCCGATTCGCCAAGTCCGCGTTGCCCGTGTCGGAAATGACCTGCGTTATTGTTCAGAACCTGAGGATCTGGAATTCGCAAGAATCTTCAGAAAAGCCTTGAGCTTGCCAACGTGGAAAGGTTCAGAATTATCCGGAGCATGCAAAACGGAGCATCAACACGCCTCATCGTCACCTAAAGGCGTTTTCTCCGGCATATCCCGCCCCGGCTCGGGGTCTGAGACGATTTGAGGAGACACCCGCCATGTCCGGAAGCGCCAGCGGTGCGGTACGAGGGCTGCTACGATTGGAGGGTCTTTCCGTCCTGATGGCTGCGATGACGCTCTATGGCCAACTCGGTCTGGACTGGACAACCTTTGCCTGGTGGTTCCTGGCCCCGGATATTGCCTTCCTCGGCTATCTGGCGGGAGCCCGCAACGGCGCTATTGCCTACAACATCACCCATTCCTATCTCGGGGCGATCGCCTGCGGCATCATGGGTGTCGGGCTGCCCGCAACAGCCATGACGACCCTCTCGCTGATCTGGATGGCGCACATCGGCTTTGACCGGGCGCTAGGTTACGGCCTGAAATATGCCGAGGGATTCCGGCATACCCATCTGGGGATGCTTGGCAAAGGTTGATCCCCGGGCCGGATTGCCCACCACCGCGCCATCTGTCAGACTGGCCCCTAGAATAAGAATGACACGGAGGACGCGGATGCCTCGCACACCGCCCCCAGCGCCCGAACCATCCGAAATCCCGCTGACCGCGCAGGACTTCGCCGAAAGCGAACAGCGCCGCCGTCTCGACTACCTGCTCAAGGTCGGCGGCGGCGTCTGCCTGCTG
>DASUIM010000305.1:0-2829 GCA_036279775.1 Fluviicoccus sp. | reverse complement strand
GATTCGATGACCTGCAGGCGCCAGTAGGGGTGCGCCAGCTTGCTGCCATAGCGGGCCTGCAGCCAGACGCCCAGACGCTGTTCTTCCGCAGGCAGGCCGGACGCGGGGTTCACGGCGGCCGCTCCGGCGGCTTCCGGGGTGCCCGCCGCCACGGTGGCATTGGCGTCCTGGCCCGCCTTGCCGGGCAGCGGGCCGGAGCCATCGCCCAGCCAGACCAGCAGGCCCATGCTGGCCAGTATCAGCAAGCCGCAACCGATCAGCACCAGTTTGCGGTAAAGCCGCGGCTTGGCGGGCACGGCTGCCTGCGGAGCTTCACGGCGGCTCATGACGGCTCCCTCCCGGCACGGCCCACGGCCTCGCCTTCCATCGCCAGCATGCCCGCGAAGTAGATACGGGTGTAGGCCATGGCGCGCTGGATGAAGGACGGCTTCAGGCCGACCATCTCGCGGAAAACGTGGGTGAAATGGGCCGCGTCGGAAAACCCGGCTTCCTGGGCGGCATCGGTCAGGGAGGTGCCCTGCTGCATCATCCACGCCGACAGGAACAGGCGGTGCCAGTTGCGGTAGCGGCGCAGGGTGAGGCCGGTTTGCTGGCGGAACCAGCGCGACAGCACCTCCTCGCTCAGCCCGGCTTCGGTGGCGTAATAGCTGTTGGGCAGATTGGCCGCCGCCGTCATGCGGACCGAAGCCACGACGCCGGCAACCGCCTCCTCGATGCGGCCTTCCGGCGCGGCGGAAGGCAGGGACAGGCTGTCGACCAGGTTGTCGTAGACACCGGCGGGATCCACAGGATCCAGGTACAGGCGGCGGAAGGATTCGACCACGGCGGCGGCAAAGGGGCCGTCGTCGCCAAGCAGGTTGTCACTGAGCGTCTGAAGACGCGGGGCCAGCGCACGATAGTCCCGGCACAGCACATCCAGGAAACAGCAGCCCAGCAGGCCGGATTCGGAATAGTAGCGGACCTCCACGCCCGGCGGCACCAGCGCCAGCGGCGTGCTGACCATCGGCCCGTCATCGACCGCAATGTGGAACGGCAGGTCCAGCCCGACCAGCAGGCAGGCGCAGGCCGGCGTGAATTCGACAGGATCGGGAATGACGCCGAGGAACAGCGAACGGTCCGGCCAGAGATGAAGGTGGATCGGTCCCGGTACTGCGGACGACTCGCGCGCGCGATCAAGAACGGCGCCTGACAGAATTGCCATGCCCAATGTTGCCCCCTGCCTGCTGTCCAGGCTTTTCTTTTTGTTATGGCGGGTATTGCCCGTTGCGGGTCCGGTCTTCTGCGGGAACCGGAACCGACTCCTGAAGATTAGTCAATTCACGACAAACCGACTTGTAAGTTTTTCGCCATTTGACAATACAGCCGCGGTTTTCCCGACAAACGGCAGGAAAACTTACAAGCAATTGCCGGAAGTGAGCACTATCGTTTCCGGGACAGGATGACTAAAAAATCACCAAAACGTGATTTTTGCTCGGACGCCACAACACGTTTAACCGCCAGTCGCGCGGAACGGCAAGCCCTCCGGGGCTGCTGCACGGGGTCGGGACGGACCCGGTCGCAGCGCGCCGCCAGACGTGTTGCCTGACCAACCATAACAACACAAACACCAGGTGGGCACCATGCACTTCAAGAAACTGGCGGCGGTTGCCGCTTCCCTGCTGTTGTCGATGGGGCTGTCGCTCCCGTCGCAACAGGCGCACGCAGAGGCACAGAAAACCAAGTACCCGATCATCCTGGCGCACGGCATGGCCGGCTGGGATGAAATCGCAGGCCTGGATTACTTCGGCAACGAGCTGGGAGTTTTTGCCCTGGACGGCTGCCAATTGCTGGAAATCAACGGTTGCAATGACGACGTCAACGGCAGCCAGCTGGCGGAGGCCTTCCAGGTCACCTCGCTGGCCGACTCCGAGACCCGGGGTACGCAGCTGGCCGACAAGGTGCAGAGCTACATGACCACCAAGGGTGTCAGCTACATCAACCTGGTAGGCCATTCGCAGGGCGGTTTCGACATCCGCAAGGCGGCGCACCTGCTGAAGAGCCGCAAGGGCTACACCGTCGTCAACAACCTGATCAGCATTTCCTCACCGCACCGCGGTTCACCCTACGCCAAGAAGCTGCTGGACAAGTACGCGCTGAACGGCTCGTCCTTCTGCTGGAACCTGGCCTGGGACGGCACCCCCGCCAATGACCCCTGCGGTGTGCTGATCACCAAGATCGCCGACGTGCTGTTCGATGCCCTGAACCAGAAAAGCACGACCACCCGCAACAACATCATCGCCGCGGGCAAGCAGCTGGTCTATAACGACTTTGACCCCAATGACGGTGTCACCACCGGCGCCAAGGCCTTCAACGCCAAGTACAACCTGAAGAACAGCGCCGGGGCCTATGTGGCCACCCGCTTCCGTTCGCTGATCACCGCGCAGGACGACGGCAACCGCAACCCGGCGCTGAGCGCACTGCACACGGTGCTGGGCTATAACGCCGACGGCGACGGCTACTGTGCCGGAGACTGCGACAACGACGGCGCCGCGGGCACGGGCGACGGCTCGGTCTATGACATGGACGACGACGGCTTGGTGGGCGTGAATTCGCAGCAGATGGGCGGACGCCTGCAATACAACTCGATCCTGGGTTTCCTCGACACCATGACCGAAACCACCGTCACCGCCGTGGATGACATCAACAACCCGTCCTCCGCCGCGATGACTTCGCAGACGGCCATCATCAAGCAGGACCATCTGGATGTGGTCGGTGTCGGTCCCGATACCTTTGATGAACTGGAGTTCTACGCCGCCATCAACGATTACATCGCCAAGGCGGGCGGATGAT
>DASUIM010000304.1:0-1742 GCA_036279775.1 Fluviicoccus sp. | reverse complement strand
TATCAGGTGCGCCTGAAGGGAATCCCGGACAAGCTGCTGGTCAGCCGCCGTCATTTGGCGGATATCCGCGATAAAATGCACAATTTGTGATAAAAAGAGTGGCTGCCGCCCCCACTCGCGGCCGGTAATCAGAATAACGTCATCACAAAAAAAGAGCCGCACGAATTGCGGCTGGGGTTGTTTTATGGGTAAGTGGATGTTTTTCCGCCACATTTTTGCGTTGTTTGCCCTTGTTGTGACCTTGGCCGGTTGTAGCAGCCTGTCCACCATCAAATCCGACGAACCCGCCAAATACGAAACGGCTCCCGGGGCCAGTGAGGCGCGTAATTTCTTTACCCGCAGCGGCTTGCGCCTGTTCGGCCAGTGGTGGCTGCCGTCCGGCAGTCCCAAGGCGGTCGTGCTGCTGGTGCACGGCACCGCAGTCCATTCCGGTTTCTATGACCCCTGGGCAAAAGACCTGACCTCGCGCGGCTACGCCGTCTTTGGCATCGACCTGCGCGGCTGGGGCCAATCCCAGGGCTATGGCCAGCGTCGCGGTTCGGTCGGCAAGATTGACGAATATGTCGAGGATGTCGAAATCGCCCGTCGCGAAGTCCGCCGCCGCTTCCCCGGCAAGCCGGTGTACCTGCAGGGTGAATCCCTGGGCGGGGCGGTGGTGCTGATGGCCAGCATTTCCGGACGGGTATCCAGCGACGGCCTGGTGCTGAACGCGCCCGCCATCCAGCTCAACCCCGGCCGTATTTTCCCCGCGCGCGTCAGCAACTTCGGCTTGTGGTCCGCCGCCCAGAGCGCCCGTCATCTGGCGCAGGCGCCGTTGCTGCCGGTCTGGAAGAGTTTTACCTGGACCATCGTCAAGGATCCGGCTGTGAAGGAGCGCTACTGGGAAGACCCGTACACCGCGCACAAGGCCTTGCCGGGCAGTTTTCTGGTCGCCATGCAGGATGCGACGCAGCGCCTCCAGCTGAATGTGAATAATGTCCGCGTTCCCTTCCTGGTCATGCACGGCACCCGTGACGTCCTGGTGTCGAAAGCCGGCAGTGAACTGCTGATGGCCAAGGCGGTCAGCACCGACAAGACCCTGAAGATTTATGAAGGCATGCGCCACGCCACGCTGCACGATGTCGACAAGGACAAGGTGTGGGCGGATGTCACTTCCTGGCTGGATGTCCATGCCGACAAGGCCATCGCCGCCAAGGCGCTGAACCCGGACCCCACCGAGATTTCCGACTCCGGCGAGGATGACGGCAGTGAAAAGACGGCCTTCCGCTCCCGCTACCAACAACTGACCATGACCACGAGGAATTGATCCATGAAGAAACTGATCGGCGCGGCGCTGCTGGCAGCGGCCCTGACAGGATGTGCCACGGGGATGAGCCCGGTCACCGGCACTTTCTACACCAATGTCACCGGCCCGCTGGCCGCCACGGATAACCCGGAAAAGCCGACCAAGATCGGCCGTTCGTCCGCGCGCTCCATCCTGGGCGTATACGCGGTGGGCAATGCCAGCATCGAGCAGGCGGCCAAGAATGCCGGGATTACCCGTATCCACCATGTCGACTACGAAACCCAAAGCATCATGGGCGTCATTGCCGACGTTACCATCGTGGTGTACGGCAACTGAGCCGCCCGCCCGCGCCGGACGGTATCGCCGTCCGGCGCCGTTCCGCCGTTGCGGCGAACGCCTTTCCCCTTTCTCTCGCTGCGCCCAGCCTTCATAATCCGTTCTGTTATCTTTATTCATT
>DASUIM010000303.1:0-3830 GCA_036279775.1 Fluviicoccus sp. | reverse complement strand
GACCGCCGCATCCACCGGCGACGCCGGGGGCTTGTAACGGGACAGGCGCTCGCAAAGCTGCTGCAACATGGGACGGTCGTTCAGAGGGATTCATTGCATATTATGTGTCTAGCCGCCGTTCGACAACAGCCTTTATACTGGACGGCCAACATTTAAATTGCCTCCCCTGCCAGGAGGCATCCGGGAGAGGTTCATGAAGTTTTGCAGCGCCTGCGGGCATGCAGTGGTCCAGAAGGTTCCGGCGGGCGACAACCGCCCGCGTTTTGTCTGCGAAAGCTGCGAAACCATCCATTACCAGAATCCGAAGATCATCTGCGGCTGCCTGCCGACGTGGCAGGACAAGGTTTTGCTGTGCAAGCGCGGCATCGAACCGCGCTACGGCTTCTGGACCCTGCCCGCCGGATTCATGGAAAACGGCGAGACCACCCAGGAAGGGGCGGCCCGCGAGACCTGGGAAGAGGCCGCCGCCAAGGTCGAAATCGGCGAGTTGTACTGCGTTTTCAACATCCCGCAAATCAGTCAGGTCTATGTCATGTACCGGGGCGAAATTGTGGACGGCAACTTCGGCGTTGGTGAGGAAAGCATCGAGGCCGGGCTGTTCGCCGAGGATGCCATTCCCTGGGATGAACTGGCCTTCCCCAGTATCAAGCGCACCTTGCGCTATTATTTTGCGGACCGGAAACTGGGGAAATTCCCCATCCGGGTGGAAGACCTGATCCATCGCGGTCCGGATTGATGCCCGGCTCTGGCTGGTTCAGGCGATAGAAAGGGAGCGCAGCAATGGGAACCGGCAACCGCTACGAACAACGCCTGATCGCTTTCTCGCTGTGGATGGCCGGTTTGACCGGTATCTCGGGATTGCTTGTACTGGCGGGATGGATCTTTGACATTCAGATCTTCAAAACCCTGCTGCCCGGCCTGGTTACCATGAAGGCCAATACGGCCATCTGCTTCATGATGGTGGGCCTGGCGGTTTGCCTGCATCATTTCGCGCCAAACCGGCGGCTGGCGCTCCGCCTTTGCACCCTGCCGGTTCTGGCGGCGGGGCTGCTGACGCTGGGGGAATACCTCGGCGGGCAATCGTTCGGCATTGATGAATGGCTGTTCATCGACAACAGTGATGACCGCGTTTACGGCTTTCCGGGCCGCATGGCTCCGGTCACGGCTATATGCTTTTCGGTCATCAGCATCGCCATATTGCTGCTGGAAAAAACCGGGCAGACCGCCCGGAGCTGCGTCACCCTCTGCGCCGCCACCTCGGTCACGATGGGTGTTGTGGCGCTGCTGGGCTATTTGTACGATGTCAGCGCGCTCTACACCATCACCGCCTACGCCAGCATGGCCCTGCACACGGCCCTGTTGTGCGTGACGATGGGGCTGAGCGTATTGTGCCTCAACCCGCAATACCCGCCGGTACAACTGTTGACGCTGAAGGGGCCGGGCGGACATATCACCCGCCTGATGCTGCCCACCGTCGTTATCGTTCCCGCCCTGCTCGGCTTCCTGTTGAACAAGGCAGTCGGCAGCCAACTCCTGCCCGGCTCCTTCGCGGTGGCGCTGTTTGCGGTGTCCGCCATTTTCATTCTGATCATCCTGGTGTTCCGCGCCGCCTCCGCCCTTCAGCAAACCGACACCGCCCGCGACCAGGCACAGCAGGCCAGCGACTGGCAGGAAGCCATTCTCAACAGCGCCGACCAGATCATCATCTCCACCGACACCACCGGCACCATCCTGACGTGCAATGCCGGGGCGCTGAAGCAATTGGGCTACAAGGCCGCCGAGGTGATCGGCAAGGCCTCGCTGACCGCCTTCCACGACCCGGCCGAACTGGCCGTGAAAGCGCATGCGCTGGGTTGCGGCCCGGAACTGGACGTGCTGACGCGGCTGGCCCGCACCGGTCAGGCTGATGAGGGCGACTGGACCTATATCCGCCGCAACGGCACCCGTTTTCCGGTACAGCTGACGATAACCCCGCTGTACAACCACGCCGCCCGCCTGAGCGGATTTCTGGCGATCGGGCGTGACATCTCGCTGCGCAAGCGCCATGAAAGCCATATCCAGGAACAACAGCTCACCATCGACAATGTCAACCGTGAAAACCAGTCGATTCTCGACAATGCCGCGTGCAGCATCGTCAGCACCGACATCCACGGCGTGATCCGCACCTTCAACAAGGGTGCGGAAAATCTGCTGGGTTATCGCGCCGAGGACCTGGTGGGGCGTGAAACCCCGGCCATCCTGCACGATCCGGACGAAGTCGCCGCCCGCGCCCGGACGCTCTCGGCCGAACTGAAAACCCCGGTCGAGGACGGCTTTGAAGCCTTCATCGCCAAGGCGCGGCTGCTGAACGGCGCCGACGAGCATGAATGGACCTACATCCGCAAGGACGGCAGCCGCGTGCCGGTGCTGCTGACCATCACCGCCCAGCGCGACGCCTCGGACCGGATCATCGGCTGGCTTGGCATTGCCGTCGACATGACCGAACGCAAGCGCCTGGACCGGATGAAGAACGAATTCGTGTCCACGGTCAGCCACGAACTGCGCACGCCGCTAACCTCGATCCGCGGGGCGCTGGGGCTGGTGCTGGGCAAGGCAGCCGAAAGTCTGCCGGAGAAAACGCGGCTGCTGCTGGAAACCGCCAACCGCAACAGCGAACGCCTGGCATTCCTGATCAATGACATCCTGGATCTGGAAAAGATCGAATCCGGCATCCTCGCCTTTTCCATGACCAACCGCGATCTGGTCGCCGTCGCGCGGCAGGCGCTGGCCTGCAACGAAAACTACGCCGAACAGCATCGTGTCAGCCTGCGGCTGGTGGAAGCACCGGACTGCGCCTTCATCCTGGGCGACGAAAACCGGCTGATGCAGGTCTTCTCCAACCTGCTGTCCAACGCCGTCAAATATTCACCGTCGGGCCGGACGGTGGATGTCGCCATCCGCCCCAATGAGGAGGGATTCCGCGTCAGCGTCCGCGATTACGGTCCCGGCATCCCCGCCACGTTCCATTCACGCATCTTCCAGCGCTTCGCCCAGGCCGACAGCTCCGACTCGCGGGCGCGCGGCGGCACCGGGCTGGGGCTGAGCATTACCAAGGCCATCATCGACCGTCATAACGGCATGATTGATTACCGGACCTGGGAAGGCGAAGGCACCGAATTCTATTTTGACATTCCCGGACTGAAGGCCGACCAGGCGGTGATCACCCCGGAAGTGCTGCGGCCGCGCATGCTGATTTGCGAGGACAACCCGGATCTGGCCGAGGTTATGGCGGAATTGCTGGATGCCGAGGGCATTGCCTGCGACATCGTGCATTCCGGCCAGCTGGCCCTGAAGCAACTGGCGGCGCGCCGCTATCGCGCCATCGTGCTGGACCTGACGCTGCCGGACATGTCCGGCCTGGACCTGACGCGGCAGCTGCGCGATGACCCGCAACTGCATTCCCTGCCGGTGATCGTGGTTTCCGGCCACATCAGCGGCCTGAACCCTGACATGCCCGCCGACTTGGTGAACGTGACCGGCTGGCTGCAGAAACCGCTGGAATTCCCCCGCTTCAAGCAGGCGCTGCACAAGTCACTGACCCAGGCGCGACGTCCGCAAATGCTGCATCTGGAAGACGAGCAGGACATCCAGCAGATTGTGCAGACGCTGGTGGAAGGGCTGGCGGATTACACCCCGGTGCGCACCCTGGCCGACGCGCGGCGCTTGCTGGCGGGGCATCACTTCGATCTGTTGCTGCTGGATCTCGGCCTGCCGGACGGCAACGGTCTGGACCTGCTGAAGGAGGTTGAAGACAGGGAAACCTCTGTCGTGGTGTTCTCGGGTCAGGATGT
>DASUIM010000302.1:0-1318 GCA_036279775.1 Fluviicoccus sp. | reverse complement strand
CGCGTCCATCACTCCGCCGCTGGCCGCGCCCGCGCCGATGATGGTGTGGATTTCGTCGATGAACAGGATGGCGTCTTCGTGCTTCTTCAGTTCGTTCAGCAGGGCCTTGAAGCGCTTTTCGAAGTCGCCGCGATACTTGGTGCCCGCCAGCAACGCGCCCATGTCGAGACTGTAGACCGTCGCCTTGCTCAACGCCTCGGGCGCCTTACCGCTGATGATCAGCCAGGCCAGGCCCTCGGCGATGGCGGTCTTGCCGACGCCGGGTTCACCCACCAGCAGCGGGTTGTTCTTGCGGCGGCGGCAGAGGATTTGCGCGGCGCGTTCGACTTCGGCGTCACGACCCACCAGCGGGTCAATCTTGCCGTCGTGGGCCAGGTCGTTCAGATTGGAGGCGTAAGCGGCCAGGGCGCTTTTCGGCATGGCGTCGCCGCCTTCCTCATCCATGGATTGGCCGTCATTGCTGCCGGCGTCGCTGTCGCTGTTGTTCTCTTCGCTCTGCTTGGTAATGCCGTGCGAGATGAAGTTGACCACATCCAGGCGGCTGACGTTCTGTTTCTTCAGGAAATAGACGGCTTGCGATTCCTGTTCCGAAAAAATGGCGACCAGCACGTTGGCGCCGGTCACTTCCTTCTTGCCGGAAGACTGCACATGGAATACGGCGCGTTGCAGCACGCGCTGGAAGCCCAGCGTCGGCTGGGTTTCGCGGTCGGCTTCGCGCGCGCCAAGCTTCGGGGTGGTTTCATCGACAAACTGGGCAAGGTCACGCCGCAGGCCGGCGACTTCCACGCCGCAGGCCTTGAGCACCTTCACCGCCGAGTCATTGTCGAGCAGGGCGAGCAGCAGGTGTTCCACGGTCATGAATTCATGGCGCTTCGAACGGGCATCCCGGAAGGCCAGATTGAGCGAGACTTCTAGATCGCGACTGAGCATTTCACCACCTGTCTGTGTGTCCGGTCAGCCGGACTTCTGTTCTACCCGGCACATGAGCGGGTGCTCGTGTTCACGGGCGTGGTTTACCACCTGTTGTGCCTTCGTTTCAGCAATATCGCGGGGATAGACACCAGCCACCCCCTTGCCTTCGTAGTGAACCGCCAGCATGACGCGCGTGGCTTGTTCGCGGTCCAGTCCGAAGAACCCTTCCAGAACTTCTACCACAAAATCCATCGGGGTGTAGTCATCATTCAGCAACACCACCTGGAAAAGCGGTGGCATCTTGAGCGCCGGTTTGGCCTGCTGTACCGCCAGGCCGCCTTCGCCGGAATCATGCGCCTCATCATCGGGCATCTGATTGGATATTAGGTCAAAAGGAAAGTGATTT
>DASUIM010000301.1:0-6629 GCA_036279775.1 Fluviicoccus sp. | reverse complement strand
TACCTCTTTGTCCGTCGCACCGGCCCGCAGCCGCGCCAAGTACCAGGACAACCCGGCCACCCGCGAGGCGCCCTGGGTGCGCTACACGCTGCTGGCACTGGGCCTGGGCTTCTTCGCGCTCTTTTTGCTGCTGCCGCTGGTGGCCGTCTTCACCGAGGCGTTGCGCAAGGGCTGGGAGGTCTATATCGCCGCCCTGACCGAGTCCGATGCGGTCTCGGCCGTGCTGCTGACCCTGACGGCCGCGGTGATTGCCGTGCCGTTGAACCTGGTGTTCGGCGTGGCGGCGGCCTGGGCCATCGCCAAGCACGACTTCCGCGGCAAGCAGCTGCTGATCACCTTCATCGACCTGCCCTTCTCGGTCTCGCCGGTGGTGGCCGGCCTGATCTATGTGCTGCTATTCGGCAGCCAGGGCTGGTTCGGCCCCTGGCTGCAGGCCCATGACATCAAGATCGTGTTCGCGGTGCCGGGCATCGTGCTGGCCACCGTGTTCGTGACCTTCCCCTTCGTGGCGCGCGAGCTCATCCCGCTGATGCAGGCGCAGGGAACGGAAGAGGAAGAGGCGGCCATCACGCTCGGCGCCTCCGGCTTCGTGACCTTCTGGCGCGTCACCCTGCCCAATATCAAGTGGGGCATCATCTACGGCGTCATCCTCTGTAATGCCCGCGCCATGGGCGAGTTCGGCGCGGTGTCGGTGGTGTCGGGGCATATCCGCGGCCAGACCAACACCATCCCGCTGCAGGTCGAGATCCTCTACAACGAATACAACTTCGCCGCCGCCTTCGCCGTGGCCTCCCTGCTGGCCTTGCTGGCGCTGCTGACGATGGTGATCAAGGTCTTCATTGAATGGCAGGTCAACCGCCAGGCCCAACCGGAATCCGAATGAGGTGATGTCATCATGAGCATTGAAGTCAAGAATATCTCCAAGCGTTTCGGCGATTTTGTCGCCCTCGACAACATCAGCCTGGAATTTCCCAGCGGTGAACTGGTGGCCCTGCTCGGCCCGTCCGGCTGCGGCAAGACCACGTTGCTGCGCATCATTGCCGGTCTGGAAAGCGCCGACAGCGGCGATGTCTTTCTGGAAGGCGAAAACGCCTCCGACGCCCATGTGCGCGAACGGCAGGTCGGCTTTGTCTTCCAGCATTACGCCTTGTTCCGGCACATGAGTGTCTTTGACAATGTCGCCTTCGGGCTGCGCATGAAACCGAAGAAAATTCGACCAAACGAACCCGCCATTCGCAAAAAAGTCATGGAATTGCTGAAACTGGTTCAATTAGACTGGCTGGCCGACCGTTATCCCTCCCAATTATCGGGGGGGCAACGCCAGCGCATCGCCCTGGCCCGCGCCCTGGCAGTGGAGCCCCGGGTGTTATTGCTGGATGAACCATTCGGGGCGCTGGACGCCAAAGTCCGGAAGGAATTGCGCCGCTGGTTGCGGCAGTTGCATGACGAACTGCATATCACTAGTATCTTCGTCACGCACGATCAGGAAGAAGCGCTGGAAGTGGCGGACCGCGTGGTGTTGATGAACCACGGCCACATCGAGCAACTGGGTTCTCCGGATCAGGTCTACGACCACCCGGCCACGCCGTTCGTCTACGGCTTCCTGGGCAACGTCAACCTTTTCCACGGCCGCGTCCACGGCGACAGCCTGCACACCGGCGAATCCGTGCTGCCGATTCCCGGACATGCGCTGAATCATGGAGACGAAGCGGTCGGCTTTGTGCGGCCGCATGACCTCGAAGTGGTGGTGGACGCTGATAACGGTATCGGCATCCCCGCCACGGTTAACCGCGTCCTGGCCTTTGGCGCCAATGTGCGCGTGGAACTGACCGGCAAGGACGACAAGCCGTATGAAGTGGAACTGACGCGTACGCAGCGGGAAACCCTGCAATTGCAAAATGGCCAGCATGTGTACTTGCGGCCGATCAGGGTCAAGGTATTTGACAAGCAGACCGGGTAGCCGGTATCGACAACTTCACACTCCGGGCGGTATGGGGAGCAATCCCCTGAAACATGAAAAATCGTATCCTGAACAAAATCGGCCGGGATCGCCAGCTGTTGCTGACCATCGGAATGACCTTCGGTGTCCGGGTCATCACCGCCCTTGGCGCTCTGGCCCTTAACCTGTTGCTGGCGCGCAAACTCGGCGCCGTCGGCGTCGGGCTTTTCACTCTCGCCTTCTCCATCATTGTTGCCTTGGGCGTCCTCGCGCGCTTCGGCATGGATGCGGCCATCCAGCGTCATGGCTCGGTGGTCATCAGTCGGGGCAATCACCGGCATTTCCTGGATATCCGGCGGCAGGCGCTGACCATCGCCCTGCCCATGGGAATCGGCCTGGGTTTGTGCCTGTATCTGCTCCGCCATCCCCTGGCCGCCGTCTACAACAAGCCCGAGCTGGCCGAACTGATGACCCCGATGGCCTTGCTGCTGCCCATCATGACCCTGGTCGCGATTCAGGGCTCCTGGCTGCGGGCCCTCCAGAAACCGGTATTCGCGCCGTTCTTCGAGGCGACCGGACTTTCGCTGATGGTCGGTCTGATGATCATCACCCTGATATTGACCCGGCAACCCATCACCCTGGATATCCTGGGGTGGACGCTTCCCGCCGCATCGTTTGCGCTGCTGATCATCGGCATATTCTATCTGCGCGCGCTGACACGCCGCGCCTTTGAAGCCGCGCCCGCCACCAGCCCCGAAACGCCGGTCTACAGCGGCTTCTACAAGACACTGCCGGACTTCCTGATCATCAATATCGCCATGTTCCTGCTGCAATGGAGCACGCCGATTGTCCTCGGACTCTTTGCCGACAACGCCGAAGTCGGCATTTTCGCCACCGCCTACCGGCTGGCCTCGGCGCTCAGCATCATCATGCTGGTCTTCAACGGCGTGACCACCGCCCGGTTTGCCGAGCTGTATCACAACCACGACCTGCCAGGCCTCCGCCAGCTGGTGCAAAGCTCGTCGCTGTACATGATGCTGCTGGCCCTGCCTCCGGCCGCCCTGCTGGTTGTTTTTCCGGAATTTGTGCTTTCCTTTTTCGGCAAATCTTTCCAGGCGGCGGCGCCGTTGTTGGTCATCATGGCCGCCGCCTACTTCATCAATACGGTATTCGGTTCAGCGGTCCAGTTACTGACCATGTCCGGTCACCAGCGCGAAATCCGCAATATTGTGATTGGCACCGGCTTCTTTTCCCTCACCGCCACCATGCTTTTTTCCTACTGCTGGGGAAGCACCGGAGCCGCGTCCGCCTTCACCATTTCCCTGATGCTGCAAAATTTCCTGGCGGTCCGGAAAGTACGGCAACTGCTGGGTATCAACGTCATGCCGCTGCTCAAATTGAAATCATGACTCTCCGGCCGACCGGCTGCCGCGCCGGCCCGTACCGGCCGTGACACTGGTGACTCCGGAGGTTAGAATCCCCGCGCGGCCGTCATGGCTGCTTGAGTGATTTCCCACCCGTTTTGAGGATGCTTCATGAATATCAGGATCTGCCTTCCCCTGCTGCTCGCGGTTTCCACTGTCTCCACCATGGCTGTCGCCGGCGACAACTACGTTGGCGCGGACGTCATGCTGATGACCTATGAAGAACCCGGTCTGCCCTCCGCCGACTTCAAGGGTCTTCAAGTGAAATTCGGCACAGAGCTGGACAGCGGCATAGGCTTCGAAGCACGTTTGGGCACCGGTCTGAGCGACGCCGAACACAAGAACATCACCATTTTCGTTCCCGGTATCGGCTTGGCCAATGGCAACGGCACCTCCAACATGGATCTGATGCTGGGCGCGTACATGACTGCCAACCTGCCGGTCAACGATACCTTCAAGGTATACGGCCTTTTCGGCATTACCAGTATTGAATTGACCCAGGAAGGGACCTTTACCGCGGTCGGTTTCCCGCCAGTCAGCTTCTCCAGTTCCTCCCGCGACACCTCGCTTTCCCTGGGCGCCGGGGTCAGCGTTGCCGCTTCCGACAGCGTTTCTGTCAGCCTGGAATACGTCAGCCTGTATGACAAGGATGATGTGACCATCAAGGGTCTGAACCTGGGCGTCAAGAGCAAGTTCTGACGCTGGCGCCGGGCCTGGCGCCAGCCGGCCCGGCGACTGCTGTATTGTCTTGCCGAATAACGACTATACCGTTTCCGATATAGCGCTCTTCCTTAACATTTCCCCGCATTTCGGCTAGTATTCCGCCCACCGTTTTTCGCCGTCCCACGCCGGTATGCCCATTGCATCACCAGCCGGAGCGGAACACCCCCGTTTGACCAAGAGGAAACCACCGTGCTCGAAGCCTATCGCCAACATGTCGCCGAACGCGCCGCCCAAGGCGTTCCCCCGAAGCCGCTTGATGACAAGCAAACCGCCGATCTGGTTGCCTTGCTGAAGAACCCGCCGAAGGGCGAAGAAGCCTTCCTGGTCGACCTGCTGGAAAACCGCGTTCCCGCCGGTGTGGACCCCGCCGCCTACGTCAAGGCCGCCTTCCTGGCCGCCATCGCCAAGGGCGAAGCGACCTCTCCGCTGGTGACCGCCAAGCGCGCCGTCTACCTGCTGGGCACCATGCTGGGCGGCTACAACGTCGAGCCGCTGGTTTCCCTGCTGGACAACGCCGAACTGGCCGCCGACGCTGCCACCGCGCTGAAGTCCACCCTGCTGATGTTCGATTCCTTCCATGACGTGGAAGAAAAGGCCAAGGCCGGTAACGCCCACGCCAAGGCCGTGCTGCAATCCTGGGCCGATGCCGAATGGTTCACCAACCGTCCGGAAGTGCCGAAGCAGATCACCGTCACCGTGTTCAAGGTCACCGGCGAAACCAACACCGACGACCTGTCCCCCGCCCAGGACGCCTGGAGCCGCCCGGACATCCCGCTGCACGCCAACGCCATGCTGAAGAACGTGCGTGACGGCATCAACCCCGACAAACCCACCGAAATCGGCCCGATCAAGCAACTCGAAGCACTGAAGGCCAAGGGCAACATCGTCGCCTACGTCGGCGACGTGGTCGGCACCGGCTCCAGCCGCAAGTCCGCCACCAACTCGGTGCTGTGGTTCACCGGCAACGACCTGCCGCACATCCCCAACAAGCGTGACGGCGGCGTCTGCATCGGCTCCAAGATCGCCCCCATCTTCTTCAACACCATGGAAGATGCCGGCGCCCTGCCGATCGAGCTGGACGTGGCCAACATGAACATGGGCGACACCGTCGTCCTGAACATTGACCACGACACCGCCATGGTCACCGCCACCAAGGACGGCGTGGAAATCGCCAAGGCCCCGTTGAAGACCCCCGTGCTGCTGGACGAAGTCCGCGCCGGCGGCCGCATCAACCTGATCATCGGCCGCAGCCTGACCACCAAGGCGCGCGAGTCGCTGGGCCTGCCCGCTTCCACCCTGTTCCGCCTGCCGCAACAGCCCGCCGACACCGGCAAGGGCTACACCCAGGCCCAGAAGATGGTCGGTCGCGCCTGCGGTCTGCCGGAAGGCACCGGCATCCGTCCGGGCACCTACTGCGAACCGAAGATGACCACCGTCGGCTCTCAGGACACCACCGGCCCGATGACCCGTGATGAACTGAAGGATCTGGCCTGCCTCGGCTTCTCCGCCGGTCTGGTCATGCAGTCCTTCTGCCACACCGCCGCTTACCCCAAGCCGGTGGACGTGCAGACCCACCACACCCTGCCGGACTTCATCATGAACCGCGGCGGCGTGTCCCTGCGTCCGGGCGACGGCATCATCCACTCCTGGCTGAACCGCATGCTGCTGCCGGACACCGTCGGCACCGGCGGCGACTCGCACACCCGCTTCCCGCTGGGCATTTCCTTCCCGGCCGGTTCCGGCCTGGTGGCCTTTGCCGCCGCCACCGGCGTCATGCCGCTGGACATGCCGGAATCGGTGCTGGTCCGCTTCAAGGGTGAAATGCAGCCCGGTATCACCCTGCGTGACCTGGTGCATGCCATCCCCTACGCCGCCATCCAGCGCGGTGAGCTGACCATCGAGAAGAAGGGCAAGAAGAACGTCTTCAACGGCCGCATCCTCGAAATCGAAGGTCTGGAACACCTGACCGCCGAACAGGCGTTCGAACTGTCCGACGCCTCCGCCGAACGCTCCGCCGCCGGTTGCTCCATCACCCTCAGCGAGAAGTCGGTGGCTGAATACCTGACCTCCAACATCACCATGCTGAAGTGGATGATTTCGGAAGGTTACGGCGATGCCCGCACCATCGCCCGCCGTATTGAAGCGATGGAAGCCTGGCTGGCCAACCCCAGCCTGCTGCGCGCCGACAAGGACGCCGAATACGCGGCCGTGTACGAGATCGACCTGAACGAGATCAAGGAACCGATCCTGTGCTGCCCGAACGATCCGGACGACGCCAAGCCCCTCTCGCAGGTGGCCGGCGCCAAGATCGACGAAGTGTTCATCGGCTCCTGCATGACCAACATCGGCCACTTCCGTGCCGCCGGCAAGCTGCTGGACAAGGTGGAAGGCGGCTCGCTGGCCACCCGCCTGTGGCTGGCCCCGCCGACCCGCATGGACGAGCACCAGCTGATGGAAGAAGGCTATTACAACATCTACGGCCGCGCCGGTGCCCGCACCGAAATGCCGGGCTGCTCGCTGTGCATGGGCAACCAGGCCCGCGT
>DASUIM010000300.1:0-3720 GCA_036279775.1 Fluviicoccus sp. | reverse complement strand
GAAGTCCACCACTTTCACCAGCGGCTTCACGCCAAACAGCCCGGCCTCGGAACTGACCAGCCCCGCCGCCATCGCCAGCCCCGCCGTCGCCCGCACCGACCCGGCCAGCGCGGCGGTGTTGTTCGGCCAGATCGACGGATCGGGATAGCTGGTGCAGGCCCAGAGATAGCCCAGCAGCTCGCAGGCCTCGCGGCTGAAGCGGCGGCCGGTGATGCCGAACAGGTGCAGGCCGAACCAGTCGAGGTCGGCCAGGTCGTGGTGCAGATCCCGGCCGCGCAGCACCACGCGCTCGGAGAGGAAGGCCTTGCCCATGGCGGTTTCGAGGCGGTTTTCCGCGTGCAGCAGCGATTGATGGCTCATGACGGTTCTCCGTCGCGACGGCCGGGATCATCCGTCAGGTGAATATGGCGGCCGAAAAAGGGGAACTGCCGCCAGCCGCGCTCGCGCTGCTCCAGCGCCTGCACCGCCGCGCCGGGCAGGCGCAGCATCAGCGTCAGCATCGCCGCCTGATGTTCGTCCAGTCGCAGATCATGGCAGGCGGCGGCAATGACGCCGGTCATCGCCAGCGGCGCGCCGGCGGCGGCCTCCAGCGCCGGGCGCTGCGCCCGCAGCCACGCCAGCGAGCGGCCGGGGCTGACGGCGGCCAGCACGTCCAGCGTTTGCCGCACCGGCGTCGGGCAGCTTTCGCCGTTGGGATCGAAACCGGGCGCATGCTCCAGCGGCCGCCAGATATCGGCGCGTTCCGGGGCTTCCCGCTTCGCCAGCGCCGCCTGCCAGCCCGGCAAGTCCGCACCCAGCACCGCCCACAGGCGCAGGCAGGCCGCCACCTCCTCGCTACCCCCATACAGGCCGGAGCCGACCGCCAGCGCCGTCATCAGCGTCGCGGCATGCGTCGCCTGGCTGACGCCGCTGTTCATCGCCGCCCGCACGGAGGCGTCGCGCGCGCCGGGATGGGCGATGGCCACGGCCAACCGCTCCAGCAAGGCCGCCTCGCCGGGGGAAGGCCGTTCGCCCCGGAACAGCAGCAACAGGTATTCAAACCAGCCCGCCTGCGGCAGCAGTTCGCCGTAAACATCATAGCCCCGGCAATACGCGGCGCGGGCGGCAAAAGGATTATCGGCTTCCGTTTCTTCCGCCCAGATCGCCGTGTGGTAGACCGGGCCTTCGGCTTGGCTCATGTCACTGCGCTCCGGTCAGGACTTTCATGCGCGCGCCCATCGGCGGCACTTCCTCGGGATCCACAATCACATCCAGCAGGCAGGGACCGGGGCGCGCCACAATGCCGGGAATATCAATGCGGTCGAGGTCGGACAGGCGCTCGATGCGGTAGGACTCCACGCCCATCGCCTGCGCCATCAAGGCAAAATCGATCTTCGGCAATTCATGACCGATACGCTCCGCGCCGCCGATCTGCTGCCCGTGCTTGACCATGCCCAGCGAACTGTCATTGAGCACGATGAACAGCACATTCAGGTTCTCCTGCAAGGCGACGGTGATTTCCTGGCCGCTCATCAGCATGCTGCCGTCGCCGGTAAAACAGACCACCGGCGCGCCCTTGGCCCCGGCCGCCACGCCCACCGACGCGCCGATCGCCCAGCCCATCGACGAAAAGCCGATGCCGATATGGAACAGGCTGCGATGCCGGTTGAAACCCTTGGGCCGCTTGCAGTTCCAGTAATGGATGCCCCACAGGAAGCTGTTGCCGCTGTCCATCAGCACGCGGGTGTCATCCGGGCAGAGCGCGCTGACCTTGGTCATCAGCGCCTGCGGCTTGACCGGGCCGCTGTCGGCCAGGCATTTGGCCCGGTTGGCCAGATCGATCATGGCGGGCAGCCCGTCATCATCCTGCAGCAACACCTCGCCTTTGCGCATCGGGCTGCGCTCCAGCAACTCGGCGAACGGCTTCAGCATCAACTCGATGGAACCGAGGATGCACAGGCGCGCCAGGAAGGAGCGGCTGAGATGCTCGGCGTTGCTGGAAAGATGAATCAGGCGGCGCGACATGATGGCGCTGCTGTCCCAGCCGCTGGTGGACACCTCGTCCAGCGCCGTGCCGATCACCACCACCCGCTCGGCGTTTTCCGGCAGCAAGGCCTCACGCGCGCTTTCGTGCCCGGCGAAACCGAAGACGCCGCGATAGCGGTGATGGAAACAGTTGACCAGCCCCTTGGCGCGCGGCGTGGTCACGAACAGCCAGTTGCGCGATTCGACCACGGCCAGAATCTCGTCGATGGCCCCCGCCGCCCCTTCGCCAATCACCACCGTCACTTTTTCCTTGTCCGCCAGCTCCTTCAGCACCAGATGCATGGCCTCCTGGCTGGGCGTCACCTCGTGATTGATAAAGGCGCGCAACTGGCCCTTGTCTTCACTCGGGTCAATCGTCTCGCGCATCACGTCCAGCGGAATGCTGAGATGCACCGGACCGGGACGGTTGCTGATGGCGTAACTGATGGCCTGCAACAACTTCGGCTCCAGCTGCGCCGTGTGTGACACCAGCGTGTTGAAGCGGGTGCAATGGGTGAAAATTTCGACGGTGTTGATGCCCGCGCAGGAACCGTCCTGCAACGCGCCGCGACCGAATTTCTCGATGGCGGGCTGGCCGGACAGCACCAGCAGCGGAATCCCGTCGGCATAGGCGCAAGCGACGCCGGTCACCAGATTGGTTGCGCCCGGCCCCGCCGTGGCGCAGCAGACGCCGATGCGGCCGGTTTCGCGGGCATAACCGTCGGCCATGAACGCCGCACCGGTTTCATGGCGGGCGACAATGGCGCGCGGCCCGCCGCGACGCTCACTGCGCGCCAGTGCGTTATAAAAGGGCTCGATGCTGCCGCCGGGAACGCCGAACACGTATTTGACGCCCAGACGTTGCAGATAATGAAGAATGAGATCGCCGTTTTCGATCATGGATTCTCTCCCTGGAGTGATCGCTCCCGGTATGTTTTTATGGTTGAGACAGGGGATTGGCGCGACCTAGAGTAGAAGTTTGGACCGCCGCCTTCAACGGCTATTTGCAAGAAACATTCCGCCGCCAATCAATAGTTTTTTGCTATCAAAATATAACAAATAATTAATTTCACTCCGACGCAAGCCTGCCCTATCCTAAGCCTGTGAAACTCACCATCCATGCCAAGGAGCAACTTCATGAGCAGCCTCATCAACACCCAGGTCCAACCGTTCAAGACCCAAGCCTTCGTCAGCCGCAATGGCAAGGGCGAGTTCATCACCGTTTCCGACGAAAGCCTGAAGGGCAAGTGGTCGGTGCTGATTTTCATGCCCGCCGCCTTCACCTTCAACTGCCCCACCGAAATTGAAGACGCCGCCAACAACTACGCCGAATTCCAGGCCGCCGGCGCTGAAGTGTACATCGTCACCACTGACACCCACTTCTCGCACAAGGTCTGGCACGAAACCTCCCCGGCCGTGGGCAAGGCCGCGTTCCCGCTGGTCGGCGACCCCACCCACACCCTGACCCGCGCTTTCGGCGTGCACATTGATGCCGAAGGCCTGGCCCTGCGCGGCACCTTCGTCATCAACCCGGACGGCGTCATCAAGACCGCCGAAGTGCACAGCAACGAGATTGCCCGTGACGTGTCCGAGACCCTGCGCAAGCTGAAGGCGGCCCAGTACACCGCCGCCAACCCCGGCCAGGTCTGCCCGGCCAAGTGGAAGGAAGGCGCCAAGACCCTGGCGCCGTCGCTGGATCTGGTGGGCAAGATCTGA
>DASUIM010000299.1:0-3365 GCA_036279775.1 Fluviicoccus sp. | reverse complement strand
CGCCCTGCTGGTTTTCATCTGGTCCACCACGCCGCTGGCGGTGGTCCTGAGCATTCGCGAGCTGCACCCGGTCTGGGCGCTGGCCTTGCGATTCGCCCTGGCGGCGCCGCTGGCGGCCCTGTGTCTGTGGATGTTGGGGGAGCGCCTGCCGTTCCATCGCGAAGCCGTGAAAAGTTATGCGGCGGGCATGCTCAGCCTGCTGGGCGCGATGCTGTTCACCTACCTGGGCGCGGCATACCTGCCGTCGGGGCTGATCTCGCTGCTGTTCGGGCTGGCGCCGCTGTTTGTCGGCCTGCTGGCGCACGGCGTCTTCCGCACCCAGCTGCTGCGCGCCGAGCAGTGGGTGGGCATGGGCATGGCCTTTGGCGGGCTGGTGCTGATCATGCAGGGCGGGCCGCACGTGGCGGCGCAGGGCAAGGGCGTATTCCTGGTGCTGATGGGCGTGTTCTGCTACGTGGCCTCGGTATTCCTGTTGAAGCATGACAAGGCGAAGCTGCACCCGCTGGCGCAGACCACCGGCTCGCTGCTGTTCTCGACCGTCGGCATGCTGCTGGTGCTGCCGTTCTTCATGGCGTCGATGCCGCGCGCCATGCCGGGCTGGGTGACGCTGACGGCGCTGGCCTACAGCGTGGTGATGGCGTCGGTGGTGGCGATGCTCTGCTACTTCTTTCTGGTGAAGGCGCTGCCGCCCGCGACGGTGTCGCTGACCACCTTCCTGACGCCCGCGTTCGCGCTGGTGTGGGGGGCATGGATAAACGGCGAGCGCTTCACCACGGTGACGGTGCTGGGCATGACGGTGATCATCGCCGGGCTGGGCACCTATTTCCTGCGCGACTTGCGGGCGATGCGGGCAGCCTGAGCGGGATAGCGGCCGGTCACGGCGTCGTGGGTACCCCCGATCTGTGACCGGTTGTACAAAATCAGGACAGCCGCCTTGCGGAATGTCGCCCCGCTTGCTTTACTTCAAGCAACCTGAGACAGGAATGATCAGGATTCTAGTGATAGCCAGGGAGGCTTCCATCCATGAAAACCCTTTCCGTGACCTCCACCGCCCTGCTTGCGGCGCTCTTGTGGCTGGGCTTGTCCGGCTCCGCATCCGCCCGGAGCGGCAAGGCTTTTTACGAGCAGATCTGTTCGCTGTGCCACGACGATGGCGGCGGCCTGGGCGCGCCGGTGCCGGGCGACCGCCGGGACTGGATGCCCCGGCTGGCCAAGGGCCGAAAGCAGCTTTACCGCGCCGCCATTGACGGCATGCCCGGCGAGCCCCGCCTCATGCCGGGCAAGCGGGACTATGAAGGCGTCTACAGTGACCGCCAGATCCGGGTGGCGGTCGACTACATGATCGGGAGGCTGTGATGACGGATGTTTGCGGCGGGGAGCGGGCATGAGGCTGAAGACGGTCGGCCTGCGTATTGCCTGGGTCAAGGGCTTCATGCTCACCGTCACGGCGGTGTTGATCCTGCTGACCTTCGCCACGTCCCACCAGCGCCGCGATGCCCTGGTGCATCTGCATCAGGCCAGCGACGAACTCAGCCGGCTGAACGCCGCCAGTGATTTCCTGACTGATGCGGTGCGTTCCTACGCCGTCAGCGGCGACGACCGTTACCGCGAGGAATTCCTGCGGGAAAAGGACCGGCTGCGCAATCGCGACCGCGCGGTGGAGCGGCTGCTGGCGCTGGGCCTGGAGCCGGACGAGGCGGCGCGGGTCCGGTCCGCCAAAAGCCGCTCGGATGCCTTGCTGGAACTGGAGGCCCGCATTTTCGAGGCCGGGGCCCTGGGAAATCGCCCGCAAGCCCTGGCGCTGGCGTACGGCGAGTCCTATCTGGTCGCCAAAAGCGACATCCGCCGTGACATCGCCGTGGCGGATGAGCAGATCCACCAGCGGCTGATGCGTTACACCGCCCGTCTGGATACCCGGGTTGACCGGCTGACGATCGCCGCCGTGGCGATGATGGCCATCACGCTGGCCCTGATCGCCGTGACGCAGTTCCGCTTCTATCAGCGCCGCCTGCTGGACCCGCTGGCCGCGTTGACCGCCGCCACCTGCCGGCTGCTGGCCGGGGAACGCGGCGTCTCCTTTCCCCATGCCGGCGACGATACCGAAATCGGCGACCTGTCGCGGGCGCTGGCAAGCTACCAGCAGGCGATGACCGATCTGGATGGACAGCGGCAGGCGCTGGCGATGGCCGAGTCCTGGTACCGGCACATCATCGAGTGCGCCCCCGACGCCATCCTGGTGACCGGGCCCGACGGCCTGATCCTGCAAGCCAATCCGAAGGCGGACGAGGTGTTCGGGCACGCCCGGGGCGGTCTGGTCGGTCTGCCGGTCGCGGCGCTGCTGCCGCAGGAGGCCATTCCGGCGGGTCACGGCGGCGCGGCGGACGGCGGTGATGCCGGGCCGTTCAGCGGGGAGTTCCGCGGCCGCACCCGCGACGGGCTGTCGCTGCCGCTGGAAATCAGTTTCACGCCGATGCCCCGGCACGCCCATTACGGGGTCTGTTTCTGTTTCGTGGTGCGCGACCTGACGCAGCGCAAGCAATTCGAGCAGATGATGGCCGGACAGCTGGAATTCCGGCGGGTGCTGCTGGAGGCGCTGCCTTATCCGGTGTTCTTCAAGGATGCGGCCGGGCGCTACCTCGGCTTCAACCGCGCCTTCCGCGAGGCTTTTGGTATCGGCCAGGACGAATTGATCGGCAAGACGGTCATGGAATTCACGCAGTTACCCCCGGCGGACCGCGAGCTGTACCGCGAGGCGAATGCCCGCATCCTTCGCGACGGCGGGGTATTCACCGCCGAGATGAACGTGCCCTTTGTCGACGGCCGCGCGCACCCGGTGCTGTACACGCTGGCCGGTTTCGGCCGCCCCGACGGCGCGCAGGCGGGCTGTGTCGGTACGCTGATCGACATTTCCATCCAGAAGGAATCGGAACAGGTCATGGCGCAGGCCAAGGCGCTGGCGGAGGAGGCGACGCGGCTGAAATCCGATTTCCTGGCGAACATGAGCCATGAAATCCGCACGCCGCTGAGCGTGATCATTGGCATGTCGCATCTGGCGCTGGAAAGCGGCCTGAACGAGCAGCAAAGCCATTATCTGCGCAAGGTCGATGCCGCCGCCCGCAACCTGCTGGCGCTGATCAACGACATCCTCGACTTTTCCAAGATCGAGGCGGGCAAGATGTCCTTCGAGCAGACCGGCCTCGACCTGGATCAGGTGATGGCCGACCTGGGTGACATGGAATTGATGAAGGCGCGGGAAAAGGGGCTGTCGTTCCGCGTCGACATCGCCCCGGACGTGCCCCGCCGCCTGATCGGCGATCCGCTGCGCCTGGGGCAGGTACTGGCCAATCTGGTCAATAACGCCATCA
>DASUIM010000298.1:0-18316 GCA_036279775.1 Fluviicoccus sp. | reverse complement strand
GGTCAGGGCGCGGCCTCGTCCTGGCAGCTGGTCAACCGCCACGCCACCATGCTGGCGAATGAATACAATCACGGTTTCGCCGTCGACTGGATGCGCAAGGACCTGGATATTTGCCTGGAAGAAGCCGCCGGACTGGGCATCGCCCTGCCCGTCACCGCACAGGTCAACGACTTCTACCGGGAAATCCAGGCCATGAACGGCGGGCGCTGGGATACCTCCAGTTTGCTTCGTCGGCTAAAACAGACCTGACACACCATCGGGCCTGCTTCTTGCATAGCGCAATCAAAAGGGCCGCTATATACTGTCACCAGTTCCCCACATGACAGATTGGTATGAAAGCCGCCCTGCATCTCAATCTCGGTCAAAACCTGACCATGACGCCGCAACTGCAACAGGCCATCCGCCTGCTGCAGCTGTCCACGATTGAATTGCAACAGGAAATCCAGAATGCGCTGGACTCCAACCCGTTGCTGGAAATGGCCGAGGAGTCCGGCGAATCGGGCGGGTCCGCTTCAGATCAGGCCTCCCAGGAACTGGGAGCCAGCCCCGACGACTTTGGTGACAACCGCCAGGACGACCCGCAAACGCTTGATATCGACACCCCGCGAGACATTCCCGATGACCTGCCGGTCGACAGCGCCTGGGATGACATCTACACCGGCAACAGCGCTGGCACGGCGGCGCCCGATGACAACGATGAAGGCTTCGAAGCCCGCTCCACCGCTCCGGAAACCCTGTACGACCACATGCTGTGGCAAGTCAACCTGACTCCCTTCACGCTGACCGACAAGGCGCTGGCCGTCTGTATCATCGATGCGCTGGATGAGAACGGCTACTTTACGGTCAGCCTGGACGATATTCTGGAAGCCGCTTCGCGGCTGCTGCCCGAAGCCGAGATCGAACTGGATGAAGTCGAGGCGGTGCTGCACCGCATCCAGCAATTCGACCCGCCCGGTGTCGGCGCCCGCGACCTGCGTGAATGCTTGCTGATCCAGTTGAACCAGCTGCCTGAAAAGACTCCGGCCCGTGAAGCCGCCCTGCTGGTGGTGCGTGAACATCTGCAACTGCTGGGCAACCACGACCAGGCGGGATTGCTGAAGAAAACCCGGTTGACCGAACATCAGTTGATGGCGGCCGTCAGCCTGATCCAGTCACTGAACCCTTATCCGGGCGGCCAGATCGGCACCAGCGAATCCAGCTACATTACGCCGGACATTATTGTCACCCGCCAGAACCAGCGCTGGCGCGTCGAACTCAATCCGGAAACCGCGCCCCGGTTGCGCATCAACGCCGGTTACGCCGGCATGGTGCGCCGCGCCGACAACAGCGCCGACAACCAGTACCTGAAAAATCACCTGCAGGAAGCCCGCTGGTTCCTGAAGAGCTTGCAAAGCCGCCACGAAACCCTGCTCAAGGTCGCCACCTGCATCGTTGAACACCAGCGCGGTTTCCTCGACAAGGGCCCCGAGGCCATGAAGCCGATGGTGCTGCGCGATGTCGCCGATGAAGTCGGCCTGCATGAATCCACCGTATCCCGGGTCACCACCCAGAAATTCATGCATACCCCGCTAGGTATTTTCGAGCTGAAATATTTCTTTTCAAGTCATGTCGGCACCAGTTCCGGCGGTGAATGCTCGTCCACCGCCATCCGCGCCATGATCAAGAAACTGGTCAGTCAGGAAGACCCGCGCAAACCCTTGTCCGACAACAAGATCGCTGACATGCTGCTTGAGCAGGGCATTGAAGTCGCCCGCCGCACCATCGCCAAGTATCGTGAATCGCTTAACATTCCCTCATCCAGCGACAGAAAACGCTTGCTTTGACGTTGGAAACCTCGCTACATTGAAGTTGTGGAACAGACATTTAGCCTCACAAGCCGTTACCGAATTGTGACAGTGCAATCAACGGTTTGTGACTAATACTGGCTTTTGGCGGAGGACATGCTTCGCAAGGCCGAACGGTACGCCGCCCGACTTTGTTCGCAGGTCCTCCTCGATTGTCGCAACAACAACACGAGGAATGGCCTTATGCAAATGACTATCAGCGGGCATCATGTGGATGTTACCCCGGCCCTGAAAGAGTACGTGCAAAGCAAACTGGCACGTGTAGAGCGTCACTTCGACCACATCACCAGCATGCAGGTGATCCTCTCCATCGAGAAACTGGCGCAAAAGGCCGAAGCCACAATCCGTATCGCAGGCGCAGAACTGTTCGCCAATGCCGAATCCCCTGACATGTACGCCGCGATCGACCTGCTCTCTGACAAGCTTGACCGACAGATCGTCAGGCACAAGGAAAAATTGAAGAGTCATCACTGACAGACGCTGCGGATCCGGTTATCGCCGGATCCGCTCCCCTCGCCGACTCCCCTCTCCTGCCCTTCAGCAAACCAAGCACTCACCACCACTATAAATAACAGTACCCACATTACTGACCGAATCAGACATGACATCCGAAACAGAAAAGCTGTTCACTCAAGCTACGTCAATGCTTAATAACGGCCAATGGCTGGAGGCTAAATCCCTCTTCTCGGCCTTGACGGCCGTCCCCTCCCTCCATGCGCAGGCCCTCCGCTCCCTTGCCGCCATTGACGCGGTCCTTCAGGGAGACCGGCTTCTGGCCGAGGAGAATCCTGCGGCAGCCGTCCGGAGTTATCAGCAGGCAATCGCGGCGATGCCCGACTTCTTCCGGCCCTATAACCATCTGGGCAATGCCTGCATGCAGCAGGGGGAATACGAGCAGGCCGAACAGCATTTCCTGCAGGCTGCCGGGCTGAATCCCGGTTATGCCCCGACCTTTTGCAATCTGGGCAGTATTGCCGCTGCACTGGGAAATCTTGAGGCTGCCGTTGCGTACCTGAATAAGGCGGTTTCGTTGAACCCGTCATTCGGCTACGCCTATGAAGTACTTGGCGAAGTCCATGCCGCCGCCGGACATTTTCAGGAAGCCGCACAGGCGATCCGGCATGCCTCACGGTGTGACCCTGAAAACCCGCACATATTGTGCCGGCTCGGCGCGCTTGAGCGGGCATCCGGCAATGCCGAAGGCGCCATTGAGACGTATTTGCAGGCGTTGGCGCTTGCTCCGGACCTTAATGAGGTCCATGAGGAGTTGGGCGATCTCTTCAAGGCGGACCGCCGATGGAATGACGCCCTCGACCATTATCGGTCCAGCCTGCAATTACGCCCCGACTCCTCCCATGCCTGGTTTGCCATGGGTGAAATCGAGGTGCAGCTCCAGCACCATGCTGCCGCTCTCGACTGTTTCCGGCAGGTCATTGCGCTGGAGCCCGGGTTTGCCGTCGGGCACGCCAAGGCCGCCAACGTCCTGAGCCTGCTGGGCGACCATCAAGCAGCCATCAGGCACATGGAAAACGCGCTCAGTCTTGATCCGCAAAATGTCGAATTCCATGGTTTGCTCAGTACCATTTTCGCCGCCTCCGGCCATCCTGAAGAGGCTTTGGCAAGCTGCGAAAAAGGGTTAAAGCTCAATCCGGCCCATCCGGGCCTGCTAACCAACAAAGCTCAGCTTCTTATCGAAAGGAAGAAAACCGACCTTGCCCTGGATGCCATCAATCGTGCATTGCAGATTGATCCGCATATTCCGGAAGCCCATTTGAACAAAGCCACCATACTTTTCCATCAGGACCGGCTGGATGAAGCCAGGGCCGCCTGCTTGAAAGCCCTGGAATACAACCCGGGCTTTGCCGAAGCCTACAGCGCATTAGCCGCCATTGATGGCGAACTGGGTGATTTTGAGGCGATGATTACCCATGGCAAGCAGGCACTCGCCTTGAATCCGGCCTTGGCCGTAGCTTGCAATAATCTTGGGAAAGCCTACATGGAGTTGGGTAATTTCCAGGAAGCCTCATCATTCTTTGAGCGCGCCTACGAACTTTCCCCCGATGATCCGCTGGTATTCAGCAACCTGCTCTTCAGTCTGTTGAACTGCAAGGATGCCAGTGTTGCCCGCTATCTTGAGATTGCACGATCGGGTGGAGAGCGGATAACCGCGAGGCTTGAAAAAATGCCTGAAGCCAAGGAGATCCGTCAAAGGAGCGAGAGTCGCCACCATCGAGGCCCCCTCCTTCGCATCGGCATGGTATCCGGCGACTTCCGGGCACATCCCGTGGGATTCTTTCTGGAAAGCATTCTAGAACTCACCGACAAACAAACCATCCATCTGACCGCCTACAGCACCCAGCAAAATCGGGAGGATGACCTCACCGGCAAGCTTCAGTCCTTATTCCAGCAGTGGCGAGATGTCGCGCAACTGGATGATTCAGAACTTGCCCGGAAGATTCAGTCAGACGATATCGATATCCTGATCGACCTCGCCGGGCACACCGCATTCAATCGCTGTACGGTCTTTGCGTGGAAGCCGGCGCCGGTTCAGGTTTCATGGCTGGGCTATTTTGCTTCAACCGGCATACCCGGCATGGATTATTTCCTGACGGATCCGGTTTCATCCCCACCCGGCTCGGAACAGCAATTCACAGAGACGCTCTGGTATTTGCCGGACACCCGGCTCTGCTTTTCACCGCCGGCCCTGACACAACCTATCCCGGTCTCGCCGCCACCTTGTCTTCGTAACGGCTTTATCACATTCGGGTGCTTCCAGCGGCCAAGCAAGATCAATGATGAAGTCATTCGGCTGTGGTCGCAAATTCTGCAGGCTCTCCCCGGGTCCCGGATGCGACTGAAGTGCCCCAGCCTGAATACCGAAAAAACACGCGAAGCCTTCCTGGATCACCTGGCCGCAAAGGGGCTGACACGGAGCCTGATCGATATCGAAGGAAAGTCCTCACGTGAGGAGTATTTGAGAAGCTACGGTAATGTGGACATAATGCTGGATACCTTTCCCTTCCCGGGCGGAACCACGAGCTGCGAAGCCCTGTGGATGGGCGTGCCCACCGTTACGCTGAATGGCGAAACCCTGATCCAGAGACAGGGGGCCAGTCTGCTGACCGCCGCCGGCATGTCGGACTGGATTGCAGAAACCCCCGACGAATATGTGACCAAGGCCATCCGCTTCGCGCGAGACCCCGCACTTCTGGCCCACATCCGGGCAACACAGCGGCAGGCCATCGAAGCCTCACCGGTCATGGACGCACCGCGCTTTGTGCGCCATCTGGAAAATGCGCTGCTGGGCATGTGGGACGAACATGCCGCCAAACACCCCTCGTGAACGGTTTGATGCTTTGACTTCCGCTCGCACCCGGGTAGATACTCATAATCATTCTCAAGAATATCCTTCAAGGACTCGCCACCAGCATGAACAAACTCCTGATCATCAGCGGACGCTCAGGTTCTGGCAAAAGCTCTGCCCTCAATATCCTTGAAGACCTGGGGTACTTCTGCATCGACAACCTGCCGTTAACCCTTCTGCCATCCTTGATCCAGCACTTTCGGAACACCCCTCACGTCAATCGGATCGGCGTCGGAGTGGATGTCCGGAGCCAGCCTGACGACCTGGGTCAATATGATCAGGTGCTCGAACAACTGCAGGGGCTTGGCATTCAAACGGACACCTTGTTCCTGGATGCACGGGATGATGTGCTGCTGGCCCGTTTCAGCGCAACGCGCCGCCGGCATCCGCTCAGCACGGACGTCATTTCGTTGAGTGAGGCCATTGAACAGGAAAAGCGTATTCTGGACCCGATTGCCTCACGAGCCAGTGTCTACCTCGACACCAGCAACATGAATGTACACGAGTTGCAGCACACCCTTTCCGCCCGCTTGGCCAACACCTCGCAGGTAACCGTGCTGTTTGAGTCCTTTGGTTACAAGCATGGCGTTCCCCTCGATGCGGACTTTGTGTTCGATGTCCGCTGTTTGCCTAACCCGCACTGGCAGGCCTCGTTGCGCGAGCTGACCGGCCAGGATGCCGCCGTGCAGAGTTTCCTTGAGGGCCATGCCGAGGTGGAGGCCCTCTTCCACGACATCAGCACATTTCTGTTAAAGTGGCTGCCAAGGATTACTGCGGACCACCGTCACTACCTGACTGTTGCAATCGGCTGCACCGGAGGGCAACATCGCTCTGTGTATATTGTTGAAAGACTTACGCGCTATATGGCGGGTAAAGTCTCAAATATTCAAACCCTGCACCGGGAACTGATTCGAAAAAGATGATTGACACAGAAATCACGGTCATAAACAAGCTGGGCCTGCATGCGCGGGCTACCGCCAAACTGGTCACACTGACCTCGACCTTCAAGTCCTCAATCCGCGTGGCCAAAAGCGGAGGGAGGCTCGTGGATGCCAAAAACATGATGCAGGTCATGCTGCTGGGCGCGGGCAAGGGCATTACCCTGCAAATCTGCATCGAAGGCGAGGATGAGGCGGCGGCGCTGGAAGCCATTCAGGCGCTTTTTGCACGACGCTTTGACGAAGCTGAATAAGGCGAGACTATTTGCTAGAATGGGCGGCCCCTCCCAGCCATTGCAGCATGCCCATGAGCCACTCTCCCGTAACTGACGACGACTTCGACCCGGATTACATCAGTAAATCCGAACTGAAACGCGCCATGGACCGCCTGCAAGCCATCGGTGAGCAACTGGCGGCATTACCCAAGTCTCAGTTGAAGAAGCTCCCCCTCAGCGAAACGCTGATGGACGCCCTGCTGGAAATGCCCAACCTGAAAAGCCATGAAGCCATCCGCCGGCACAAGCAGCGAATCGGCAAGCTGATGCGTCATGAAGACGAAGCCGCTATCTTGCAGGCCCTGAACCGGCAACAACAACCCAATCTCGACAAGCAGTTGGACATCATGATCAACCGGCTGCTCCAGCATGGCGACCCCGCCATTGCCGATTTTGTACGCCAGCATCAGGCCGCCGAACGCCATACCTTACGGCAACTGGTGCGCGCCGCCACGCATACCGCGGAAAATGACCCCGAGAATACGGCCAAAACCCGCGCCAAACTGGCTGTTTACCTGCGGGAAGCCCTGACTCTTTCCCAAGGCTGACGGCACCACTTTCAGACAACGACACAAAGTGACGAAAATTGTCAGGCCATATCCTCCTCTTGGCTGGCAATAACCGTCACCCCCCAGCCATTAAATACACAAGCCTCTGTTTTATAAAGAAAATAAAAAAGCACCAAAGTTGGCATGGCTTCTGCATCCTCTAAAGCAGTACCGGTAAGTATCGGTCAAGACTAAAACTAATTTATGTTCTCTGGAGAGACACCATGAAGACCACTCAAAAGGGTTTCACCCTGATCGAACTGATGATCGTTGTTGCCATTATCGGTATTCTGGCTGCTGTCGCGATTCCCGCTTACCAAGACTACATCGCCCGCGCCCAGGTTTCTGAAGGCGTTGGCTTGGCCGGCGGTCTGAAGACCGAAATCAACGACAACATCCAGGCTGGCGATTGCTCCGACCTGCAAGATGCCACCCAGAACACCAAGACTGGCAAGTATGTGCAAGTCGTGATCGCTGCTGGTGCCCCGACTGCCGCTGGCCTCTGCTCGCTGACCGCTACCTACGGTTCCGGCACCGCTGGCACCAACGTGTCTGGCGCCATCAACGGCAAGACCCTGATTTTCTCCATCGATGGCACTGGCCAGCTGAAGAAGACCGGCGGTACCGTTGCTGCCAAGCTGACTCCGAAGGCTGTTCTGTAATACAGGACCTGGCTAACGCCGGAACAAAGAAAACAGCCCCATTCGGGGCTGTTTTTCAAAGTGGAGGAATCCTTCATGAAAAGAATTCAAAATGGATTCACTCTTATCGAATTGATGATTGTCGTTGCCATCATTGGCATTCTGGCATCCATCGCCCTCCCGGCCTATCAAACCTATATTGCCCGTTCCCAGGTCACTGAGGCCATGAACATGGTTTCCGGACTCAAGATTGAATTCACCAGCGCCTATGGCGAAAGCGGCTCCTGCCCGGTGAATGGTCTGGATGGATTTGGCAATCCAACCGATTATCAAGGCAAATTTGTCGACCGGGTTGATTTTGGCGGCCCCATCGGATCCGTAGCCAACTCCACCTGCAGCATTACCCTGACCTTCAAGTCCACGAACATTTATGAAGGACTGGCCGGAAAGAAAATTATTGTCGCGATGACCCTGCCAACAACGGGCGGCGTAAGTCAGTGGGAATTACGTCAAAGCATCACGAATGGTGACGTACCCAGAAACTTGTTGCCGACATCCGTTCGCTGAGAAACCGTGATGCCAATTCGCCGGGCATGATAACCGGCATCCACATTGTAATCATGCCAATGGCGGCATGAACTCCGCTAATTTATCTGAAGTCTTCCGCAAGTTAATACTCAACAGCGAAGCCACGCCTTTCAAAATCTTGATCCCGATTTCGGGATGCAGCTTCAAAATCATCTCGAACCCCTTGCGGGTCAGCACAATCAATCCTGACGGGGTGCAGGCCCGAACCGAGGCGGAGCGGGTCAACTTGTCAATCAGCGCCATTTCACCAATCGAACTGCCCTTGGCCAAGGTCGTGATCACGACCGGCTGCGCATGCTGATTGAATTTAATGACGTCCAGGGCGCCGTGCATGACGAAGCAGACATAGTCCCCCTTCTCACCTTCCTTGAAGACGAATTCACCCGCTTCGACCTTATTGAAAAACATGTACTTTTCAATGGTCTGCAGTTCAGGCAGGGTCAAATTGGAAAATATGGGAACCTGTCCAAGATAGTCAGCCAAGCTCTCGCTCATTGTTGCAATCTCCATGACCGGCAGGCGATGACTGCCGCTGTTAATACCATGATATTACGACACCGGGTGTTAATAGGATAGCCTTCGGTGGGACAATAAAGGCATGCTATTCCTCATTTTGAGCATCTCATCCAAGTCGCAGGCCGCACTGACCATGCCGGGAGTCGGCTCCTGGCGGGATGCCGCCACCCGCCCCCAAGGGTCAACAATCATGCTGTGCCCCCAGGTTTCACGCAAAGGACTGTGCCGGCCGGCCTGACCCGCGGCAATGAGATAGCACTGTGTTTCAATGGCGCGCGCACGCAGCAGGACCTCCCAGTGCGCTGCACCGGTATGCGCCGTAAATGCGGCAGGTAACACCAGCACATCCGCACCTGCCTGACGCAACGCCAGGAACAACTCCGGGAAACGCAGGTCGTAGCATATGGCCAACCCCAGACGCCCCCATGGAGTTTCCACGGTCACCACTTCCGTTCCCGGCTCAAAAACCGCCGACTCACGATAAGAGGCTTGTTGGTCGGCGACATCCACATCAAACAGATGAATCTTGTCGTATCGCCCACGCACATGCCCGGCCTCATCGAGCACGAAGCAGGCAGACCGAACGCGGCCATCAGACACCGGATTGCCATCCGGACGGGTCAGGCAAGGGATGCTGCCCGCGACAATCCACAAACCATGACGACGACAGGATTCCGACAAGCGGGACAAAATGTCTGGCAATTGTTCGGCAGTCACCTGTTGACGTGGCGCGCCGAACACCGCGAAATTCTCGGGAAGCACCGCCAGCCGCACCTGATCACGCGCGGCTTCGGCCAGCAGCACTTCCAGTTGCCGGAAATTCCCGTCAAGGCTGTCGGTGCTGGTCATCTGGATTGCGGCAACTGTCAGGATCATGGTCTTGGCTCCGGTGACAAAGGCTTCCGGCGGGGCAGCCGCCAAGGGATCAAGGGTTTGCGCACACGCTCGATGACGGGGTTGGTCCAACTGCCCCTGACCTGATAATTAAAAGCCGTCATCTTGCGCAACGAATCATCAAAAACAGTTTCCGCGGCAACCAACGCGCCGCCGATGACCGGCCCGGCAACCAGCGCGGCGGCAATCGGAACGGCGCTGGCCAACGGTACGGCAATCTGAATCCGTTGATCCAGATGCTCGTCCGTCAGGTTGACACTTCCGGCGCCGCTAACCGTCATGGACGGACTGTTCAGACTAAAGGAATCCTGCAAGACGCCACCACCAAAGCGGGCATCGACCGTCAAATCATCGAACGCCATACCCCGTCGGGTTATATCGCTGAAGTCCAGCTGGATGCGCCGCTTGAGGTTATCCGTATCCAAGACTCCGAAAAGCCGGGTAAGGCTGACGGCCCGGTTCAACTTCAGCAAGCGGCCTTTCTCAAGACTGGTATTCACCTCGCCGCTCAGATTCTTCAAGGCCATATCCGTGGGGTCGCCCGGCCACGCCAGGGAGACCGCGGCGACCGTGTTATCACTGGTCAGCACAGCGGGATATTCGAAAGCCGAGAATATTCTGGCCACATCCCCAGCCTTCACCGTCCCCTGAATCCGGGTATTGTGCTGGCCGTGATATTGCCAGCCTGCCTTGCCGCTGAAGCTTACCGCGTCGTGCTTCAACAAAAGGTTATCCACCCGCACACCATCCGCTGTCGGACGGATCATCGCGGTGAGCGTACCTTTCCCCAGCGCGGGCCAGTCTAGATAGGACAAGGATTTGATATCCAGGTTGATCGCCGGGATTTCCCAAGAGGATTCCGGTCCGGCTGCCGGACCGGATGCGGTCATCAACGGCAGGGTCAAGCGGTACAAGGTCACGGCGACCGGTCTTGCCGCTGCACTGGGAATGCGCGCCTCACCGGTAATCCGTTCACTTTCGATCTGGATCCGCCAGCCACCGCCATCGCTTTCCTCTACCGGCTCGGCGCCCAAACGCGCTTGCGGCAAACGATAGCCCCCGGCAAGCAACTCCTTGACGGACAAGGTAAAGCTTTCCACCTCGGGCAAGTCGCTATTTCCCGGCTCATGCCGCCCGCCCTGCGGGCGCAACCAGGGCAACCAGCTATCCAGATCCAGTCGCGGCAAATTGCCCCGTATCCATAGCCCCTGCGGCGGGAGCTCACCGATGCGGCCTTCTCCCAATTGCACCAGCATGCGGGTGATGCGGCCGCCGCTAAAGGCAAACAGGCTTTGCAACTTGTTTTCCAGGGTCAGAAAAGACAGATTTTCCTTACCATCCAGTTGCATCTCGAAATGCAGGGGCAAGGGCTCGGCTTTTTTGGTGAAGGGTTCCGGCAAGTCCATGTTCCAACCGGCCAGATCGGCATCCAGCGCCAAGTGAACCGGCGCATCCTTGATCGGCACCGCCAGAAACGCCTTGAACCGCGTACTGCCGCGCATGTGATTTCCCAGGCTGCCGATCCACGGCCTCAGGCTAACCGGCGTCAGCGAACCATCCGCCTGAATCTGTACCGCCACGACATTGCCTTCGTCCAGGACGCTGCTGAACCGGATGGAAAGAGGCTGCCCCAGGAAAAAACCGGTCATGGGCTGGCTGGTAAATCCTTTACCGCTTTCATAATTGACCAAACCGTTCAGCCACAGGTCAAACGGGCCCGCCTCCTTTAGCATGATGGGATTCCCCGGCAGTTCGGCATCCACCCGGACATGAGCCTTGTCGGTATCCGACAACGGCATCTTCAGCGAAAGATGACCGTTCAATTCACCCTTGACCGCCAGCAGGTCCGCCATCCGTCCGGCCTCTGCTTTCAGCGGAGATTCACGGAACAGCCGGAAGACGTCATCGCCGGTGCTGTCAAGATCGGCATCAACCTGCAGCACCGGTGAGCGCAATTCCGGAATGTCCGCCACCACGTTGCGGGCGATGCTTTCGTAAACCTGTCCCTGATGTGCCCGCACCTGCAAATGCCGGTTATTGATCGTGACTTCAGCCTGCAACTTGCGAATCTCGGGCCAGCCGGGCGCGTAGGCAAGGACGGCGTCTTCCAGTTGAAACCGCATTTGCATTGAAGACGGCTCCTCACCCGGCCTGTCAATCAACGGCCCCTCATAAAGGAAATCCCCTTGCCGCAACCTGCCGTCGCGCAACGACGCTTTCAGCCAGGCCAGCGTGTCATCCCCGGCCGACGGCCAGGGGACATAACGCCAGACACTGGCTACCTTGCCATCATGAATTCCGGCCAGCAGCTGCATACGGGCGTTTTCAGGATGCTGATGCGGAATCCAGAAACTGAGAAGAGCCTCCCCGGCCGCATCCGGGGTGGCCAAGGCGATATGATCACTGCGCACCAGCCAGGCATCGGCATTGCGGGTAAAACTGAAATGGCCGGTCAAGACGTTGACCGGCACCGGCTCACGGAATACCTGACGCAAATCCAGCATACCGCCCCGCATATTGATCGCCGCATTGCCATGTCCGTCCTGCCAGCGGACCCAGCCGCTGACCCCGGTTGCGCCCGGTATTTCCGTCGTGGCCGACCACGAAAGTTGCCGGACATCCGCCTGCAGTCCTTGCAGGCTCCAGCTTTGGCCAGCCTGCCGCAGTTGCACTGAAATTACAGGCAGATAGCCGGATGGATTCAGTTCCCTGACCTGCTTTCCAATTGTCTCCGGCAACTCCAGGTCGCGAACCAGTGTAGCCAGGTTCTGGACTTGTACGCCGTGTCCGGTCACAAAGTAGTGCGCTTCGCGCTTGCCCGCCATCAGCGATTGCGCCGGAAACGGGCGGCTGTTCAGTGTGCCGGACTGGGGCATCAGGGCCAGTTCCCAATCCGCATTTGAACGTCGGAATGAAGCATTCAGCCAGGCATTCTCAACACGAAACGGGCGATTGCGGATAACTGCATCCAGTTGTGCCGCCTGCAGACGCACGTAGGCTGAATCAATCACCCCGGCCCCCAGCTCCAGCCACGCTTCGGCGCCGGCATTAAAATGGCCGGCTTGCAGGTTTTCGTGAACAGGCAACCAGGTGGACCAGTCCCCCTTGGGCAAGGACGCGTAGATAGTGCCACTCCATTGCGCAGGCTGAAGGACCTCATCTGCGTCCATATTGGCCATCAGCCTGACGGGACCCCATCCGCCCAACTCACCGTTAAGGCGCAGCTGATGTCGCGAACGACCGTTGCGATTGGTGATATCGACCTGCTGCAGGATTACCGGTGGACGGGACAAGGCGGTAACCCGCAGCCGTCCATCCGCCAGACGCCATTCCGCTTGCGACAGCACCCATTTCAGCGCCCGACGCCTCGCCTCGGCAGAGCCCGGGGGCAAGGCGGCCAATTCATCCAGTTGCCAGGCCCCGCCCGGAGACTGGCTAAGGCTGACAGACAAGCCGTCGATTCGGATATGGAAGCGCGGAGAAAGCTGCAGCAGGCTTTGCCGGAGCGCAGGCTCAATCTGAATGCGGGGGATGGCCAGCAGGATTTTTTCAGGGCGGGCGGGGTCGAGAACCCTGACTTCCGAGAGCGTGAATTCAGGCCGCAGCCCGTGCCAGGTTGCCTCGAGCTGCCGAATGGTGACCGGCGCCGACACAGCCGCGGACAGCCGTGCCTCCAGTGGGGGCTTGTACTCGCCAATCCGGGCAAATAACTGCAAGGCAATGACGTAAAACACCAGCGTCAGCGCCAGCAATACTGCGGCCAGCCAAGCGCCCCACCGGATCAGCGTGCGAATCCGCGGCCAGTGAACGGCATGGAAATGGGCCAGCATCTGAAATCAGGCGTCCGGAATCGCACAAGGTGAAACAGCATTATCACCCGTGCGGCGGCGGCCGTCTGTTTCTGTCCGGTTATTGGCGTCAGACATCACAGCAGGACAATATCGTATTGTTCCTGGGTATACAGGCTTTCCACCTGGAAGCGGATCGGCTTGCCGATGAACAGCTCCAGATCGGCCACCGCCGGTGATTCCTCGGACAGCAGGCGGTCCACCACCTTCTGGTTGCCGACCACCATGTAGCCGTTGGCGGCATCGTATGCCCGAGCTTCGCGCAGGATTTCACGGAAGATTTCGTAGCAGACCGTTTCGGCGGTCTTGACCGACCCCCGGCCCTGACAAGTCGGACAACTCTCACAGAGCAAGTGCTCCAGGGATTCGCGGGTGCGCTTGCGCGTCATTTCCACCAGCCCAAGCTCAGAGACCTGGGTGATCTTGGTCTTGGCATGATCGCGAGACAGCATCTTTTCCAGGGACTTCAACACCTGCAGCCGGTGCTCGTCTTCCTGCATGTCGATGAAGTCGATAATGATGATACCGCCGAGATTGCGCAGGCGCAGTTGCCTGCAAATGGCGTGCGTCGCCTCCAGATTGGTCTTGAAAACCGTGTCTTCCAGCGTGCGGGTGCCGACAAACGAGCCGGTATTGACGTCCACTGTGGTCATGGCTTCCGTCTGGTCGATGATCAGGTAGCCGCCGGATTTGAGGGTAACCTTGCGCGACAGGGCTTTTTGCAGGTCTTCTTCAATATTGTAAAGATCAAACAGCGGCCGCTCGCCGGGATAATGCTCAATCTTGTCTTCCACGCCCGGCACGAATTCCTGGGCAAACTCCAGCACCTTGGTATGTGTTTCACGGGAATCAATCAGAACCTTGGCGATTTCCGGCGTCATCAGGTCGCGGATAATCCGCTGATACAAGGGCAATTCTTCGTAAATCAGGCTGGGCGGGCTTTCCCGCAGCTTGCGGTCACTGATGTGTTGCCAAAGTTTGATCAGGAACTGCATGTCATGGCGCAACTCATCCTCACTGACGCCTTCGGCGGCGGTGCGCACGATAACCCCGCCCTTGAGGCTGCTGGCCAGTTCATCCCGAAGTTGGCGGGTCAGCCCCTTGAGACGGTCACGCTCCTCGTCACTCTCAATGCGTTGCGACACCCCGATATGCTCGCCATAGGGCATGTACACCAGATAGCGCGAGGGAATGGACAGGTCCGTGGTCAGCCGGGCGCCCTTGCTGCCCATCATGTCCTTCATCACCTGCACGGTCAGCGACTGGCCCTCGTGCAAGACCTCATGGATGGCAGGCGGTTCACCGCCTTCACGTTTGGGCCAGACAATATCGCTGATGTGCAGGAAAGCCGTGCGGCTGAGCCCGATTTCCACAAAAGCGGCCTGCATGCCGGGCAGCACCCGCACCACCTTGCCCTTGTAGATATTGCCGACCAGACCGCGCTTGGCGGTGCGCTCGACAAACAGCTCCTGCACGATGCCGTTTTCAACCAGTGCGACACGGCATTCCATGGGGGTCACGTTGATCAGGAGCTCTTCGGACATATTGGTATTGTTCTGGGATCGGGCGGGCGGATTCAGTGTTCAGACCAGACACTATACCCGAAGGTTTCCAGCATTTCCGCCGTTTCAGCCAGGGGTAACCCCACCACATTGCTGTAACTGCCTGCAATACGGTCAACCCAGACCGCCCCCCGACCCTG
The DNA here is from genome assembly GCA_036279775.1 of Fluviicoccus sp. Lineage (GTDB taxonomy): Bacteria > Pseudomonadota > Gammaproteobacteria > Pseudomonadales > Moraxellaceae > Fluviicoccus. The sequence goes on along the minus strand of DASUIM010000298.1, from coordinate 3,158 downwards.
GATGCCGTAGCCGCCAGCCTTGTCGCGCGGTTCGCCGGTGTTCCAGTAGGCCCGCATCTCCGCCCGTGTCAGGATACGGAAATGCACTTCGGTGGTGACGACCCGATGGCTGACCAGCTCGCCGCGCGCCAGCGCCACACCGGTCATGACCTGATGGCTGCGGCCGCTCAGGCTTTCCCAGATCGCCATCGCCTCTTCCAGGGTTTCCGGCTTGCCGATCACGACGCCGTCCCGCACCACGGTGGTGTCCGCCGCCAGCACCAGGCCATGGCCCTGCACCAGATCGAGCGCCGAGGATGCCTTGGCGACCGCCAATCGCGCCACATACTCGCCGGGCGTTTCATCCTCCCGCACCGACTCATCAACGGCAATCTTGAGCACTTCGAAATTCAAACCGATCTGCTGCAACAGTTCACGCCGGCGCGGCGAAGTTGACGCCAGATATAACATCAGTATTTTCCCCAACGTTGCAGAATGGCGCTGACGACCGGCCAGCACAGTGCGCTGCCGATAATGGGCAGCGCATATTGAAAGGTTTGCGGGGGATTACCATAGATCATTTCCAGCACATAGCGGATCGCCAGCGCCAGGGCCGTCAGCATGACCATGAGTGCGCCGGACAGGCTCCAGCTCAGCACCCTCAACCGCAAGGCCACCAGCCGCGCCAGCCAGGCAATCACCACGAATGAAGCGGGATGCAATCCGAACCGCGCCCCCATGATCAGATCCATCACCAGCCCCAGAACAAAGGCGGTCCAGATCCCGACATACGACGGTTGATTGAAAACCCAGAAAATAACCAGCATCAGCAGCCATTCGGGTCGCCACCAGGCCAGTTGCGGCGGAATGGGCGCCAAGGTCAGCAACACGCCGGCCAGAAAACTGAGCGGAATGACAAAGGCAGGATCACGGGCTCGCATCGGGGGACTCCGAAAGACGTTCCGCGTCACTCTCCACGACCGGCTTGGGAGTCTTGACCACGGGGGGGAACAGCAGCACCACATGGCGGCTGTTCGAGAGCGTCGCCACCGGCACGGCCTGAACCCGCGCGAATTCTCCACCCCCAGACCGGAATACTTCCTTGACGACCGCAACCGGATACCCCGCCGGAAAACGGACACCCAGACCGGAACTGACCAGCAGGTCACCCTTGACAATATCCGCGGACTCCGGCGCATACTGCAATTCAAGCCGGGCATTGTCACCCGTGCCCTGAAGGATGCCGCGGGCGCCGCTGCGCTCATCCTGCACGGCGATGCCGTGACGCCGGTCGGAAATCAGCATGACCCGGGATTGCTCACCAACCACCTCGATGACCTGGCCCATGATCCCGTTTGCATCCAGCACCGGCTGTCCGGCGGTCACGCCGTCCGCCAGACCTTTATCCAGCATCAGCACCATCTGGTCGGGATCGGGATCGCTGCGCACCACCTCGGCCAGCAGCATCCGGCCATCCGTCACCAGATCGGAACTGAGCAGCCCGCGCAACCGGGCGTTCTCCGCCGACAGCTCGGCCAGCTTCTGCAGCCGGACGGCGTACTGCAATTGCTCGGCGCGCAGGGTGGCATTTTCGCGGCGGAGGCTGGCGCGGGTGTGCCCGATATCCACCAGCCACGACTCCAGACGTCCGGGCAGCAGAACGGACTGGTGCAACGGCTCCAGCAAGCGGACGCCATGACTGCGAATCACCTTGAAGTCTTCGGGGAAACGGCCTTCGGCCAGCATGAGCGCACCCGCCGCAGCCAGGGCGGTCATCAACCGGTAGCCACCGGTGCTGGGACGGGAAAAAATGGCCTGTTCGATGACAACCCCCGAAAAACCGGTGCCGGTCAGGCCATCCGTAACAACGGTTTAGCCGACATACAGCATCTCGTAAGCGGGATCATCCAGGAACGCCAGCGCGCGGCCACCGCCGCGGGCAACACAGGTCAGCGGGTCTTCGGCGGCAAACACCGGGAGGCCGGTTTCGCGGCTGAGCAGCTTGTCCATGTCGCGCAGCAAGGCGCCGCCACCGGTCAGCACCATGCCCCGTTCCGAAATATCGGCGGAAAGCTCGGCGGGCGTCTGCTCCAGCGCGCTTTTGACAGCGGCAACTATGCCTTCCAGAGGATCCTGGATAGCGGCATAAACCTCGTCGGAATTCACGGTAAAGGAGCGGGGAACGCCCTCGGCCAGATTCCGGCCGCGAACCTCGATTTCCTTGAACTCGCCGCCGGGCAACGCGGCTCCGCACGCTATCTTGATCCGCTCCGCCGTGGCCTCACCGATGAGGCTGCCATGATTTCGGCGCACATAGGTCATGATGCATTCATCCAGGACATCACCGCCTATACGCACGGAATCGGAGAACACACAGCCCGACAGTGAAATAACGGCGATTTCGGTCGTGCCGCCGCCAATATCGACCACCATGGAGCCACAGGCCTGTTCGACCGGCAATCCGGCGCCGATAGCCGCAGCCATGGGCTCCTCAATGAGGCGGACTTCACGGGCGCCAGCCCCCAAAACCGATTCGCGGATGGCGCGCCGCTCCACCAGCGTCGACTTGCAGGGGACGCAGACCAGCACGCGCGGCACCGACGGCAGGAAGCCGTGCGAATCGACCTTGCTGATGAAATACTGCAGCATTTCCTCGGTCACTTCGAAGTCGGCGATGACCCCGTCTTTCAGGGGGCGAATGGCGGTAATGCTGCCCGGCGTGCGGCCCAGCATGCGCTTGGCCTCCGCACCGACCGCCACCACCGTCCGGCGCGAGCCATGATGGCGGATCGCCACCACCGACGGCTCATCCAGCACGATGCCGCGCCCGGGCGCATAAATCAGGGTATTGGCCGTACCAAGGTCGATGGCCAGATCGGAGGAAAACAAACCAAACAGGCGTTTCAGAGAAATCATGGGCAAACCCGACGCATGCCGTCCCGGCGACGAAATTAAAGCCAGTATAACAAAGCCATGCCATCGCGGATGAAAGACACTGCAAACTTTCCCCTGCGCTTTTGCTTTGGGAAGGGCCGGATTTATGGTACTTTTCTTGCCATTTTTTACGGAACAGCTGCGAGCATTTCCATGTCCCTGACCACGCAAGATATCGACAAGATCGCGCATCTGGCGCGACTCGGCGTATCCGACGACGACCGCACCCGCTATACCGACAGCCT
>DASUIM010000297.1:0-1085 GCA_036279775.1 Fluviicoccus sp. | reverse complement strand
CCCAGCACCTTGCCGTCGGCGAACTGGATGCCGATCACGTTGACATTGGGCGCGCCTTGTCCCAGCAGCCCGTGATCAAACGAGAACTTCCGCACGCTATCGGTAATCGTCACCATCTGCGGGCTGGCGGTGAAGGCCAGTGTCTCGGCCGGGGTGTAGAACAGCTTGGTGGTCTTCAGCTGCGCCTCATAACCCGGCAGGTCGGTGCCGGACAGCTTGGCCATCTCGGTGCGCGCGGCCTTGCCCTTCGCGTCCTGCGCCGCCATCACCTTCAAGGTTTCAAACCAGGCGCCGGTCAGCGCCTTGGCCAGCTCCGGGCTCTTTTTCAGCACATCGGTGCGGATGGCGGCGATGTCCTGGATTTCGCCGGGAATCTTCGAGGAATCGAACACCAGCGTCGTGCCCGGCTGCTTGCGGATGTCGGCCAGCTGCGGGTTCCACGCGGCGGCGGCGGTCACGCCCGGCGTCTTCCACGCGGCAACGATGTCGGCGTCGGAGGTGTTCACCACCTTCACGTCCTTCTCCGCCAGCCCGACGCTGGCCAGCGCCCGCGCCAGGAAGTAGTGCGATACCGAGTATTCCACCAGGTTGACCTTCTGGCCCTTGATGTCCTTCAGCGCCGTCTTGCCCTTCAGGATCAGGCCGTCGTTGCCGTTGGAATAATCGCCGACAATCAGCGCCGTGGTGTCGACGCCGCCGGCGGCGGGAATGGTCAGCGCATCCATATTGGTCATCAGGCAGGCATCGAATTTCCCGGCGGTGAACTGGTTGATCGACTCGATGTAGTCCATCTGCTTCAGGTTGATGACGATGTTGTACTTGTCGGCCCACTTCTTCAGGATGCCGCTGGACTGGGCATAGGGCCACGGCATCCAGCCGGCGTAGATACTCCAGGCCATGTTGTAGGTTTTCTTCTCGGCGGCCAGCGCCGGGGCGCTGAAGCCGCCGGCGAGCACGGCGGCGGCCAGGCCGCCCAGGGCGAAACGGGTAAAGGTACGGCGATTCAGGGACATGAGGAACTCCTCGGTCAGGCACGGGTTGTCCGTCCGCGTTCGGACGGGGGGCTCACCGAAGAATCTCCCGGG
>DASUIM010000296.1:0-10264 GCA_036279775.1 Fluviicoccus sp. | reverse complement strand
CATGGCCAGCTTGATGAACAGGCGCTGATACTCAAGCATGATGATTTCCTTCAGGGCTGGGGATCGATGCGGTTATCATAGCCGCCTTCTTGAAGGGGATACAGCCATGCGAATCATTTCCGTCAACGTCAACGGCCTGCGTTCGGCCAGCAGCAAGGGCTTTTTCGAGTGGCTGGACCAGAGCGGCGCGGACATCGCCTGCCTGCAGGAAACCCGCATCCTGCCCCACCAGATTGAAGCCGCGCACCAGCCGCACGGCTGGCACTGCGAGTTTTTTCCCGCCGAACGCCCCGGTTATGCCGGAACCGCCATCTATTCCCGGCAAAAACCCGACCGCGTGGCGCGCGGCTTGGGCTTTGCGCTGTGCGACAGCGAAGGCCGCTGGATCGAAGCACAATACGGCGACCTGACCGTGGCCTCGCTGTACCTGCCGTCCGGCTCCGCCTCCGAGGAAGCGCAGGCGCGCAAGGACATCTTTCTGGGGGAGTTCCTGCCGCGCATGCGCCAGTGGCGCGCGGAGAACCGCTCGCTGGTGGTCTGCGGCGACTGGAATATCGCCCACAAACAAGTTGACCTGAAAAACTGGCGCGGCAACCAGAAGAACTCCGGCTTCCTGCCGCACGAACGCGCCTGGCTGGACACGCTGTTCGGCGAAGTGGGTTACGTGGACGCGCACCGGACGCTGCTGGCCCCCGATCAGGCCGAATACACCTGGTGGTCAAACCGGGGCCGCGCCTGGGACAACAACGTCGGGTGGCGGATTGACTACCAGGTGATTTCCCCCGACCTGGCCGGACGGCTGCACGCCGCCAGCGTCTACCGCGACCAGCGCTTTTCCGACCATGCGCCGCTGATTATTGATTACCAGAACTGACAGGATTTCATCATGAGCAAAACCACCGTAGACGCCGCCACCCTCGCCCGCTGGCGGCAGGACATTGTCTTCACCGAAAACGTCCTTGGCGATGACTACACCTTCCGTTCCACCTGGGGCATCTTCTCGCCGAAAGCGGTGGATGACGGCTCGCGCCTGCTGCTGGAACATGTCGACTTCAAGCCAGACGCCGACTGCCTGGACGTGGGCTGCGGCTATGGCGTGCTGGGTATGGTGATGGCGAAAAAGTGCCCGCAAGGCACCTCGGTACTGCTGGACAAGGACTTCGTGGCGGTGGATTACGCACGCCGGAATTGCGAAGCGAACGGCCTGAAGAACACCGAAGTGTTCCTGAGCAACGGTTTCAATCAGGTCGGCGACCGCAAGTTCGACATCATCCTGTCCAACCTGCCGGCGAAGGTGGGCAACGAGCAGCATTACCTGTACCTGTACGATGCGCTGGCGCATTTGAAGCCGGGCGGCAAGTTCTACGTGGTGACGATCAACGGTCTGCGCGAGTTCATTGCGCGCACGTTCAAGGAAGTGTTCGGCAATTACGACAAGTTGAAGCAGGGCAAGGTGTATACCGTGGCGGTGGCTGAGAAACAGGCGTAAACCCCGGGCATGAAAAAGGGCGCTGACTGCGCCCTTTTTCATTTCTTCAGATCAGGCTTACTGATCAATCATGAACACACCCTTGTGCTGCTGCGCCATCTGCAAACTCTGCATCATGAAGCGCTCGAACTCGCCCTTCGGCATCGGCCGCGCAAACAGGAAACCCTGCATGGTGATGCAGCCGCGCTGCAACAGGAAATCCGCCTGCTCGGTAGTCTCCACGCCCTCGGCCACCACACTCAGCTTCAGGTTCTGCGCCAGACCGATAATCGCCGCCGTAATCGCCGCATCGTTCGGATCAGTCACGATATCCTGCACGAACGAACGGTCAATCTTCAGCTCGTCAATCGGGAAACGCTTCAGGTAATGCAGCGACGAATAGCCCGTCCCGAAATCATCCACCGACAGCGAAACGCCCATCGTTTTCAACGCCTGCAAGGTGTCGATGGTGGAACTGATGTCCTGCATCAGGATGCCTTCAGTCAGTTCCAGCACCAGGAAACTGGGCAGCAGCTGTGACTCGTCCAGACTGCGCTGCACTCCGGCCAGCAGGTCGGGATGGCGGAAATTGGCGGAGGACATGTTGATCGCCAGCGGCACAATGGGCATGCCCTGGCGCTGCCAGTCACTGTTGATGATGCAGGCCTGCTTCAGCACCCACTGCCCCAGCTCGACAATGAAACCGGACTCTTCCGCCACCGGGATGAAGATGGCGGGCGAAATCATGCCGCGCTCCGGATGCTTCCAGCGCAGCAGCACTTCCGCACCCACCAGTTCGTGGGTCAGCGGATTGACCTTGGGCTGGAAGTAAAGCTCCAGCTGATCCTGTTCAATCGCCTTGCGCAAATCGTTTTCCAGGGCGAACTTGTTCAGCACCGTTTCGTTCATGGTCGAATCGAAGAAATGGTAGCTGTTGCGGCCCTTGTCCTTCACCGCGTACATCGCCAGGTCGGCGTTCTTCAGCAACTGCTCGACATCACCGCCGTCTTCGGGCGCCACGGCAATGCCGATACTGGCGGAGACGATGATTTCCTGCTTGCCGACAGTGATCGGCTGGGAAATGACCTCCAGCAGGCGCTGCGCCACCTGGGCGGCGTCTTCCGGCTGGCTGATGTCGGTCAGCACGATGGTGAACTCGTCGCCGCCCAGACGGGCGACCATGTCATTCTGGCCCTGGCTGATGGCGATCAGGTCGGTGCTGCGCACGCAGGTGTTGATGCGGCTGGCGATGGCCTGCAGCACCATGTCGCCCTTGTCGTGGCCGAGGGTGTCGTTGATGCGCTTGAAGCGGTCCAGGTCAATGAACAGCAGCGCGCATTGCTTGTTGTTGCGGCGGGCGCGCAGCAGTTCGTGCTGCAGCAGTTCACGGAACAACTGGCGGTTGGCCAGGCCGGTCAGCGAGTCGTAATAGGCCAGGTTGCGGATGCGCTGCTGCGCGGCGACCAGTTCGGTGATGTCCTGGGTAATGCCTTCAATGCGGTCGATGCTGCCGTCGGGATGGTAGAAGACCTGCGTCTGCTCGTGCAGCACACGCATACCGGCGTTGCCGGCGATGATGCGGAACTGCAGCTGGTAGGCCGTGCCCTTGGCCGCGCCCAGCAGGGCGTCGCGCAGGATCTGGCGGTCTTCCTCGTGCACGTGCTCCAGCACCGAGTACATGGAGGTTTCCAGCACGTCGCGGCGCACGCCGACGATGCGGTAGTACTCGCTGGTGCGGCGGGTGGTGTCCTTCTCCGGCCACCACTCCCAGCTGCCCAGATGCGCCAGGCGCTGGGCGTTGGCCAGGCTGGATTCGCTGTGCGCCAGCTGGTCGTGGATGCGGCTGGCGCGCAGGATGTAATGGATGCGGTAGACCAGCAGCGTCCAGTTGATCGGTTTGGTGACGAAGTCGGTGGCGCCGTAGTCATAGGCGCGGACGATGGAGGCGGTGTCTTCCAGACCGGTCAGCATGATCACCGGCAGGCTGGCCAGCAACGGGTTACGGCGGATTTCCTTGCAGACCTCGTAACCGTCCATGTCCGGCATGATCACGTCCAGCAGCACCAGGTCGGGCTTGACCTGCTGGATCAGGGACAACCCCTGCTGGCCGTTGGCCGCTTCGAACACGCGGAAATTCTCCTCGGTCAGCTTCTCGGCCGCGAGCAGGCGTGTTATGGGGTCATCATCAATAATCAGGATTTTGGTGGTCATTACAGGGTTCCAGGTTGCCGAGGCTGGCATCAGTGCTGATCCGTGGACACTGAGGCCAGTTGTGATTCCAACGCATCCAGAGCCACCAGCAGGCGGGCAAACTCCGTGCGCAAATCACCGGTCAGGGCGCCGGCTTCCGCCAGCTCCGACTGTCGTGCAAATTGTTCAATATGTCTGGCGACCTGGGACAGCAGCTGCGCGCCGATCGAGGCTGAAGACGACTTCAGCGTATGCGATTGGCGCAGCAACGCTTCCTGATCCTCGGCGGCCAGTGCGTATTCAATCCCGTGAACCAGTTTGGAAGCTTCCTGGCGAAACAGCGCCAGCAAGCGCTTCACCAGAGGTGATGCTAACCCTGAGTTTCCCCCTATGCTTGTTAGCACCATCACGTCCAGCACCTCACCGGCGCCGGCATTATTTTTTTCGTCTTGCATGTGAATCGTTGTGTCCCGATCCTTGTTGGCCCGTCACGCCTCCCCGATCTCTGGCGCGCGACAGCCATCACGAACAAATTATATACACTTCCGAAAAGATTACATCTGATAACTGAGCGTTAGACATACTTAATTCGGACGAATCAGGCAAGCAGAACTTGCATCAGCAACACCATTCGTCCGATAAAACAGCATAACTAGAGGACGAACGTTCTGATTCCGTTAACGCCGTCCCCGTTCCGGCCGTTTTTACCAGCCCAGCGCTTCCTGTTGCTTGGCGATCAGGGTCTGGATGCCCTGCTCGGCCAGGATCAGCATGCTGTCGGCTTCCTGACGGCTGAAGGACTTGCCTTCCGCCGTGCCCTGCATCTCGACAAAGCCGCCCAGTTGGGTCATCACCACGTTCATGTCAGTGTCGCAGCCGGAGTCTTCCTCGTAATCCAGGTCCAGCACCGGCACGCCCTTGACGATGCCCACCGACACGGCGGCAACCAGATGCTTGAGCGGATCGTTCTTGATGGTCTTGCGCTTCAGCATGTGGCTGAAGGCGTCGACCAGCGCCACGGCGCCGCCGGTAATGGCGGCCGTACGGGTGCCGCCGTCAGCCTGCAGCACATCGCAGTCGATGGTGATGGTATTTTCACCCAGCTTTTTCAGGTCGACCATGGCGCGCAGGCTGCGGCCGATCAGGCGCTGGATCTCCAGGGTGCGGCCGCCCTGCTTGCCTCGTGAGGCCTCGCGGTCGTTGCGGGTGTGGGTGGCGCGGGGCAACATGCTGTATTCCGCCGTGATCCAGCCTTCGCCCTTGCCCTTCAGGAAACGCGGCACCGAATTCTCGACGCTGGCCGTGCACAGTACCCGCGTATCGCCGAACTCCACCAGCACCGACCCTTCGGCATGCTTGGTGTAGTGGCGGGTGAAGCGGATCTGGCGCAGTTCGTCGGCGGCGCGTCCGGCGCTGCGACGGAAGCCCTGGTCGGAAATGGCGGTCGACAGGGCGTCTTTGAGATTCGGCATGGTGGTCCTCGGAACATGTATAGGAATGGTCAAAACGCGGCAATTATACCGGCTTGCGGCTACAATCGGCGGAGAAGTACATCATCCGACCCGGAGTTTGCATGATCAGCAGCATGACCGCCTTTGCGCGACAGGAAACCCGCGGTGATTTCGGCCTGCTGGTCTGCGAAATCCGTTCGGTGAACCACCGCTATCTGGAGCCGTCGTTGCGGCTGGCGGACAGCCTGCGCGAGCTGGAAATGCCGCTGCGCGAACGGCTGCGGGCGCGGTTGCAGCGTGGCAAGGTGGATGTCTGGCTGCGCCACGAACCGGCCGAGGCCGCCGTGTCCACCCTGCGCATCAACCACGCGCTGGCGGCGCAACTGGTCAGCGCCGCCGCCGAGATCGACAAGCTGGCGCGCCACACCGCGCCGCTGAACGCAGCCGACATCCTGCGCATGCCGGGCGTGATCGCCGCGCAGGAGCCGGACATGCAGGCGCTGGCCGCCGCCGCGCTGGCGCTGTTTGACCGGGCGCTGGAGGACTTTGCCGCCATGCGCCGCCGCGAGGGCGACGTCCTGGCCGGACTGATCGCCACCCGGCTGGACGCGGTCGAGGCCGAGTGCACGCGCGCCGCCGAACGCCTGCCCGGCATCATCAGCCATTACCGTCAGCGGCTGCTGGACCGGCTGGCGGAGTTGCGCGGCGAACTGAATCACGAGCGGCTGGAACAGGAAATGGTGTTCTTCGCGCAGAAAATCGACGTGGCTGAGGAGCTGGACCGGTTGCAGGCGCACGGGCGCGAAGTGCGCCGGGTGCTGGCGCAGGGCGGCGCGGTCGGGCGCAAGCTTGACTTCCTGTTGCAGGAACTGAACCGCGAAGCCAACACGCTGGGCGCGAAATCGGTCAGCGCCGACAGCTCGCAGTCGTCGGTGGAATTGAAGGTGCTGATCGAGCAGATGCGCGAACAGGTGCAGAACATCGAATGAAGCGGCTGCCGCCCCGGCCGCCGATATGGTTCAATAGCGCCCTGCCCGTTTTCCCATTCACCCGTTACTGAAGACCATCATGTCCGGAACCCTGTTTGTCATCTCCGCCGCCTCCGGGACCGGCAAGACCTCCCTCGTCACCGCCCTGCTGGAAAGCACGGATTGCGTCGAGGTTTCGGTATCGCACACCACCCGCAAGCCGCGTCCCGGCGAGCTGGACGGCGTCCATTACCACTTTGTCAGCGTCGAGGAATTCATGCAGCGCGTGGGTGAAGGCGGCTTCCTGGAGCATGCCGAGGTCTTCGGCAACTACTACGGCACCGCCCGCGCCACCGTGGAAAAGGCGCTGGCCGCTGACCGCGATGTGATCCTGGAGATCGACTGGCAGGGCGCGCAGCAGGTGCGCCGCCAGTTCCCGGACGTGCTGACCGTCTTCATTGTGCCGCCCAGCCGCGAAGCACTGCGCCAACGCCTGCAAAACCGGGGACAGGATACTGACGAGGTGATCAACCGCCGTCTGGCCGGGGCGCTGGAAGACATCAGCCATTACGTCGAATTCGACTATCTGGTCATCAATGATGACTTCGATACCGCGCTGGAAGACCTCAAGGCGGTGATCCGTTCCGCCCGCCACCGCCAGACGCTGCAAGCCATCCGTCACCGCGAGCGGCTGGGGCGCTTGTTGTCGGCCTGAAATTTGCGTATATTCAAGGTTTTCCCTGTTGCTGGTGAGATTTCAATGGCTCGCGTTACCGTCGATGACTGCTTGGGTGCAGTTGAAAACCGTTTTGAACTGGTGCTGGTCGCCGCCCGCCGCGCCCGCCAGTTGTCCACAGGCAACAAGGAAGCGCTGCTGGCCTGGGACAATGACAAGCCCACCGTGATGGCGCTGCGCGAAATCGCCGCCGGTCTGGTTGACCGCTCCATCCTGCACGCCAAGGAAGAAGAGCCGGAAGACGACGTGACCCTGGACATCAATCTGGGCATGGGTCTGGGCGGCCTGGACAACGCCTTCTGAGACGGCCGGCGGCCGGTCACGGCCGCCCCGCTCTCGTGCCGGGGACTCTTCCCATGAGTGCCGGACTCGCAGGCTTCTGCGAATACCTCGCCACCTACCTGAAGCCGGAGCAGATTGCCGAGGTCGAGTCCGCTTACCTCTTCTCCAAAGCCGCCCACGAAGGGCAGTTCCGCCGCAACGGCGATCCGTACATCACCCATCCCCTTGCCGTCGCCGACATTCTCGGCCACATGCACATGGACCATCAAAGCCTGATGGCCGCGCTGCTGCATGATGTCATTGAAGACACCGGCATTTCCAAGGAGGAGCTGGCGGCGCGTTTCGGGCCGGACGTGGCTGATCTGGTCGATGGCGTCACCAAGCTGGCGAAGGTGCGCACCCAGTCCAAGGCCGAGGCCCAGGCCGAAAACCTGCGCAAGATGATGCTGGCGATGACCCAGGACATCCGGGTGATCATCGTCAAGCTGGCCGACCGGCTGCACAACATGCGCACGCTGGATGTGCTGGCCCCGGAAAAGCGCCGCCGCATCGCCCAGGAAACCCTGGACATCTACGCGCCGCTGGCCAACCGCTTGGGCATGAACCAGGTGCGCGTCGAACTGGAAGACCTGTGCTTCGAGGCGCTGTTCCCGTTGCGCGCGCCGCTCATCCGCAAGGCGGTGGGCGTGGCGCGGGGCAACCGCAAGGACGTGCTGGAAACCATCCGCCAGACGCTGGAGCAGCGCCTGAAGCAGGAGGGCCTGCCCGCCCGCGTGCTGGGCCGCGAAAAGCACATGTTCAGCATCTACATGAAAATGAAGGAAAAACAGAAGTCCTTCGCCGAAATCATGGATGTCTACGGTTTTCGCGTGGTGGTGGAGTCGGTGGATGCCTGCTACCGGGCCCTGGGCATCATGCACAACCTGTACAAGCCCATTCCCGGCAAATTCAAGGACTACATCGCCATTCCCAAGGCCAACGGCTACCAGTCCCTGCACACCGTGCTGAAAGGCCAGCGCGGCGTGCCCATCGAGATCCAGATCCGCACCGAGGCGATGGAGTCGATGGCCAACAACGGCGTCGCGGCGCACTGGTTGTACAAGGACAATACCGGCAACACCTCGCAGGCCCGCGCCCGTGAATGGATGAAATCATTGCTGGAGTTGCAGAAGAGTGCGGGCAATTCGCTGGAATTCATTGAAAACGTCAAGATCGACCTGTTCCCGGACGAGGTCTATGTCTTCACGCCGCAAGGCCGCATCCTGACTCTGCCCAAGGGCTCCACCGCCGTGGATTTCGCCTATGCCGTGCACAGTGATGTCGGCAACGGCTGCGTGGCGGCGCGGGTGGACGGCCGTCTGGCGCCGCTGAGCCTGCCGTTGTTGACCGGGCAGACCGTGGAAGTGATCACCGCGCCCGGCGCCATGCCCAACCCGCACTGGCTCAATTTCGTCATTACCAGCAAGGCGCGGGCGAATATCCGCAATTACCTGAAGGACCAGCAGCAGTCGCAGTCGGTCGCGCTGGGCCTGCGGCTGCTGGACAAATCGCTGTCCGCCTATGGCGCCAAGGTGGCCGCCATCCCCGCGCCTACCGTAGCGATGGTACTGGCCGAGCTGGGCTTCGAGACGCTGGACGCGTTGCTGGAAGATATCGGCTTGGGCAACCGCGCCCCGCAACTGGTGGCGCGGCGGCTGTTGCCGGAAGGCTCCCGCGAGCAAAACCGGCCGGGCGCGCGGCATCTGGCCATTTCCGGCACCGAGGGGCTGGTGGTGTCCTATGCCCGCTGCTGCCGGCCACTGCCGGGTGACAGCATCATCGGCCACCTCAGCGCCGGCAAGGGTATTGTCATCCACCGCGACAACTGCCACAACCTGGTGGCGGAACTGCGCGACAACCCTGACAAGTGCATGCCGCTGCAATGGGCCGGCGCCATCGAGCGCGAATTTCCCAGCGAACTGCGCATTGAACTGGCCAACCAGCGCGGCATGCTGGCGGAAATCGCCCGTGAAGTCACCGCCAATGAAGCCAACATCGACAACATCAGCATGCAGGAAAAAGGTCCGCAACATGCGGTGATCAGCCTGAACCTGTCCGTCCGCAACCGCGTGCATCTGGCCCGCATCATCAAGCGTATCCGCATCCTCAACGGTGTCGAGAAGGTCACCCGCGTTCGCGCCTAAGCGAAAGCACTCACTCCCAAACGAATCATTGGCCAATGTCGCCATTAATACCAAATTAACATTTAATCGCGTATAATGTGAACCACTAGACATTTTTTGGCCGCTTTCGCGCGAATCCCCTGCTACTTTTTCCCTTGACGCCACGATTTGACGCCGAGCGCTGACCTGATGACCCTGAGGCCGACCCTGCTGTTCCTGATGTTGTTGCTGGCGACCTGCCTGCCGGGGTTGGTCCGGGCCGAAGTCCCGACTTCGGTGGCGCTCTATTACGGCGACAACCCGCCGCTGGCGGAGTTGCGGGCCTTTGATGTCGCCGTGGTCGATCCCGATCATGTCACCGACCCCGCGCGCTTCCGTCATCCCGGCAGCGCCCTGTTCGCCTATGTCAGCCTGGGGGAAGTGCATCCGGACCGCCCCTGGTTCAAGGCCATTCCCGACGGGGTGCTGGCCGGAAGCAACCGGGTCTGGGGCAGCCGCCTGGCCGACCCCGCCAACCCGGCCTGGCGGGATTTCCTGCTGGAACAGGTGTTTGCCCCGTTGTGGCGGCAGGGCTATCGCGGTTTTTTCCTGGACACGGTGGACAGTTACCGGCTGCTGGGCGGTGGCGCGGATGACCGGGCCCGCCGCGAAGCCGGGCTGGCGGCGCTGATCCTGGCCGTGCACCGCCGCTGGCCGGAAGCGCGCCTGATCATGAACCGGGGCTTTGAAATCCTGCCCGTCGTCCATGACGCCGTCTGGATGGTGGCCGCCGAATCGCTCTATCGCGGCTGGGACAACCGCGCCCGCCGCTTTGTCACCGTTCCGGAAAGTGACCGGCAGTGGCTGACGCAACAACTGGACACGGTGCGCCGGACCTATGGCAAACCGGTGCTGGTGATTGACTATGTGCCCGCCGCCGACCGGCGGCTGGCACGGGAAACCGCCCGCCGCTTGCGCGAGGAAGGCTACATTCCCTGGGTCAGCACGCCGGAACTGGACCAGCTGGG
>DASUIM010000295.1:0-1544 GCA_036279775.1 Fluviicoccus sp. | reverse complement strand
CCTCGTCGACGAGTCCGAGGTCGACGCCATCGTCTCCGACCCCGCCTGCACCCACACCATCTTCTCCGCCCCCAACATGAAGGTGGACCTCACCGACTACGCCATCGGCATGTACGTGAGCTCCCTGGTCAAGGACGGCGGTACCCTGCAGATCGGCATCGGCTCGCTGGGCGACGCCATCGCCCACTCGCTGATCATGCGCCAGCACGACAACGCCAACTACACCACGCTGATCCGCCGCCTGAACCAGGGCGTGCCGCTGAAGCCCGATCAGGAAACCACGCCGCTGGTGAAGGGCCTGTACGGCTGCAGCGAGATGTTCGTCAACGGCTTCCTGAAGCTGATGCAGGCCGGGATCATCCGCAAGCCGGTCTACGGCCACGCCGGGCTGCAAACCCTGCTGAACCAGGGCCTGCTCACCGACAAGGTGACGCCGCACACGCTGCGCATCCTGCGCGAGCACGGCCTGATCGCCAGCCCGCTGGACGGCGACGACATCAGCTTCCTGGTGCGCTTCGGCATCTTCCACGAGGACTGCACCTTCGAGGACGGCCAGCTGCACGCCGGGGAAACGGTGATCGGCAACGACCTCGACGATAGCGATGTACTGCAGGGCATCATCGCCCACTGCCTGGGGCAGCAGCTGACCGGCGGCATCATCATGCACGGCGGCTTCTTCCTCGGCCCGCGCGACTTCTACGACACCCTGCGCGGCATGAGCGAGCCGGAGCGCGAGCGCATCTGCATGAGCTCGATCACCTTCATCAACCACCTCTACGGCGACCGCTACGGCGATGAAAAGCTGAAGCGCGCCCAGCGCGCCAAGGCCCGCTTCATCAACACCTGCATGATGACGACGCTGGCCGGGGCGCATGTCTCCGACGGCCTGGAAAACGGCAAGGTGGTCAGCGGCGTCGGCGGCCAGTACAACTTCGTGGCGCAGGCGCACGAGCTGCCCGACGGCCGCTCGGTGCTGATGATGCGCAGCCACCGCATGGTGGACGGCGAGGTGAAATCGAACATCGTCACCCACTACGGCCACATCACCATTCCCCGCCACCTGCGCGACATCCTGGTGACGGAATACGGCATTGCCGACCTGCGCGCCAAGAACGACAGCGACATCATCAAGGCGCTGCTGAACGTGACCGACTCGCGCTGCCAGGAGGAACTGCGCGAATGGGCGGTGGCGCAGGGCAAGCTGTCGGCGGACTACATCATTCCCAAGATCTACCGCGACAATACGCCGGAATCACTGGCGGCACGGCTGGAGCCGTTCCAGGCCAGCCTGCCCGCCTTCCCCTTCGGTACCGATTTCACCAAGGATGAACTGGCCATCGTCAAGGCGCTGATGGCGCTGAAGGCCAGCACCGAAAACCCGCTGACGCTGGTGAAGTCGGTGATCAACTCGGTGTTCAAGGACCACGAGGTGCCGCAGCGCTATCTGGAGCGCATGGGCCTGGAGGAAACGCACAGCCTGAAGGAGCGGGTGATGCGGCGGCTGTTCATGGGTAATTTCTGATCCGCGCCGGTCACGGCGCAGC
>DASUIM010000294.1:0-1387 GCA_036279775.1 Fluviicoccus sp. | reverse complement strand
CCATTCGCGGTGACGGATCGCCAGCCGCATGCCGACAAAGCCGCCCATCGACAGCCCGACATAATGCACCGGCCCGCCCGCCACCTCGCGGATCAGCGCCAAGGCGTCTTCGGTCAGCGTGTCCATGTCGTAGCCGTCCGGCGGCGCGGAACTTTGACCCTGCCCCCGCCAGTCAATGGTGATGCAGCGGTAACGGTTGGCCAACGCTGAGATCTGCGCCTCGAACATGCGGCCGCTCCACAGCAGGCCGTGACCGAAGACGATGGTTTCCGGGCCGGTGCCGGTAATCTCGATGTTGAGATCGACACCGTTGAGGCGCATCAGGGGCATGGCGGTTTCCTCGTTGAATTTACATCCCGGCCAGCGTCGGCAGGCGTTCCTGCAGAATGTCTTCCATCCGCGTGTGGATCAGCGGCTTGATCTTCTGGTGGGTCAGAATGTAGAAACGGTCCTCGGCGATAGCCTTGAACACGTCATCCGCCACCTTCTCCACCGGAATGCCGTTTTCCACCGACTGCTGCATGAACTTCGCCGTGTACTGGTTGACGCGGTCGGCCTTGCTCCAGTCGATGTTCTCCCCCACCGTGCGGTTGCGCTCGGCATTGGCGATGCCGGTCTTCACCCAGGCCGGGCACAGCACCGCCACGTGCAGCTTGCTCTTGCGCAGTTGCAGGTCAAAGTGCAGGCCTTCGGAAATGGCCACCACCGCATGCTTGCTGGCGTTGTAGGCTGCCGAGCCGGGTTGCGAAAACAGCCCCGCCACCGAGGCGGTGTTGATGATGTAACCCTCTTCGTCGTTGGCCAGCATGCGCGGGATGAAGCTGCGCAGGCCGTGGGTGACGCCGTACAGGTTCACCCCCATCACCCACTGCCAGTCTTCCGGCGTGGTTTCCCACACCGGCCGGGAGATGGCGACCCCGGCGTTGTTGACCAGCAGGTGCACGTTGCCGAAACGGGCGAAGGCTGCGTCGGCCAGCGCGTCCACCTGCGCGGCGTCGCTGACATCGACGCGGTGGCCCATGACGGGGATTCCGCGCGCCTCGAATTCGGCGACAGCGGCCTGCAGCTTGTCGGCATTGATGTCGGCCAGGACGAGGTTCATGCCCTCGGCGGCGGCGCGGCTAGCGATGGCATGGCCGATGCCTTCGGCGGCGCCGGTGATGACGGCGGTTTTGCCGCGTAGATTTTGCATGTCATGCCTCAACCGATCAGATAACCGCCATCCACATTCAGCGCCACGCCGGTCGTGTAACTCCCCGCCGGCGACACCAGGTAAAGCACCGAACCGGCCATTTCTTCAGGCTCGGCAATACGGCGCATCGGCACGTGTTCCAGCACCTTTTCCACGATCACCGGGTTCTTCACCAGCGCCGAGGCGAATTTGGTG
>DASUIM010000293.1:0-21553 GCA_036279775.1 Fluviicoccus sp. | reverse complement strand
ATTTCGAAACACACAAAATCTTGGCTCAATGGAATTAAAAAAACGCTCACATTGAATTGCGAGTATTTTCTACCATTGAAATATTTGCATATTCACAACGGCAAAAATCCACACAAATTGTCTATCAATCTGTTAAAGAACTCACCGTCCGTCGTCCGGACCGGTTCATCGCTTTCCGATTCACTACGCTAGCAGCGCTTCGGAGGTCGATCATTCTACAGCATCTTTCGTTTCCGTCAAGCTTTATTTTCAACTTCCGGCGCCTCGCGCCACCCGCCTACTCATCCGCCCAACTCGCCGCGATCACGCCGGTTACTCACCAGCTCCACCGCAGGACGCGCATTCTACTGCATCCCCGCTCCGTGTCAAGCGCCTTGTTCAGCCTTGCCAAACCCAGCACCCCAGACCCGAAAACAACCCCCAGCCAATGCCAAGTCATTGTTTGTGCTAAACTTATTAAGACAGCACCGCGTCAGCGTGGGGCGCATTATAGGCCCCATTACCACGATGTCAAAGACTTTTGAGGGGTCATACATCCGTTCGCTCGGAATTCAATCCGACGACATCTTCCTTGCCTGCATTTTGCTTCGAATTTGTATTATAAAACGCCTGATTCCGGGAACTCGTAGCAGCAGCAGGATTGTCAAAATGACGGCATATGGCCAAACCGCCCAGATGCCAATCTTTTTCAGCCAGATAAAATGCACCATTCCTAGCAGGGCGATACCGTATACCAGTTTATGCAATAACAACCATTGTTTGCCAAGTCGCTTCTGCCACTGCCGGGTAGAAGTCATGGCCAGGGGCAGCATCAACAACCAGGCTGAAAATCCGACGATGATATAGGGACGCTTGGCCAACTCCCGCGACAACATGGCAAAATCTCCACCCAGCAATAGGATCCCATATGCCAGTAAATGGAGTGTTCCGTAGAACATGGCAAGCAGCCCCAACATGCGCCGATAAGATAGCCAGACACTCATGCCCGTCAAAATTCGTAACGGGGTCATTGCAAGACACAACAGAAGCAACCGGAAGGCCCACAGCCCACTTGCCTCCACCAGCGCTTTCGCAGGATCGGGGCCCAACTGGTTGATAACAGCGGCAGCCACCATTCCCAATAAGGGCAGCAGACAGGAAATCAGGACCGAGAGCTTGATGACGTCGCTGCCACCACCGCGACCGATCTTCAAAAGAATGACCTCAGATCCATGCCAACATAGAGTCCCGCCACTTCCTTGCCGTAACCGTTGAATGGCAATGTCGGTCGCCAGTTAGGGTCGAAAAGGGAGGCGGGCAGCCGGCGCTCGCGCGCCTGAGACCACCGGGGATGGTCTACGGCCGGATTCACATTGGCATAGAATCCGTATTCACGCGGGGCCATGGCCGCCCAGGTTGTGCGAGGCTGCGCGGCAACGAAACGGATGCGCACAATCGACTTGATGCTTTTGAAACCGTATTTCCAAGGCATGACCAAGCGCAGCGGCGCGCCGTTTTGAGGAGGCAAACTGCGCCCGTAAACGCCAACCGCCATCAACGCCAATGGGTGCAGCGCCTCATCCATCCGCAACCCTTCAACATACGGCCAATCCAGATCCCGTCCGCGCTGGTTTGGAAACTGCTTGGCATCCATCAGGGTCGTGAATTCGACATACCGGGCTTCTTTCCGGGGCTCGAAGCGACGCAAGAGTTCCCCCAGTGGGAAGCCCAGCCATGGAATAACCATGGACCAGGCTTCTACGCAACGAAAGCGATAAATCCGGTCCTCCAGGGTATGCGGCTTCAGGATGTCCTCAAGGGTGTAGTTGCCCGGCTTGGCGCACAACCCATCCACGACAACCCGCCAAGGATCTGCCTTGAAACCCGCCGACCGATCCGCCGGATCTTCTTTGTCGAGGCCGAATTCATAGAAATTATTATAGGTACTGACGCTGTCATACGGGGTCAGGGATTCCGCGGTTGCATTGACGCCGGCCTTGCGTCCGGCAATTTTCTGCCGCAACCATGCGGGAGCGTCTGCCCGTTCCGCTACCGGCGCATAGGCGGCGGCATGACCGAGCGATGGCAATAATGCCCCTGCCCCCAGATACCCCAGCCCCTTCAGCAGGCTGCGGCGATCCATGAAAACGGATTCAGGGGTTATCTCATCAGAAGTGACCGGATGGCCGGTCGAAGGACGGTTGGGCATGGCGTTCTCCTTTCGCCCGGCCCAACCCGGTAGATCAGGCAGCGGGGCGCAACTTGTTCCACAGCGCGGTAACCGGCGCTGACGCGGCGTAGACAAACGAGACCGCCAGCAAACCGATGGGCAAGTCATAGGCAACAATACCGATGACCAATACCACCGGCAGCATCACGGCAAACGGAACGCGGCTGCGATCCAGTTGCTTGAAGCTGTAGTAGCGGAAATTACTGACCATCAGGAAGCCGCTGAGGACCGTTATCAGGGCGGCCACAACCGCCAGCTCCCACTCCCGTCCGGGAACCCGGTTATCGACGCCCGCCCAGACCATGCTGGCGATGATCGCCGCTGCCAGCGGACTGGCCAAGCCAATGAAATAACGTTTGTCCACGCTTCCGATCTGTACATTGAAGCGCGCCAGGCGGAAGGCGGCGGATGTGGTGTAAATAAACGCACAGATCCAGCCGAACTTGCCCAGCGTCTGCAGGCTCCAGCTGAATACCACCAGCGCCGGCGCTACGCCAAACGACACCAGGTCGGACAAGGAATCATATTGCTCCCCGAACGCGCTCTGGGTATTGGTCATGCGTGCTACACGACCGTCCATGCCGTCAAAAACGGCTGCCATGAAGATGGCGATGACCGCCGGTTCGAAGCGGCCCTGCATGGCGGCGATGATGGCGTAAAACCCGGAGAACAAGGCCGCCGTGGTAAAGAGGTTGGGCAGGAGATAAATGCCCTTGTTGCGGACTTTGCGGCCGTCGCCGTCGTCCTCTTCCTCTTCCACCTCGAAGGTGATGCCTTCGTAATCATCCTGGTCATCAGTCGGTTTTTGCATGTGCTGAGCACCTGTTCCCTTGGAAACCCCGATGATAATCACGCCACCCGCCGGATGCTACGGCTTTGTTGATTGGATGCGTGTTATCGGGATTTGTTTCAGTGAAAAAATGAAAAAGGGCGCAACCGGTGCGCCCTCTTCCCGAACAAGCCTGACGGATCAGTTCTTGGTCTGGTCAACCAGCTTGTTCTTGTGGATCCACGGCATCATCGCGCGCAGCTGGCCACCGACCACTTCGATCTGGTGAGCGGCGTTCAGGCGGCGACGGGCGGTCATGGACGGGTAGTTGGTGCGGCCTTCCAGGATGAACATCTTGGCGTATTCACCGGTCTGGATGCGCTTCAGGGCATTGCGCATGGCTTCGCGGGACTGCTCGTTGATAACTTCCGGACCGGTCACGTATTCGCCGTATTCAGCATTGTTCGAGATCGAGTAGTTCATGTTGGCGATGCCGCCTTCGTACATGAGGTCGACAATCAGCTTCAGCTCGTGCAGGCATTCGAAATAGGCCATTTCCGGAGCATAACCGGCTTCCACCAGGGTTTCGAAGCCCATCTTCACCAGCTCTACGGCGCCGCCGCACAACACGGCCTGTTCGCCGAACAGGTCGGTTTCGGTTTCTTCGCGGAAGTTGGTTTCGATGACGCCGCCCTTGGTGCCGCCATTGGCGGCGGCGTAGGACAGGGCGATCTGCTTGGCATTACCGGACTTGTCCTGGTAAATGGCGATCAGGGACGGCACGCCGCCGCCCTTCAGGTATTCGGAGCGCACGGTGTGACCGGGGCCCTTGGGGGCAACCATGATCACATCAAGATCGGCACGGGGAACAACCTGGTTGTAGTGCACGTTGAAGCCGTGGGC
Source organism: Fluviicoccus sp. (assembly GCA_036279775.1). Taxonomy (GTDB): domain Bacteria; phylum Pseudomonadota; class Gammaproteobacteria; order Pseudomonadales; family Moraxellaceae; genus Fluviicoccus. Next base: position 17,672 of record DASUIM010000293.1, on the reverse strand, counting down.
GAATGCCAGTGTGGCTCCTTCCTTGATGTTGGGGGCGACGTTGTTGGCATAGACTTCCGGAATGTTTTCGTCCGGCAGCAGGATCATGACGACATCGGCGTTCTTGACGGCGTCATTGACTTCGGCAACCTTGATGCCGGCCGCTTCGACCTTGGACCAGGAAGCGCCGTTCTTGCGCAGGCCGACAGTGACGTCAACGCCGGAATCGCGCAGGTTCTGGGCATGGGCATGGCCTTGCGAACCGTAACCGATGATGGCGACTTTCTTGCCGCGAATGATGGAAAGGTCGGCGTCTTTATCGTAATAAACTTGCATGAGAGTTCCTCTTGGTTGGGGGGACCGGGGATCGCCCCGAGCCTGGCCCTCCCCCGTTCCGGGAAGGGCACGGTTAGCGTTAAATACTCAGAACCTTTTCGCCGCGGGCGATGCCCGAGACGCCGCTGCGCACGACTTCCAGCACGGTCGTTTCCGACAGCGCCTGAATGAAGGCGTCCAGCTTGTCGGAAGTGCCGGCCAGCTGCAGCGTGTAGGTGGTGGGCGTGACATCGACGATCTGGCCGCGGAAGATGTCCGCCGTGCGCTTGATCTCGGCGCGGATGGCGCCGGTGGCCTTGACCTTGATCAACATCAGCTCGCGCTCGATGTGCGCGCCTTCGCTGAGATCAACAACCTTGACCACTTCCACCAGCTTGTTCAGCTGCTTGGTGACCTGTTCGATCTTCTGCTCATCACCATTGGTGGTGAGCGTCAGGCGGGACAGGGTGGGATCGTCGGTCGGGGCAACGGTCAGCGTTTCAATGTTGTAGCCGCGCTGGGAGAACAGCCCCACGAGGCGCGACAGCGCGCCCGGCTCGTTTTCCATCAGGACAGAAATGATACGACGCATGATCAGGTACGCTCCGTTTTCGACAGCCACATGTCACGCATGGAATTACCCTGGATCTGCATCGGGTACACATGCTCGAACTGGTCCACATAGACATCCAGGAACACGAGGCGATCCTTCATCGCCATGGCTTCACGCATCTTGCTTTCCAGTTGGGCGGGGTCGGTGATCTTCATGCCGACATGACCGTAGGCTTCCACCAGTTTCACGAAGTCCGGCAGCGACTCCATGTAGGAGTTGGAGTGACGACCTTCGTACTGCATGTCCTGCCACTGCTTCACCATGCCCAGGGCGCGGTTATTCAGGTTGAGGATCTTCACCGGCAGGCCGTATTGCAGGCAGGTGGACAATTCCTGGATGTTCATCTGGATCGAGGCTTCGCCGGTGATGCAGACCACGGTCTCTTCCGGGAAGGCCATCTTGACGCCCATGGCGGACGGCAGGCCGAAGCCCATGGTGCCGAGGCCGCCGGAGTTGATCCACTGACGCGGACGGTCATACTTGTAGTACAGCGCGGCGAACATCTGGTGCTGGCCGACGTCGGATGTGATGATGGCGTTGCCGCCGGTCACCTTGTACAGCATCTCGACCACTTCCTGCGGCTTCATTTCGCCCGGCTTGGCCGGTTCGTAGCGCAGGCCGTGATGGGCGCGCCACTGGTTGATCTGGCTCCACCACTGGGTCATGGCGTCTGGATTCGGCTTGCTGATGCCCAGCTGCTTGAGTTGCGACAGCATTTCCGTCAGCACCGGCTCGACCGCGCCGACAATGGGAATGTGCGCCGACACGGTCTTGGAGATCGCGGCCGGATCGATATCAATGTGGATGACCTTGGCGCCCGTGCAGAACTTCTTCGGGTTGTTGGTCACGCGATCGTCAAAGCGCGCGCCAATGGCCAGGATCAGATCGGAATGGTGCATGGCCATGTTGGCTTCATAGGTGCCGTGCATGCCCAGCATGCCGATGAACTGCGGATCGGTGCCGGGGAAAGCGCCAAGCCCCATCAAGGTATTGGTGACCGGATAGTTCAGCAGGTGCGCCAGCTCGGTGAGCAGGTGCGAAGCATTGCCCTGCACCACGCCGCCGCCGGTATAGATAACGGGGCGCTTGGCCTGTACCAGCTCGTCGATCGCCTTGCGGATCTGACCGGCATGGCCGCGTCCGGGCGGGTTATACGAGCGCATCTTGACTTTTTCAGGATACTCGTACGGAAACTTTTCGTTGGGATTGGTGCAGTCTTTAGGAATGTCGATCACGACCGGACCGGGACGGCCGGAAGCGGCGATATAGAAGGCCTTCTTCACCATGCCCGGAATGTCGGAAGCCTTGCGAACCTGGAAGCTGTGCTTCACGATCGGGCGGGAAATGCCGACCATGTCGGTTTCCTGGAAGGCGTCTTCACCAATCAGGTGGGAAGGCACCTGACCGGAAATGACCACCATCGGGATCGAGTCCATGTAGGCGGTCGCGATGGCCGTGACGGTATTGGTTGCGCCGGGGCCGGAAGTCACCAGCACCACACCGGTCTTGCCGGTAGCGCGGGAATAGCCGTCCGCCATGTGGCCGGCCGCCTGTTCATGGCGGACCAGAATGTGCTTGACCTTGTCTTGCCGGAAGACAGCGTCGTAAATGTGCAGTACCGCGCCGCCGGGGTAACCGAACAGGTATTCCACCCCCTCGTCGGCGAGGGCGCGGATGAGCATATCACCACCAGATAAAAGTTCCACGAGTATCACCCTTGCAGATGGCAGCCTGGCTGCCTGTCGACTGGATCAGAGGGGCTTCGCCTGACTCGTTGCCGGCACCGGTTGGGTGCGCTGCGACCTCGGGCCGGGTAGGCCGCTACTGTCTGACAAGTCGTTTCTTCCGGTCTGCGTTCAGCAGGGCCGGACCGGCGTCGCCTCGGTTGGGTGGCGCAAGAGGGTGACTTGCGGCACAACAACCCGTCCACTAAAAAGGGTAACATTTTTTAGACTTAGGCCGCCCGTGTCAAGACATGGCGGCTTTTTTTTGGAACCAGGCAGCGGAATACACTTTCTTACATGACCTCCGGCTTATCAATCCGCCCCAAAGCGGATATATTCAGCGCCATATGCCGCATTTATATGGCTGGAGCCATTTCACGATGAAAAGACAACTTATAACAATAAGCTTCCTGAGCGCTTTCGCCCTTAACGCCGGAGCCGGCGAGGACTTCTATAAATGGGTGGATGACAAGGGCGTGACCCACTACTCGCAAAGTCCTCCCGAAACAACCGGCAAGTCCGCCATCCAGACCATCAATGTCCGCACCCGTATCCCCCATGACAGCGCTCAAGCAATTGCCGATCTAGAAAAGAAGCGCGCCGCCCTGCTGAAAAGCAAGGAAGACGGCGAGAAGAAAAAAGGCGACGACAAGACGGCCGCCACGGAGAAAAGCCTGAACAAGGAAAAGTGCCCGCAGTGGAAGCAGGATGTGGAAGTGTTGCAAAAAGCCAATGTCAGTGAAAATGACGGCAAGGGCAACGTCAAGGTCATGTCGGAAGAGGACAAGAAAAAACGCCTTGAGCAAACACTGAAATACATCAAGGACAACTGCAGCTGACTCCCTGCTTCAATACACTCTCCCTCCCCGGAATGACCCGGTGAATCCGCCTCAGGGCGGATTCACCTCATCAATACTTTGCGTCTCCGTTACGGGAAACAATCCGCGCTCAAGCACCGGCAGCACTTTCTGCATCTTGTCCCCCAGAAACAGTTGCGGCTCGGATGGCTGAAAACCCTCTTCCTTTTCCCGTTGCGATATCGACTTCCTGGCCGAGGAAAAGGCTTCAAGCAGGGAGTGATCCTGACGTAAGGACTCATCAAAGAAAGCACGTCCAAAATACGTGAAATCAGCGTCATCCGTGCATCCGAAGGAGGTCTTGTCGGCCGCCGCCGCCGTAATGATCAGTGACTCGGGGGCTTGCAGCGCGGGAATGAATGTTCCGGAATAACAGGAAGACAGTACGATTACCCGCCAGCGAATACCGGCATTGTCCAGTGCGAGCCGCAACCATGATGGGGTGACACCCTGCAATTGTAATGGCTGGTGGCTCAGCTCAAACAATCCGTCCGGTGACCCGTGGGAAGTCATGAACAGGAACAGGACATCTTCATCCGCATTCATGCGTTTGCCCAGCGTTTCCAGGGCGCGGGTTATGCTGGTCCGGGTGGCAATGGGTTGCGTCAATGCCGTGTCATCATCATTGATCAATACCAGGGAGTGCCCTTGCGTATCAAAACGGGTGTCAAAAAGACTCTGCACGGACTCCGTTTCCCGGCGGAAAACACTCTGGTAAGAAGCACCGCCGATACCCAGGAAATACCACTCCACACGTCCCGGCGTACCCGGCTCAACCCTGGCCAGGGCGCGGTTCAGCAGCAAGGGTTGCATGTAGAAGGCCGCTTCTTCGGTGATGCGGGGCGGGGCCGCCTCGCCCACCTCGGTCTGGGCATACCACAGCCGCTGGTCGGCAAAAAGGTAGGACCACCCATAGAGCAAGGCCAGCGCGGACGCCATGACCAGAATCCGCAACCACCAGCTCCAGGCCAACTGACGACCGAAAATGACCACCAGGCTGGCGGTCGGCCAGGCGAACAAGGCCAGGTAGACATTCGGAATCCAGTCGCCAAGCCAGACGGGCAGCCACTCCTCCTGTCCCGCCCACTGGATGCCGGATTGGACCAGCCCGACAATGATATCCGCCGCCAGCCACAGGATGACCGGCCCCAGCACCAGCCGCCACACGCCGTAGCGCTGCGCCAGGAACACGCCGAAAATCATCCAGAAGAAAGGCGGCAGCAGGAATACGGCAAAACCGACCGGGTCCGGCGCACCGGGAACACCCTCACTGACCAGATCAAAGGTCAGGCTGGTCAGCAGACTGCCGGTGAGGAAAAACAGGAACTGGACGGGCGCGGGATGCAGATGGCTGAACGCGCGACGCAGACCGGCCAGCATGCACAGGGCAGCCAGGATGTTGTCGGCGAAAGAGCGCAGGAAAAGGCCAAGCGGCCGCTGGGACATGACGGAAGTATCCTTGGGATTCCGCGCCGGATGATAGCAAGAATCTCAGGGGGCGGCAGCCCCTGCCGGCGCGGGCAGCAGCGGCTGGATATCCAGAAACTCCGCCATGTCATCCGTCGCGCCGTCGGGCCGGTAAGGCAGTACACCCAGGCAGGGCGCGGGCAGTATGTTGCGCAAGGTGGCGAGGTTGCCTTCCATCGCCGCCATGTCGGGATCAACCTGATTGGCCACCCAGCCCGCCAGCCGCAAACCGTCCCGGAGGATGGCTTCCGCTGTCAGCACCGCATGGTTCAGGCAGCCCAGCCGCATCCCCACCACCAGGATGACCGGCAGGCGCAACTCCTTGGGCAGGGATGAAAGCATTTCGCGGTCACTGAGCGGCACCCGCCAGCCACCCGCCCCTTCCACAATGGCGAGATCGGGACGGTGACTCAGTCCGGCGCGCACATGACCGGTCAGCTGCATGATGCTGAGGCGTCGGCCCGCCGCCCGGGCGGCCAGATGTGGCGACAACGGCTCCGCCAGCGCCACCGGATTGATCTCGGGATAACTGAGTGAAACAGAGCTGGCGGCCTGCAACAGCAGCGCATCAGTGTTGCGCAGACCGTCCGGCGTGGACTCGCAGCCGGAAGCGACCGGTTTCAGGCCCAGCGTGCTGAGCCCCTGTTGCCGGGCCTTGGCCAGCAAGGCACAGGCGACGGTAGTCTTGCCGATACCGGTGTCTGTACCAGTGAGGAAATAGGCTTTCATGGCTTGGTTCCCGTAATTTGCAGGACATCATAACGCAGGGGCAGCCCGGCAGTGGTGCGGAACGGCTCCATGGCCGCCTCCAGCGCACGCAGCTTGCCACGGCCCCATAATCCGGCACGCCGGGCATGCGGCGTTTCGCTGGCGCCAATGGCTTTCAGTCCGCGCAGCATATGCCGTACGGTGGGGTAATGCTGGAAGAGGGATACCGGCCGAGGTCGGCTTTCGATATGCAATCCCGCCGCCCGCAGCGCTTCAACCCAACTTTCCGCCGAATGAAAGGTATTGAGCGGGACTATGTCCTCGACCTGACGCCAGGCCTGTTTCAACTCCCCCAGTGAACCGTCAACGGGCATTGCCAGCCGGAATCCGCCGCCCTGACGCAGCACCCTCGCCAACCCTGCCGCAAACTCCACCGGTGACGGCAGCCATTGCAAGGCAAAGTTGCTGACGATGTGGTCGATGCTTCCGTCCGCGAAAGGCAACGCTGCCGCATCGGCGCAGACAGGACGGATTCTCGGATGCACGAGCGCGGGGGAAGCCAGCATGGCTTTCGCAATATCAAGCGCCAGGACACGCGATTGCGGGGAAGTTTCAGCAATCCGGCGGCTCATCCATCCGGTACCGCAGCCAATATCGAGCACCCGGCCCGTGAACGCCATTCCCTCAAGAAGCAGCGATGCCGATTCACGTTGCGCGAGGGCTTCATCATCATACGCGGATGCGGCATCGCCAAAACGGCGGGCGACGCGCTGACGGTCGGGCATGGCGAGCGGCATGTTCATGGCTGCTCCACTCCGGACTTGCGGCAAACCCACTGGCCAAATCGTTCCGGCTCGGAGAGGAACGGCAAATGCGCTGAATCGTTGAAAATCTCCGCATCCGGATAGGCGGCAAACCCGGCCGTTGCGGGAACGAGATGATCCCGCCCGCCTCCCAGCCACGCTGCCGGGCAAGTCAGGCGATCAGGCAGCATGCGTATGTCGCCATGCTCGAGCCAGTCCAGCTGGTATTCCAGCCTCGCCGGATCGGCGGGCAGCGTGTTGCCGCACAAGGCTTGCAGCTGACGAAGATCGGCACGGGCCGTGGCGCTGCCAAGGCACTGCAAGGCCTGGAAGCGACGCCAGGCGGCTTCGGGACTGGCCGCGAAGCCTTGCCTGAAATCCCGGAACTCGCCGACGCTCATCGCGGACGCATAATCCGGCCGCTGCACGAAACAGGGATTGACCGCGACCAGCAGCAGGCGGCTGACAGCTTCCGGATACAACTGCGCCAGCGCGGACGCCACCAAACCGCCCAGCGACCAGCCCAGCCAGACCGCGGGGCCGGGAACCTTGTCCCGCAACCTCGGCAGACAGGCGATCAGCGAGGCGCTGTCCGCGGGTTCATCAAGCAGATCGAGTGTGATGATGTCGAAACGGGATGACACAACCTCCTGCAACGGCTGCCAGACGGCGGCTGACGCACCCCAGCCCGCCAGCAGGACCAGTGTCGGCCGCGTCATGAACCGGTCTCCCGTATTTCGGCCAGCGCCGCCAGCAAGGCATCGACATCCTCCACGCGGTGCGCGGCGGTCAGGGTGATGCGTAACCGTGCCTGCCCCACCGGTACGGTAGGCGGGCGAATGGCGGTCACCCAGAATCCGCGATCGGCCAGGGACTGGCTAAGCGCCAGCGCGGAGGCGTCCCCCCCCAGCAGCAGCGGTTGGATGGCGGTGTCGCTGGCCATCAGCGGCCAGCCTTGCGCCAGTGCTCCGGCGCGGAAATGCCGGATCAGGCTGCTGAGATGCGCCCGTCGCCAGGACTCCGACCGGATCAGCCGCAGGCTTTCCCGCGTGGCCGCTGCCAGGGCGGCGGGCATGGCGGTGGTATAGATATAGGGTCGGGCGAAATTGGTCAGGTACTCCACCAGCTCGCGGCTGCCTGCCACAAAGGCGCCGAAAGTCCCCGCCGCCTTGCCCAGTGTCGCCATGTAAACGGGGATGTCGCCGGTTGGCAATCCCAGCGCCGCCGGGGTTCCTTCCCCGCTCGGCCCCAGCACCCCGAAACCGTGGGCATCATCCACCATCAACGCCGCCTCGTATTCAGCAGCCAGCCGCGCCAGTCCGGCCAGCGGCGCCAGATCACCGTCCATGCTGAAGACCGCGTCGGTCACAACGAGCTTGGCGCGGGCCTCCGTCTCCGCCAGCAGTGTTTGCAGATGCGGCACGTCGTTGTGCCGGTAGCGCTGGAAACGGGCTTCCGAGGCCAAGCCGCCGTCGAGCAGCGACGCATGATTCAGGCGATCCTCGAAGACAGCATCGCCACGTCCGGCCAGCGCCTGGATCGTACCCAGATTGGTCATGTAGCCGGTGGAAAACAGCAACGCCGCTTCCCGTCCGGTGAAGTCGGCCAGCTCTTCCTCCAGCGCGGCATGCTCGCGCGTATGGCCGCACACCAGATGCGCCGCACCGCTGCCGACACCGTAGTGGCCGGCCGCTTTCACCAGCGCTTGGGTGACTGAAGGATGACTGGCCAGGCCGAGGTAGTCGTTGCTGGAGAAATTCCGGTATTCGCGGCCGTTGAGCAGCAGACGCGGACCTTGCGGGGAGTCGTGGGTCTTGCACTGGCGCAGGCGCTGTTGCAGGCGGCGCTCCGCCAGCTTTTCGCCCAGACGGAAGGCTTGCAGGGACATGAAGAACTCCCGCGCCCGCCGCCGTGCAGCGGCGGACGCACAGGCCGTCAGGCGGACATCGCGTCGCGCCAGAGCGTGGCGGGCTTGGCGGTCACCGGCAGGCTGTCCGCCACCGTCGTTTCCACCTGCAAGGCATGAATGCCCAGTTTTTCAAACAACTGACGATCGGCGTGGGTTTCGGGATTGCTGGTGGTCAGCAGCTTTTCGCCATAGAAAATCGAATTGGCCCCGGCGAAGAAGCACCAGGCCTGCAACTGCTCGTTCATTTTCTCGCGACCGGCGGACAGCCGCACAAAGGACTTCGGCATGATGATGCGCGCCACGGCAACCGTACGCACGAACTCGAACGGCTCCAGATCATCGACATCGCCCAGCGGCGTGCCGGCGATTTTCACCAGCATGTTGATCGGCACGGAATCAGGATGCTCGGGCAAATTGGCCAGCTCCATCAGCAGGCCGATACGGTCTTCGCGCTTCTCGCCCATGCCGATGATGCCGCCGGAGCACACCTTGATGCCCGCCTCGCGTACATGCGCCAGGGTATTGAGACGGTCTTCATAACTGCGGGTGGTGATGATCTTGCCGTAGTATTCCGGCGAGGTGTCGAGATTATGGTTGTAGTAATCGAGTCCGGCTTCGCCCAGGGCTTTTGCCTGTTCCGGAGCCAGCATGCCCAGCGTCATGCAGGTTTCCATGCCCAGTGCCTTGACCTGCTTCACCATTTCCAGCACGTAAGGCATATCCTTGTCACGCGGGCTGCGCCAGGCGGCGCCCATGCAGAAACGGCTGGCGCCCGTGGATTTCGCGGCCTTGGCCTCGTTCACCACCTTCTCGATTTCCAGCAGCTTTTCCTTGTCAAGGCCGGTATCATAATGACCGGACTGCGAACAGTACTTGCAGTCTTCCGGGCAGGCGCCGGTCTTGATCGACAACAGAGTGCTGACCTGCACGGCGTTGGGATCGAAGTGGGCCCGGTGTACGCTCTGCGCCCGGAACAGCAGGTCATTGAAGGGCAGATCGAACAAGGCGCGCAGCTCGGCGCGGCTCCAGTCATGGCGGACAGCGGTCATCGGATTCCCCGGATCAAAAACCAAGCGGATGTCCGGCATCTTGCCCTCCGGGCCATGACCCGTCAAGTTTCAGGGATGGAAAAACTTTACATGTGGTCATTTATTAACCTCATTACCATGGCCGGAGCTCCCTGCCTGCTCTGCCGAACCCCCACTGACAGCGCCGCCGGCTTCTGCGCGGGATGTCTGGCTGACATCCCGCTGACCGGTCGCGACTGCCTGCATTGCGGCATGCCGCAGTTGTCGCCGGGAAGCTGCCCCTGCTCACCTGCGGAGTGGCCCTTCGCCGCCGTGCTCAGCGCTGCCTACTATGCGTTTCCGGTCGACCATTTGATTCACCGCTTCAAGGAAACCCCATGCCACGAACATGCCCGGCCGCTGGCCTGGCTGCTGGCGGCGCGGGTACGGCGGCACGAAGGCCCGCGACCGCAACTGCTGCTGCCGGTGCCCGCCGCCGAAGACCGACTGAAACGGCGGGGTTTTGACCAGGCGCTGGAACTGGCGCGTGAAACCGGACGCCTGCTGGGCATACCGGTGAGAATCGACGCCTTCAACCGCCAGTCCGGACTGCCCGCACAGAAGGGGCTGAACGCAGCACGCCGCGAAACCAATATCCGGCAGGCGTTTACCGCCGGCAACCTGTGCGAACTGCCCGCGCACGTGGCGCTGGTGGACGATGTGCTGACCACCGGCGCGACCGTGCGTCATCTGGGCGGCCTGCTGCAACAGGCCGGGGTGGAAAAGGTAGAGGTCTGGACGCTGGCGCGGACTCTCTGACGACCGGTCGCCGGGCGGAATTACCTTATAAAACGCGAGCATCTGTCCAACCGGACGGCGTTTGTGGTTAGAATAGCCGGATTCTCCGATTTTCCGTTTCGGCCCCGCCGCGAGAGAGTATGCCCCTATGCTGATGGCCTTTTCCCTTAACAAAGGTGCGCTTGAGCAGATTGCGATCAATGCCGCCTCTGATCTGGGACCGGAGGTCATGTGGGTGGATCTGATCAACCCCACCGACGAGGAACGCGACTGGATCCGCATTGCCTACGCGCAGGAACTGCCGACCATTGACGACCTCTACGAGATCGAGGCCAGCTCGCGGTTCTATGAGAACGACTACGGCCTGCACATCAGTTCGTACTTCCTGAATTACGCCGACAACAATCCCGAAAACATCTCCGCCGCGTTCATCTTCAACGGCGTGCGGCTGTTCACCCTGCGCGAAGAAGAACTGGCCGCGTTCCGGCTGTTCCGCATGCGCGCCCGCAAGGGCCTGGTCAACATCAACAATTCCAAGTCAATTTTGTTGGGCCTGTTTGAAACCAAGGTGGAAAACCTGGCCGACATTCTGGAACGGGTGCATGCCGATCTGGAAGAGACCAGCCGGCAGGTGCTGGGCAACGCCGAAAACGACGACATGGAATCGCTGCTGACCAACATCGCGTCGCAGGAAGACATCAACGGCAAGGTACGGATCTCGATGATCGACCTGCAGCGCATGCTGTATCTGCTGCTGCGCGCCGGGGTGTTGAACTCGGAGCAGAGCGAGCGCCTGCGCGACATCATCCGTGACTCGGAGTCACTGATTGCCCATAGCACCTTCCTGTTCGACAAGATCAAATTCCTGCTCGACACCACGCTCGGCTTCATCAACGTCAACCAGAACAAGATCATCAAGATCTTCTCGGTGGCGTCGGTGATGTTCCTGCCGCCGACGATGATCGCCAGCGTCTACGGCATGAACTTCGAGATGATGCCGGAACTGAAATGGCATCTGGGCTACCCCTTCGGCCTGTCGCTGATGGTGCTGTCCGCCGCCCTGCCCTTCCTGTATTTCCGCCGCCGCGGCTGGCTGTAATCGCGCATTTGCCGCCCGGTTGGCACATTTTCATATTGCAAGTAGCCCTGTCGTCGCAAAAGCGGCATAATCGGGGCGAATTTTGCCTGCACGGATTGGGTTGTCATGCTGTCTAAACTACAAAAATCATTATTCCTCGTGTTGGGCGGGTTTGCCTCCCAGGCCATGGCGGCCGACCGTCCCATCCAGTTCCCGGCCTATGAATCGGCCATTGTCGTCAGCAGTACGCTGAGCCAGACCATCGGCGGCCGCCGCGCACCGGGCTGGGGTGTTGGCGGGGAAGCCATCTACTCCCGCGACACCTTCAATGTCGGCAACAGCCTGAAGTATTTCCCGGAAGGGACCGACAACCCGATCTTCAGCGTGTTCGTCGGCTCGGGCTACAAGCGCCTGCTGCAACTGCAGGTGGGTTACGGCACCGAAGACGCCATCTACCGTGTACACAGCGAACTCGACCTGCCCGTGGTCTGGACCTTCGCCAAGAACGCCGCCCACGGCGTCTTCAAGCGCCCCGGCGTGCTGGACTACTATCCGAACAACCGTTTCGTGGTGTCCATGACCTGGGAAAAGTACGATTCGGCGCGTCACCTCGACAATATCGCCTTCGGCCTGGGCCTGCGTTACTGATCTGTCATATCGGGGGTCTAGACTGTCCGCACCCTGCCGGACTGTCGAGACTCCCGATTCATGAACCCGCTGCTTTCCTCCCCCCGCGACCCGCTGCCCGAACTCCGGTTGCTTGAAAACCTGCTCCACCGGGCCGGTAACTCTGTGCGCGCCGAATGCGTGCTGCGCGTACCGCTGCATGGCCGCGAGCTGCCGGTCTGGCGGCTGGAGATGGGCAGCACCGCCCAGGACGCACCGGTGGCGGGGTTCTTCGGCGGCATTCACGGCATGGAGCGCATCGGCAGCCAGGTGCTGCTGGCCTGGCTGGAAAGTCTGGTGTCGCGGGCGCAATGGGATGTCTCGCTGCAAGACTTGTTGCAGAAGGTAAGGCTGGTCTGCCTGCCGATGATCAACGTCGGCGGACTGGCGTTGAACAGCCGCGCCAACCCGGCCGGGGTGGACCTGATGCGCAATGCCCCGGTGGAAGCGCACGGCTATACCGCCTGGCCGCTGGGCGGGCAACGGTTGTCGCGGCATCTGCCGTGGTATCGCGGCGGCCACCGGCTGGAACCGGAAGCCGAGGCGCTGATCCGCGTGGTGCGCGAGTCGATGCTGCACCGTCCCTTCGCCATGGCCATGGATTGCCATTCCGGTTTCGGCCTGCGCGACCGCATCTGGTTTCCCTGGGCGCGCAGCCGCGAGGCGCCGCCGCATTTGGCCGAAGCCGTGGCGCTGCGCCATATCTTCAACAGCACCTACCCCAACCACGACTTCTACCTGATGGAACCGCAGTCGCTGAACTACACCACGCACGGCGACCTGTGGGATTACCTGTATCAGGAACACCTCGACAGCGGCGACCCCGGCTTCTTCCTGCCGTTCACGCTGGAAATGGGCTCATGGCTGTGGGTGAAGAAAAACCCCCGGCAATTGTTCGACTGGTTCGGACACTTCAACCCGGTGCTGCCGCACCGTCTGAAACGGGTGTTGCGCCGCCACCTGACGCTGTTCGATTTCATGCTGCGCGCCACCGCGTCGTGGGAACAATGGCTGCCGCAACAGGAAGAGGCCCGCCACGCCTACCGCCTGGCCGGACTGGAACGCTGGTATCCTCGCGGCGGCTGAAGCCCTCGGCAAGGCCGCGGATTCAGGCATAATAGGCCGATAACGATAACGACCCGATGCCGAATGAGCCGCCATTTCCTGCAAGTCGCCCTGCCCGTCCCGTTGCGGAAGACGTTTGACTACCGCATTCCCGCCACGTTCAGCGAACGGCCGGCGCCGGGCGCGCGGGTGAAAGTGCCGTTCGGACCGCGCGACCTGATTGGCATTGTCACCGGCATTGCCGACCACACCGAGACCCCCGAAGACAAACTGAAATTCGCCAAGGCCCTGCTCGACCCGGTGGCGGTGTTCCCGGAACCGGTGATGGAATTGCTGCTGCGCGCGGCGCGCTATTACCACTACCCGGTGGGCGAAGTGTTCGACGCCGCCTTGCCCGCGCTGCTACGGCAGGGCGACGACCTGTTCGAAAACCCGATCCACTGGCGGCTGACGCACAGCGGCCGCGCACTGGACCGGCACGTGCTGCGCAATGCGCCCAAGCAACTGATTGCCTGGGACGGCCTCCTGCTGCACGGCGAGCACGGCATCAGCGAAGACTTCCTGACCCACATGGGCATTGGCCGCGACAGCCTGAACGCATTGGCGCGCAAGGGTCTGGCGGAATCCTTCGGCGAAGCCCGGCAAACCTTTACCCATCCGCGCTTCCAGTTGTCGGAAGCACCGTTGGTGGCGAATGCCGAACAGGCCGCCGCCATTACCGCCATAACGCAGAAACTGGGCCACTTCCAGCCGCTCCTGCTGGAAGGCATCACCGGCAGCGGCAAGACCGAGGTTTACCTGCAAGCGGTGGAAGCCTGCCTGCATCGTCACCAGCAAGTGCTGATCCTGGTGCCGGAAATCGGCCTGACGCCGCAGATCGTCTCCCGCTTCCGCGCCCGCTTCGCCACCGACATCGCGCTGCTGCATTCCGGCCTGACCGAGCGCGAACGGCTGAAAGCCTGGCGGCGCGCCTTCCTCGGCCATGCCGGGATTGTCATCGGCACGCGTTCGTCGTTGTTCACCCCGATGCCGCATCTGGGCCTGATCATCGTCGACGAGGAACACGACCTGTCGTTCAAGCAGCAGGAAGGCTTCCGCTATCACGCCCGCGACCTGGCGGTGATGCGCGGGCAGTTACAGGGCTGTCCGGTGGTGCTGGGCTCGGCCACCCCCAGCCTGGAAACGCTGGGCAATGCCCGCAGCGGCCGTTACGAACATCTGGTGCTGCAAGAGCGCGCCGCCTCCGCGCAAGCGCCCGACATCAAGCTGATCGACCTGCGCGGCCAAAAACTGCGTGGCGGCCTGACCGAGGCCCTGAACCGCGCCATCGCCCTGCGCCTGAACCACGATGAACAGGTGCTGATCTTCATCAACCGGCGCGGCTTCGCCCCGGTGCTGCTGTGCCACGATTGCGGCTGGCAGGCCGTCTGCCCGCGCTGCGACGCCCGCACCACCCTGCACCGCGACCCGGTGCGGCTGCACTGTCATCACTGCGGCTACAGCGAACGGCCGCCGAAACAGTGCCCTTCCTGCCAAAGCGAAGAGCTGCGCGCCATCGGCGCGGGCACGGTGCGGGTGGAGGAAAGCCTGAAGGAACTGTTTCCCAAGGCCGACGTGCACCGCATCGACCGCGACAGCACCCGGCGCAAGGACAGCTGGCAGAACCTGTACGATCAGGTCGCCAAGGGCAACGCCGCCATCCTGGTCGGCACGCAGATGCTGGCCAAGGGCCACCACTTCCCCAACGTGACGCTGGTGGCGCTGCTGGAAGCCGACAGCGGCCTGCTGGGGGCCGACTTCCGCGCCGGCGAGCGCGTGGCGCAACTGATCACGCAGGTGGCGGGCCGCGCCGGACGCGCGCACAAGGCCGGACTGGTGCTGCTGCAAACCCACCAGCCCGACCACGCCCTGCTGAAGCAACTGCTGCAAGGCGGCTACAGCGCCTTCGCCAATGTCGCGCTGGAAGAGCGCCGCCAGATCGGACTGCCGCCTTACGGCCATCTGGCCCTGCTGCGCGCCGAGGCCAACGCCCCGGAACTGGCGCTGCAATTCCTGCAGGAAGCCGTAACGCAAGGACAAACACTGGGAAATGAGCCCGAATTCTGGGGTCCCATTCCCGCGCCGATGGAAAAGAAAGCCGGCGTCTTTCGCGCCCATTTATTGCTGAAAAGCAGCAACCGCCCCGCCCTGCACCACTTCCTGGACGGCTGGCTGCCGCTTTTATCGAACCTGCCAACCGCCAAACGCATCCGCTGGACGCTGGACGTGGACCCGCAGGAAACCGCCTGACCGGAAAACGGACTGGCCCGCGCTGCGCGCCTTCTGCTAGAATCGCGCCGTCATTGGGGAGTAGTCGCTGTCCGCGCCCTGCGGGCAGGTACGTATCAACATAATTGTTCCTCAGAACATGGTGCGTACAGCTTCGGCCTGACCAGACCTTTGACCTGATGCTTCGCCACGGGGTCGGCCGAAGGTGTCAGGTCATGGGAATTGTTCGCCGACCCGGAGATATCGCCTGATGAATGCCTTCCTGATCGCCACCGCGCTGGTCGCCCTTGCTGAAATGGGTGACAAAACCCAACTGCTCGCTTTCCTGCTGGCCGCCCGCTTCCGCAAGCCGGTTCCCATTGTGGCCGGTATTTTTGTCGCCACTATTGTCAACCATGCCTTTGCGGGCGCGGTGGGCATGTGGCTGACGCAACTGATTGGCGCGGAAGCGATGCGCTGGATCCTGGGCTTGTCCTTCATCGCCATGGCGGCGTGGATTCTGGTGCCGGACAAGATGGATGACGAGGAAGACGAAAAGGAACACCGTTTCGGCGTGTTTGGCGCCACCACCATCGCCTTCTTCCTGGCGGAAATGGGGGACAAGACGCAGATAGCCACGGTGGCGCTGGGCGCGCGTTACGCCGCCGATTTTGTGTGGGTGATTTGCGGCACCACGCTGGGCATGATGCTGGCGAACGTACCGGCGGTGTATCTGGGCAACCATTTCGCGCAGAAGCTGCCGCTGAAGCTGATCCACGGGATTTGCGCGGCGATTTTTGCGGCGATCGGGGTGTTTGTGCTGGTGGGGAGTACGGGGGTGATTTAAGGCAATCACTGCCCGGGATGAGCCTTGACGTGGCTCATCCCGGGCACCGTATCAAAACCGCCCTTCCCTGAAATCCGCAAACGCCTGATGAATCTCCGCCTGCGTATTCATCACGAACGGACCGTAACGCGCCACCGGCTCCCGCAACGGCTGCGCCGCCACCAGAATCAGTGACGCCGGTTCATCGCCCGCCGCCGCTTCCACCCGGTCGCCCTCGCCCAGAACAGCCAGCTGGCCACGCGCCACCGGCTTCCCGGCAATCACCGCCCCGCCCTGATAGACATAGGCGAAGGCATGATGCCCTGCGGGCACCGCCGTCGCGAACTGTCCGCCCGCATCCAGCCGCACATCCAGATACAAGGGCGCGGTGACAATGCCCTCCACCGGCCCGGCCACGCCCGCAAATTCCCCGGCAACCACCCGTACCTTGCCGCCGTCAAAGGCCACTTCCGGCACCTGCTCGGGACGGATGTCCTGATAACGCGGCGGCATCATCTTGTCGCGGGCGGGCAGGTTCACCCACAGCTGGAAGCCCCACATCAGGCCGTCTTCCTGCTCCGGCATTTCCGAGTGGACGATGCCGCGTCCGGCGGTCATCCATTGCACGCTGCCCGCTTCCAGCAGGCCGCTGTTACCCTGGTTGTCGTGGTGGCGCATGCGCCCGGCCAGCATGTAGGTCACGGTTTCAAAGCCGCGATGCGGGTGGTCGGGGAAACCGGCGATATAGTCCCCGGCTTCGTCCGAACGGAATTCGTCCAGCATCAGGAACGGGTCGAGCATGGGCAGCTGGCCGTTGCCGATCACCCGCGACAACTTCACGCCCGCGCCATCGCTGGCGGCCTGACCGCGTACCAGCCCGGTGACTTGTCTGATCTTCATGATGAAACCCTCATTCAGTGGATGCGCCCACTGTAATGCCGATACCGGACCGGCAGAAGCTTCAACGGGATGCTCAGGGTGTTTCCAGGGGGCGAACACCACGACATGGCAGGCCGCGCTCCCACGGCGGGGTTTCACTCAGGGAGGTCACCAGATAATCAATGACGCCGCGCACCGCCCGGCTGACATAGCGGGTTTGCGGGTAGACGGCGAAGATGTGGTCGGGCACCGGCTCGGCCAGGTCGGGCAGCATGATCAGGTCGCCCTTGCACAGCGCGTCGCCGACGATGAACAGCGGCAGCATGGCCACGCCCAGTCCGGCGACGGCGGCGGAACGCGCCGATTCGCCGTTGTTGACCATGATGCGGCCGCGCATCGCCAGCGCCCGCACCTCGCCGCCGGGGGTTTCCGGTTCGAACTGCCACAACTGGCTGGCGCTGACATTGGAGTAGCCGATGGCTTCATGCTTCAACAGCTCGTCCAGCGTCTTTGGCAGACCGTGCTGTTCGGCATAGGCGGGACTGCAACAGACCACACGGCGGCTGACCGCCAGCTGCCGGGCGCGCAGTTCCAGCGCCGGGGAACGGGTGACGCGGATGCCAAGGTCATAGCCTTCGCGCACCAGGTCGACGGTGCGGTCTTCGAGATCCAGCGACACCTGCAGGCGCGGATGGTGCGCCATGAACGGAAACAACAACTCGCCCAGATAG
>DASUIM010000292.1:0-1270 GCA_036279775.1 Fluviicoccus sp. | reverse complement strand
GGTGTGGTGACGGAAGTTGTGGGTGTAGCGCCAGTTGTCGCTGGTGCCGACGATGTCCCATTCAAAGGTCTTGCCGTTGAAGGCGGGGTCGCGCATCCAGTCGAACTGGCCGTGCATGACGTTGTGGCCCAGTTCCATGTTATCGAGGATCTTGGACACACCCAGCAGCGCAGTGCCCGCCAGCCAGGCCGGGGGGAAGATGCCCGCCATCAGCAGGCCGCGCCCGGCGAGGCCGGTGTAGCGCACGGCCTTGTGGATGTTGCGGATGTAGTCGGCATCACGCTGGCCAATGTCGGCGAGGACGCGGTCGCGCAGGGCGTCGAGTTCGGCGGCCAGGGCGGTGAGCTGGGCTTCGCTGAGACGGGAATTCAGGGCGTATGGCAGGGCGGCGGTCATGGCGGTGTCCGGGTCAATTCAAAAGGGTCAGAGGTCAAGCACGAGATCGGTTTGCGGGCGGCTGACACACAGGCGCACCTGGCTGCCCGCTTCGTCCTGCACGTCGCCGGTGAGGCGGTTGCGGCTGCTGCCCGACTGCTGCTTGCAACTGCAGGTATGGCAGATGCCCATGCGGCAGCCCGACTCCGGGCGGATCCCCTGCGCTTCCAGCCCGTCCAGCAATGTCTGCGCGGAGGACAGGGTGACGGTGCGGGCGCTGCGCGTCAGGGTGACGGTGACGGCGCGATTGCTGTCGGCATCGGGGGTTTGCGGCAGGGTGAAGGCTTCGGCGGTGAAGCCCTGGACCCGGTCTTGCAGCAGTTGGCGGGCGCTGTCGGCAAAGCCGAAGGGGCCGCAGGCCATGACCTGTTGCGTGGCCAAATCCGGCAGTTGCGCGGACAGGAATTCGGCGGAGAGGCGGCCGCTCAGTTCGTCCTTCAGCAAAACCGGTTCACGGGTAAGCACGGTCAGCAGGCGGAAACGGCGGTCATTCGCGGCCAGCGTCTGCAATTCATTGAGGAAGCACAGCTCGGCGCGGGTTTGCGCCCAGTAGGCCAGCGTCACGCGCACCGGTGCGTCGCCCGCCAGCAGCGCGCGGGTCAGGCTGATCAGCGGGGTAATGCCGCTGCCCGCCGCCAGCAACAGAAAATCCCCTTCCGGCGCGTCGGGCAGGCTCATGTCGCCAAAGGCCTGACCCAGTTCGACGATGTCGCCGGGCCGGGTGTGCTGGCACAGTTGCGTGCTGACCTTGCCGCCCTCCTCCTGGCGCACGGTGATGGCCAGACGACCGTCGGCGCGGGGGATGTCGCTGAGGCTGTAGCTGCGGGTCAGGCGC
>DASUIM010000291.1:0-4403 GCA_036279775.1 Fluviicoccus sp. | reverse complement strand
GCGCGCGGGGTGGAGCTGCCGGGGGATACCCGCTTCATCGCCGCGTTGCACGATACGGTCACCGACGAGATCACCCTGTACGACCTGCCGGAGGAACCGGCGGGCCGTGACAGCCTCAACACCGTGCGCGGCTGGCTGGCGGCCGCTTCCGCCCGGACCCGCCGCGAACGCGCGCCCGCGCTGGGGCTGGCGGAACACGATGATGCCGCGCTGGCGGCGGCGCTGCGGCGGCGCGGCCGCGACTGGTCGGAGGTGCGGCCGGAGTGGGGGCTGGCGAACAACGCCGGATTCATCGCCGCGCCGCGCGAACGCACCCGGCATCTCAACCTGCACGGCCGCTGCTTCCTGCATGATTATGAGGTTTCCCGCGATCCGGACTACCAGGTGCTGGAACTGATCCTGACTGCGCCGGTGGTGGTGGCGCACTGGATCAACCTGCAGTACTACGCCTCGACCGTGGACAACCGGCGCTGGGGCAGTGGCGACAAGGTGCTGCACAACATCGTCGGCGGCAACATCGGCGTCTTCGAGGGCAACGGCGGCGACCTGCGCACCGGCCTGCCGCTGCAATGCCTGCACGACGGCCAGTGCTGGAGGCACACGCCGCGGCGGCTGACGGTGTGGGTGGAAGCGCCGTGCGAGGCGGTGGAGGCGATTCTGGCCCGGCATGACACGCTGCGGGCGCTGGTCGAGGGCGGCTGGCTGCATCTGGCTTGCCTGGAACCGGGGGGCGGCCGGATTTTCCGGCGCGAGCGCGGTGAGGATGGTGCGGATTGGCGGCCGGTTGCGGCAGGTTGTGCCGCTGACGCCGCCGCTATCCGGGTGCCATAATGATCCGCGCCGCGCCGCCATTTCCGGCGGTGCGGCGAAGGAGAGGCCCCTGATGAATCCGGAACTGCCCTACGGCGCGCGCATTGTCGCCACCGACGCCTACACCCTGCGCACCCTCACCATCCGTGATGACGCCTTCATCGCCGTCAGCGGCGGCCGCAAGCGCCTGCACCGGCCCGGATCGGCGCTGGAGATCGGCGAGGGGCAGGGCGTCGCCATCGCGCGCGGCACGCAGTGGGATGTCACTAACGACCCGCAGGACCGCCGCGCCTACCGGGCGCTGGCGGTGGCCTTTCCCGCACCGCTGCTGCGCGAATTCGCCGCCGAGGTCCCGGCCGGACTGCCGTTGGTATCTTCGGCGCAGGTGCTGGCTGTGGACGAGGAATTGCGGGACGCCCTGCAACGCATCCTGCCGCCCGCCGGGCCCCGGCCGCTGGCCGAACGCCTGCACCGTCACCGGCTGACCGAGGTGCTGTTGCTGCTGGCGCAGCGCGGCTGCCGCTTTGCGGCGGCGGAGGAACTGTCGTGGGCGGAGCGGGTGCGGCGGCTGGTGGCGCAACGGCCCCATGCCGACTGGGATGTGCCCGCGCTGGCGGCGGCCTTCCATGCCAGCGAGTCCACCCTGCGCCGCCGTCTGGACGGCAGCGGCGTGACGCTGGCGGCGCTGGTGCGCGAGGTGCGGCTGGAAACCGCCCTCGGCCTGCTGCAAACCACCGGCCTGCCCGTCGGCGAGGTGGCGCAGCAATGCGGCTGGCAGTCGCACAGCCGCTTCAGCGCCGCCTTCCAGGAACGCTGGGGAGTGCCGCCGTCGCTGGTGCGCGCCAACCTGAAAGAAGATGCACAAGGACTGACGGAAAGCGGATAACGGCGGCGCGCCCTCCGGCGGCATCCTGACGGTGTTCCCCCGCATACCGGAGTCGCCCCATGAACCGTTCCCTGTTGTTCCCCGCCTTGCTGCTGGCCGCCGGGCTGGCCCAAGCCGCCCCCTTCCGCGTCGACAGCCCCACCTTCAATCCGAAGACGCCGTTGCCGTCGCTGCATGTCTTCAACGGCTTCGGCTGTGACGGCGGCAACCGCTCGCCGGAACTGCACTGGACCGCCGCGCCCACGGGCACCAAGAGTTTTGCCGTGACGCTGTACGATCCGGATGCGCCCACCGGTTCGGGCTGGTGGCACTGGGTGGTCTACAACATTCCCGCCACGGCCGGGGGGCTGCCCGCCGATGCCGGTTCCGCTGACGGCGCCAGGCTGCCCGCCGGGGCGGTGCAGGGCCGCACCGATTTCGGCGCGCCCGGCTTTGGCGGCGCCTGCCCCCCGGCCGGGGCGGGCAAGCACCGCTATATCCTGACCGTGCATGCGCTGAAGGTGGAGACGCTGCCCGCGCCGCCCGACGCCTCGCCTGCCCTGATCGGCTTCCTGATCCACATGAACCGGCTGGGCTCTGCAGTGCTGAAGACCACCTACGGCCGCTGATCCGTGGCATGCTTGCGCCAGTGACCGCTTGGTGAAATGGAGACAGGAGGAAACCCGATGACCGCTGTGATTGATGACGCCTTCGCCCGCCGGTTTGCGGCGGAGTGGATTGCCGCCTGGAACGCCCACGACCTCGACCGCGTGCTGGCGCACTACCGTGACGACTTCGGCTTCCGTTCGCCGATGATCACCGTCGTCACCGGCGACCCCTCCGGACAGCTGCAGGGCAAGGCGGCGGTGCGCGCCTACTGGGCGGCGGCGCTGCAACGCCTGCCGCAGCTGCATTTCGAGCTGCGCGACGTGCTGCTGGGCGCGGATTGCCTGACGCTGTACTACCAGGGGCATCGCGGTCCGGTGGCGGAAACCTTCTTCTTCGACGCCGATGGCCGGGTGGCCAGCGCGGCGGCGGCCTACAGTCTCGATCCCTGAGCGGACGGCCGCAAGCTGTGCGTGGTCTGCCACCGCCCGGAACCGGCCTGATCGTTTACGGCTTGGTCGGCGTTTCCGCATCCAGTGTCAGCGTGAACCAGCCGCCCGCAATGTGCTTGTGCGTCCAGACGCCCAGCAGCACCACCTTGCCGTTGTCATCGCCCAGCAGCTTGAAGTAATCCTTCCACGGCTGGTGGTCGTAGTTCATGGTCGCGGTGGTTTCGCCGCGCCAGCGGATATCGGTCATGCCGACATTGCCCCACAGCGGCACCGGCGTGAACACCCGGCCCTTCCAGTTGAACAGCAGCGGATCGCCCTGGTCGGCGCTGCGGTAGCGCTTGCCCCAGGCCAGGCCCAGTTTCGACAGCGGCCGCACGATCGCCCATTCCGCCAGATCCAGCACCGAGCCGCCGGTGCGGACGATGCGGCCCTTCCAGGTGCGGCCGATCAGGTCGTCGCGGGCGCTGACGGCGGGCAGGGCGTCATACAGCCGCACCAGATCCTGTTCGTTGAAGGCGATGTCGGCCCCGCCCAGCAGTTCCTGCTTCAGTGTTTCCACGGACTTGCCGCTGCCGCGGACATCCTGCGCGGCAAAGTCGTCGCCGTTCCATTCCGATTGCCCCGGCTGCAGGTAGCACAGGCCGCCGATGGCGTAGTTCAGGGGAAACATGGCCAGCTGGATCAGGTCATAGGCCACGGACGGGAAGTACAGCACGGTGCGGTTGTTGGCGACGGACATGGTCGGTTCTCCGGAAACAGGCGGTAAGGCCGCGCGGGCGGCGGGAGCGTTCCCCGTGGCTTGGCAGTCCTTAACGGAATGAACGTTCATTCATTTATGGTAGGAGGGAGAAGGCGGGGTGTCAAGCGCGGTTCGTCGGCGCGGTTTTAGGGAATTCTTAGGATGTTCTTACAGATCATTTAGCAAACGGCCCTGGCCGGGCCGGATACGCTGTCTCCATCAACCTCAGGGAGTACCCGTCATGTCCGCACCGCGTTTCGATATCTACCGCTTCATCCACAAGGGCCTGCGCGCCTATCTCGCCGACACCCTGCTCAAGGTCGGCCGCGTCGATTTCGAGGTCTATGCCGACCTGCACCGCGCGATGGCCGAACTGGACGGCCTGCTCGACTTCTGCGAAAGCCACCTGCACCACGAGAACACCTTCATCCACCCGGCGATGCAGGCGGCCGTCCCCGGCTCGGCCGACGGCATGGACGCCCACCACCGCGAGCACATGACGCAGATCTGGGAACTGCGCGAACTGGCCGACCAGGCCCGCGCCTGCGAACCCGGCGCGCGAGAGGGCGTGCTGGCGGTGCTGTACCGCAAGCTGGCGCTGTTTGTCGCCGACAACCTGGCGCACATGGACGAGGAGGAAAGCCGCAACAACGCGCTGCTGTGGCGGCATTACAGCGATGCGCAGATCATTGGCATCCACGACCGGCTGGTGGCGTCGATTCCGCCCGAGGAGAACGCGGTGGCGATGCAGTGGATGCTGACCGCCTTCAACCCCAGCGAACGCCACCGCCTGCTGGACAGCGTGCGCCAGGAAGCGCCGCGCCCGGTGCTGGACGGCCTGCTGGCGCTGGCGCGCGGCGTGCTGCCCGCGCCGGACTGGCAGAAGCTGCAACTGGCGATGGGGGTCTAGGCCGTTCAGGGCGCCGACGGC
>DASUIM010000290.1:0-1499 GCA_036279775.1 Fluviicoccus sp. | reverse complement strand
GCCCGGCACCGCCAGCACCATCAGCATGGCGAACCAGAACATGTCGAAGCCGTGCCAGTACCAGGGCAGCGTCTCCCAGTTCAGGAACACCATGAAATCCGGCAGGTCGGCATTGCCGTAGACGCCGCGCGTGCCGATCTGGCGCATCAGGTACATGCCCATGCAGTAGCCGCCCAGCGCGAAGAAAGCGCCGTGGCCCAGCGACAGGATGCCGCAGTAGCCCCAGATCAGGTCCAGCGACAGCGCCAGCAGCGCGAAGCAGAGGAATTTCCCCAGTTGCGTCACGGTGAAGGTGGAAAGGTGCAGCGCCGAGTCCGCGGGCACCCACAGGTTCAGCACCGGCACCAGCACGGTGGTCAGGGCCAGCAGGCCCAGCAGCCAGCGGCTGCCGCGATCGGCGAGGATAAGGCGTTGGGTCAGCATGATCAGGCCTCCGCCGCCCGGCCTTTTTGCGGGAACAATCCGCGCGGCCGTTTCTGGATGAACAGGATGATGAAGCCGAGGATGAGGATTTTCGCCAGCACCGCGCCCGCGAACGGCTCCAGGAATTTGTTGGCCACGCCCAGGCTGAGCGCCGCCACCAGCGTGCCCCACAGGTTGCCGACGCCGCCGAACACCACCACCATGAACGAGTCGATGATGTAGGCCTGGCCCAGGTTCGGCCCGACGTTGGTCAGCTGCGACAGCGCCACGCCCGCCACCCCGGCAATGCCGGAGCCGAGGCCGAAGGTGAGGGCGTCCACCCAGTCGGCGCGCACCCCGACGGCCCGCGCCATGGCGCGGTTCTGGGCGACGGCGCGCAGCTTCAGGCCCAGCGTGGTGCGCTTGATGGCCACCAGCAGCACGAAGAACACCAGCAGCGCGAAGGCGAAGATGAACAGTCGGTTATAGGTAATGGCCAGCGCCGGATTGATCACCAGTGAACCGCTCATCCACTCCGGCGAGGCCACCTGCCGGTTCAGCGGAGAGAACACCGAACGCACCGCCTGTTGCAGGATCAGGCTGATGCCGAAGGTGGCCAACAAGGTTTCCAGTGGCCGCCCGTACAGGTGGCGGATGATGCCGCGCTCGATGGCGATGCCGACCAGTCCCGATACCAGGAAGGCGGCCGGAATCGACAGCAGCAGGCTGGTGCCTATCGAGTTGGGCATCAGTTGCTGCAGCACATAGGTGGTGTACGCGCCCAGCATCATCAGCTCGCCGTGCGCCATGTTGATCACGCCCATCACCCCGAAGGTGATGGCCAGCCCGATGGCCGACAGCAGCAGCACCGAGCCCAGGCTGAGGCCGAAGAAGATGTTCTCGGCGGCATGGTTCACGGCCAGTTTCTCGTCTATGGCCACCAGCGCCGCCTTGGCGGTGTTCTTCACCCCGGCATCCGCATCGTTTTCCGCCAGGTTTTCCAGCTTGGCGCGCACTTCCGGGTACAGCGAATTCTCCAGCGCGTGGATAGCGGCGCGGCGGGCGTCCGGCGATTCACTGGCCAGCGCCGACGCGGC
>DASUIM010000289.1:0-2917 GCA_036279775.1 Fluviicoccus sp. | reverse complement strand
ACCCCGCTGGCGATGACCTCCCTCCGTCTGGCCGGTTCGGTGGGACTGACGGCGGCGGACTTTGGCGTCTGGACGATCCGCGATGTGCTGGCCGCCCCGATGCCCGCCAACGCCATCACCACCTACGGCGCGTTTGCCGGGGGCACGGCGCTGCCCGGCAGCCTGCCGGGGTCGGGCACGGTGGTGTTCAACGGCAGCATGGCCGGGGTGATTGCCACCACCACGGTCGGCGGTTCGGATGACGCCACCGGCACGGTGAGCCTGACCGTCGACTTTGCCGCCGGCACCGTCACCGGCAGCATCTCGTCGATCGCGACCACGCCCGGCGTGTCGACACTGACGCCCTACAGCGTCTATGCCCCGGCCATCGACAATCCGTTCCGGGACATGGTGATCAGCGGCGGTGTCATCAGCGGCAACAGCTTCACGGCGACCGTGACGTCGCCCACCATCCCGTCGGCGACCCACACCACCCTGCGCGGCACCTTCTACGGCACGGGAGCGAATGAACTGGCGGGCACCTTTGTCCTCAGCGATCCGTCACCGGGGCCGGGCAAGACCTTTATCGGGGCGTTTGGCGCCAAGCCCTGACCGGGAAGACAATACCGGGCGGCCTATATGCAACTAGTTGCATATAGGCCGCCCAGACCTTAAGCTTGGCGTCTGGCTGTTTACCGGCAGGGCGCACCCTCATGTCCACCATCCGCGATTCTCTCCGTCCCGCCGCTGCCCGTCAGCGCTTGCAGGGCCAGATTCCCCGTGTGCATTGCCACGACAATCCGCAGACCCGCCGCCTGCTGGATGCGCTGCCGCGCCTGCACCGCCCCTACCGGCCCACGCCGTGGCTGTTCAACACCCACCTGCAACTGGTGTTCCTGAACGCCCGCAAGAAGACGGACAGGCTGCCCTACGACCGCATCCAGCCGCTGGTCATGGCCGACGGCGGCCAAACCGAACTGCACTGGCTGGGTTTCCACCTGCCGCCGCAAACCCCCACCATCGTCGTGCTGCACACCATTACCGGCAGCCCGGCCAGCATGCAGGAGCTGGTGCGCGACCTGCATGAAAGCACCGGCTGGCGTGTGGTGCTGTGCCTGCGGCGTGGCCACGCCCACCTGCCGCTGGCCACGCCGAAATTGAATATCCTGGGCTGCACGCAGGACCTTCGCGAGCAACTGGCAGTGATCCGCGCGCAGTTGCCCGACTCGGTGCTGTACGGCGTCGGCTCGTCGGCGGGGTCGGGGCTGCTGGTGCGCTATCTGGGGGAAGAAGGGGAGAACGCGCTGTTCCGTGCCGCCTTCGCCTATTGCCCCGGCTACAACACCGACGACGCCTTCGCCAAGGCCCATCCCTTCTACAGCCGTCTGATGGCGAAGAAGCTGTCCAAACAGTTCATCCGGCCGCACGCCGGGCATCTGGCGCATCTGCCCACCGTGCGCACGCTGCACAGGGCGCGCAATCTGGCCGAGTTCCACGACCACAGTTACGAGCTGTCCGGTTTTGATTCCCTGGCGGCGTACGCGGCCGCCAGCAACCCGATGCGGGTATTCACGGCCATCACCAAGCCGATCATGATCCTCAACGCCGAGGACGATCCGGTGTGCCGTTTCGAGAACATCGCGCCCTATCGCGAGGCGATGGCGCGCATGCCCAATGTCATCCTCGTCACCACCGCGCAGGGCAGCCATTGCGCGCACTATGAAGGCTGGTCGCCGCGTTCGTGGGCGGGGCGGTTGATGGGCGAATATTTCCTGTCGGTTCATTCACATTGCGGAGACTAACCATGCCCAGCTTCACCACCCTCGACGTCAGCCTCAGCGACGGCGTCGCCACCATCGCCCTCAACCGCCCGGACAAGCTCAACGCCATGAACGCCGAGCTGTGGGCGGAGCTGAAAACCGCCTTCGACTGGCTGGATGAAACCCCGGAAGCGCGTGTCGGTATTCTCAAGGCCAACGGCCGCCTGTTCACCTCCGGCATCGACCTCAGCCTGCTGTTCGGGGTGCAGGGACGGGTGGCGGACGACTGCACCGGCCGCTCCCGCGAGAAACTGCGCCGCCTGATTCTGGAGCTGCAAGCCAGCTTCAACGCCATCGAGCAGTGCCGCAAGCCGGTGCTGGCGGCCATTCACGGCGCGTGCATCGGCGGCGGTATCGACATGATCACCGCCTGCGACATGCGCTACTGCTCGGCGGACGCCTATTTCACGGTGAAGGAAATCGATGTCGGCCTGACCGCCGATGTGGGCACGCTGCAACGGCTGCCGCGCATTGTCGGCGAGGGCATGGCGCGCGAGCTGGCCTATACCGGCCGCAATGTCAGCGGCGCGGAAGCGCAGGCCATTCGTTTGGTCAACCGCTGCTTCGACACGCCGGAGGCGCTGTTCGCCGGGGTGGAGGAGATGGCCCGCACCATCGCCGCCAAGTCGCCGCTGTGCATCCGCGGCACCAAGGAAATGATCAGCTACGCCCGCGACCACAGCACCGCCGACGCCCTGAACTATGTGGCGACGTGGAACGCGGCGATGCTGTTTTCCAAGGACCTGGAGGAAGCCGCCGCCGCGTTCATGCAGAAGCGTCCCGCCACCTTCCGCGACTGATTCCCGCCTGCCGGGACGCCGGTTGTCCGGACGTCCCCCTTTTCAAAACCGCCGCATTCCGCGATAGTTCCTCTCAATAAAACCAGAATACGAACGGCCGTTCAGGCCGTTCCCCGACCATAACAAGAGAGCATCCCGATGCAGAGCTGGCGCCAGCGTCTGGCCTCCGTGCTGGAATGGAGCATCACCGACAAGAGCATCCTGCTGATGGGGCTGGTGGCCCCGATCCTGGTCGGCTATGCGTTGTTCACCCAATACCTGCTGGGGCGGCCCGACGTGGCGCGGCTGGCGCATGTCGGTCCCCTGCTGGATTTGCGG
>DASUIM010000288.1:0-1337 GCA_036279775.1 Fluviicoccus sp. | reverse complement strand
ACGGCCCGGCGCGCTGTAGCGGATCTCCACCGGATGCATCTGCCCCGGACAGCGCAGCACCGGCGCATCCCCCAGCAGGCGGGCGATGGGCGCGGCGTCCAGCGTCGCGGACATCACCAGCACGCGCAGGTCCTCGCGCAGAACCTGCTGGCATTCACGCACCAGCGCCAGCCCCAGGTCGGCCTGCAGCGAGCGTTCGTGGAATTCGTCGAAGATGACGATGCCGTAGCCGGTCAGTTCCTCGTCGCCCTGCAACATCCGGCTGAGGATGCCCTCGGTCACCACCTCGATGCGGGTAGCGGCGGAGACACGGGTGTCGAGGCGGGTGCGGTAGCCGACGGTCTTGCCGACCTCCTCACCCAGCAGCGCCGCCATGTAGCGCGCGGCGGAACGGGCGGCCAGGCGGCGCGGCTCCAGCATCACGATCTTCTGGCCGGCCAGGAAGGCGGCGTCGAGCAGGGCCAGCGGCACGCGCGTGGTCTTGCCGGTGCCGGGCGGAGCCTGCAGCACGGCGGCGTTCGTTTGCTCCAGCGTGGTCAGCAGCTGCGGCAGGATGGCGTCGATGGGCAGGGACATACGCGGCGGTCGGCGGGTGAAGGAAAGCGGCATTATACCCGCGCTTCCCGGCCGACGCGGCGGCTGGCATCATGCCGCCACATCACCCCGACACGGATGACGCCATGAGCTGGGACATCACCCTTTTCCGCTTTGCCCGCCCCGTCAGCGACACCGTCGCCGACGACGAAGCGCTGCTGCCGCTGGGCAGCCTGTCCGAGGTGCATGCCACCGTCAGCCGCCATTTCCCCGGCACCGACTGGAGCGACCCGGCCTGGGGCCAGTGGGAGGACGGTGGCGATTCAGTGGAATTCAACCTGGGCGACGACGACCCCGCCGACTGTCTGATGCTGCATGTGCGCGCCGGACCGGCGATTGTCGAGCGGCTGCGGACGCTGTGCCGCGCCACCGGCTGGCAGGCCGTCGACTGCGCCAGCGGCACCCTGATCGGCGGGTAGCCACCGCCGAAGGAAGCGCAGGCGACCTTGATATTTGTTAAATTTCCTTATAAATCATATGGGTAAATCACCGCCCCGCCACCCCCTCAAACCTGACTGTTTTCGTCAAATATTTCCTTAAAAAACAACAAGAATGATTCTCCTTAAGGGTAAAAATTTAGTGCTTCACAAGTGATACAGGCGGGTGTATAACTGTCTCAAAGACCTTATTTTTACTGTGGAGATTGCATCATGAACTGGCGTCTGGCTTCCATTCTCTTTGCCCTGGTTTTTGTGGTGGTGGCGGGTTCGGTAATGACCGCCGCGCTGGCGATGGGTTACACC
>DASUIM010000287.1:0-1866 GCA_036279775.1 Fluviicoccus sp. | reverse complement strand
ATGCTGCAGCGAGGTCTTGCCCTTCTTGCTGAACTGCAGCTGGGTTTCGCCGTCGCTGGCCAGCAAATTGGCGTTCTTGAAGTCCCGGCCCAGCAGCGCGCCGACCAGCGCCACGCCTTCCGCCACGGGATGATTCTTGGTGATCTCGCGTGTCTGGTACTGGTAGACGAAACTCAGGCAGTCCTGACCGCGCAGGCTGACCGGCCGCACCGTCAGTCGCGCCAGTTCCGGCTCTTCTCCCTGATATTTGCTCAGCACCAGTTTCGACAGGGTATTGGCGTCCAGGCTATGGCGGAGGCGGGCAAGGAATTCGGCGGGGTGATCGGTCATGGCGGCGCAGCCTGGAGTGAAGCGGCAAATTTAACAGACGGGGGGAATCGCAGAAAGCAGAAGGGCGACTTTCGCCGCCCTTCGCCTGACACCGCAACCGGGGCTTAGCCCTGATTGGCGATGGCTTCCGCCACCGTCAGCGCCGTCATGTTGACGATGCGGCGGGTGGTGGCTGACGAGGTCAGGATATGCACCGGCTGGTTGGCGCCCAGCAGGATCGGGCCGATGGTGACGCCGTTGCCATTCGCGGT
This sequence comes from Fluviicoccus sp., assembly GCA_036279775.1. Taxonomy (GTDB): domain Bacteria; phylum Pseudomonadota; class Gammaproteobacteria; order Pseudomonadales; family Moraxellaceae; genus Fluviicoccus. The sequence continues at coordinate 1,285 of DASUIM010000287.1, read as the reverse complement.
CTTCAACAGGTTGAAGGCGATGTTGGCGGCATCCAGCGTCGGCATGATCAGCAGGTTGGCGTTGCCCTTCAGGCGCGAGTTGGGGAAGGTGTCGTGGCGGACATTTTCATCCAGCGCGGCGTCGCCGTGCATTTCCCCGTCCACTTCCAGTTCCGGCGCATTGGCGCTGAGGATGGCGTAGGCATCGCGCATCTTCTGGGCGCTGGCGGTGTTGCTGGTGCCGAAGCTGGAGTGCGACAGCAGCGCCACTTTCGGCGTCATGCCGAAGCGGCGGATTTCCTCGGCGGCCAGCAGCGTCATCTCGGCGATCTGCTGCGCGGTCGGGTCCGGATTAACGTAGGTGTCGGCGATGAACAGGGTGCGATCGTTCAGGATCAGCGCGTTCATGGCGTAGAAGTTCTGCGCCTTCCGACCCAGACCGATCACGTCGGACACATAATCCAGGTGCAGCTGGTAATGGCCGAAAGTACCGCAGATCATGCCGTCCGCCTCGCCGAAGTGCATCAGCAGCGCCCCGATCAGCGTGGTGCGGCGGCGCACTTCGCGCTTGGCCAGCTCGACGCCGATACCACGGCGTTCCATCAGGCGGTGATAGTAAGTCCAGTATTCCTTGTAGCGCGGATCGTTGTCCTGGTTCACCAGTTCAAAGTCGATGCCGGAACGGATGCGCAGGCCCAGGCGCTGGATCTTGCTTTCAATCACCGGCACGCGGCCGATCAGGATCGGCTTGGCCAGGCCTTCATCCACCACGATCTGCACCGCGCGCAGCACGCGGTCGTCTTCGCCCTCACAGAAGATGATGCGCTTCGGCTGCGACTTGGCCTGGGCAAACACCGGCTTCATGATGAAAGCGGAGTTGTAGACGTATTCCGACAGCTTCTGGCGATAGGCATCCAGATCGGCGATGGGACGGGTAGCCACGCCGGATTCCATGGCCGCCTTGGCCACGGCCGGGGCGATTTCCATGATCAGGCGCGGGTCCAGGGCCTTGGGAATGATGTAATCCGGGCCGAAGGAAGTCACTTCGCCGAACGCGGTCGATTCGGTCTGTTCCACATGCGCCATGCGGGCAATGGCTTCCACGCAGGCAATCTTCATTGCCTCGTTGACGTTGGTGGCGCCCACGTCCAGCGCGCCCCGGAAAATGTAGGGGAAGCAGAGGGCGTTGTTGACCTGGTTCGGGTAGTCGGAACGGCCGGTGGCGATGATGGCGTCGTCACGCACGGCCTTCACTTCTTCCGGCATGATTTCCGGCGTCGGGTTCGACAGGCCGAAGATGATCGGG